>JAAYAC010000031.1 GCA_012719535.1 Syntrophomonadaceae bacterium | reverse complement strand
GCTTTGAGCTCCTCCAACTTTGAAGGTCTGATAATGGCCTCAATCTTCTTCAAATGGATCACCTCCTTAACCGGTACTACTGTGCTTGGATGCCGTCGAACGACGAAAAGGACGCCTGCTCCCCGTATTGGAGAATCAAAGCGCCCTTGCTTCGTCCTTCGTTATACTATTGTTTACGTTGTAAGTTTACACCCTGCCACCTGTGGCCGGCAATACCCCGGGACAGATTATATTGTATACTTGTGTAATCTGCCTGAAAACAGACACTGAACACACTCACCAATAAATCAAGTCAGGCAAGTCAGAACCGTCCCCGCTTACCTGTAACCCGACCGTCTTTGCCGGACTTTCTCCTCCAGTTCCTTGAGAATATCAGTCGAACGTGAACCCTTTTTGGAACACCCTTAAGCAGGCGTCCACTACCTCCGGGTCGTAAAGTATACCCCGGTTTTTCCTGATCTCCGCGAGAGCCTCGTCTATGGTAAAAGCCGGGCGGTATGGCCGGTGTGAAGCCAGTGATTCGACTACGTCAGCTACACCCAGTATCCTTGCTTCGATAAGGATCTGGGAACCCGAAAGGTGCAGAGGATAGCCGGACCCGTTCAGCCTCTCGTGATGCTGTTGTACGATTTGACTCACCGGACCGGGAAACTCTATCGTCTTCAAAATATCGTAACCGACTTGCGGGTGAGTCTCTATCAAAGCCCTTTCTAGGTCTGTGATGTGTCCCGGCTTGGTGAGAATCTCGGCCGGTACATATATCTTCCCTAGATCATGAATAGAGGCCGCCAAGACGAGTATCTCGGCCTGTTCGCCGGAGAGGCCCATCTCGCCGGCTATCGCACCGGCAAGTCTCTTCACCCGCTCCTGGTGGTACGCTGTATAAGGATCTCTTCTTTCGATCATCGATACTATTGCTTGCACCGTACCATGGATTGCTTTATGTAAGTTCTCCCCCTCCAGCTTGACACGTTCGGAGGTAATAACCTCATACTGCTCCACTGCTTCCATAAGGGTTCTGATAAGATGCTGGCTGGGACAAGGTTTGGTCAGAAAATAGGAGACTTTTCCTTCATTAATGGCATTAATAGTAACCTGCATATCAGCCTGCCCGGAGAGCATGATCCTGATTGAATCGGGAGAAATTTGCCTCGCCGCGGAGAGGAACTCGACCCCATTCATCCCCGGCATACGGAAATCAGTAACTACAACCGCAAACGGTCCCTGTTTTTCAAGAATAGCTATTCCCTCGGCTCCACTCTCGGCGGTTACAAGATGAAACTTTTTACGTAAGAGTCTCCGGTAAGCAGAAAGTATATTGGGGTCATCATCAACCAAGAGCACTTTCTTATTACTCATGTTAACTCCTCTTTTCACAAGCAAGTGCTTGTCAGTTCTTCTTAACCCTGACCAGTACTTTAACCGGATCAACCACGGCTCCCAGACGGGCAAAGTTAAGCAAACGCATCTTGACCACCTCGGTAATCTCATATCCTTTGGCAATTAGCATTACACCTCGGTTATCTCTTAAATCGTCTGCAAGCACCATGCCTGCCATGATATCTTTAACGGGGATAGACTTTACCACCCATTCTTCCCCGGTACTCGCCACCTCGGCGTCCAGGGTACTCTCAACTTCTTTCTTGAGCGCGTCGAGAATATAAGGGTCATACCAGCCCTCCCGTGTACACATTGTTTCGAGAGCCTGTACCTCTTTCATTCCCGCCTGCATTAACGCATCATAATCCAGAACTATTTTGATAATCCGGGCCAGTAAAGGAATAGAATTACCCCTTTTAGAGTCATACGGCGGGCCTTGACCGTTAAAAAGTTTAAGTTGATAGGCAATGGCCTCGGCTATTCTCTCCAAACGCGGGATATTGGACAGTAGTTTCCTCCCTACTTGCGGGTGGGCCAGGAACATTTCCTGTTCACTGTCGAACAGGGCTTCTCCCCGGTATCTTTTCTCCAAAACCTCCCCGGGGACCGTAACACATCCAATCTGTGAAAGCATGGCCGCCAGCTCTACTTCCCACAGGTTGTCGATCTTTAGACGAGCAGCAACCTTTCGAGCCATTTCGCGCAGGCGGGAAGATTGACGAAAGGCTACCGGGTTAATTATCGATAGCATATCGGTAAGAAGTTTGATGCTTCCTTTTAAGGTTTTCTCGATCAATTCGCGTTCGGCCATTACAAGCCTGTATTGCTCAACCGCTGCCGCCAGGGTTTTAATAAAATCTTCGCTGGGACAGGGTTTGGTAAGAAAACGAAAAATACTCCCTTCGTTAATGGCATCTATGGCCGCCTGTATATCGGCCTGCCCGGTGAGCATGATACGAACGGTGTCGGGCGCCTCTTGCCGGGCCAGTGACAGGAACTGAATACCGTCCATTTCCGGCATGCGAAAGTCAGAAACCACCACGGCAAAGGGTCCCCGCTCTTTGAGGACGGCGATACCTTCTGCGGCACGGCTTACGGTTACCAAGTCAAATTTTTTTCGCAGCAACCTACGATAGGCGGACAAGGTGTGGTGGTCGTCATCTACCAACAGGACTCTATTCACAGTTTTTTCCTCCCCCAAAACACAGCTACTCACTCGGATAAGTGACCTACTGGTAAATATATAGTGAACGTAGTACCTCTTTTTCCGTCTGAACTGGCCTCAATACTCCCATTGTGCTTATTGACAATAATATCGTGAGCTATAGCCAGCCCCTGCCCCGTCCCCTTGCCAACTTCCTTAGTGGTAAAAAAGGGGTCGTATATGCGGTGGATAATTGTTCGCGGAATACCGATGCCGGTATCGGAAATTACAATCTTAATAAATCGCCCTTCGGCCCGGGTTGATATGGTGATCTTTCCTCGGGCACACAATCCCCTGTCAATAGCCTCCTTAATTGCGTGGCTCGCATTGATGATCATGTTTAAAATAACCTGGTTTATCTCGTCCGCTACACAGTAAACCAGGGGTAGCTGGGGATCTAAATCGGGGGTAAGATCGGCGACGTATTTCCATTCATTGCGGGATATGGTGACCGTTCCTTCTATCCCCCGGTTGATATCCGCCCAAGCCCTGTCTTTTATCCGAGGATGGGAAAAATCCTTCATTGCCAGTATTAGTTTATTTACCCGTTCAATCCCGTCCAGGGATTGCTCTATAGCTTCCGGAATCTCATCCAACAAATAGTCAACCTCCAAGGCATCGCTTGTCTGAGTCACCTGGTTTATCAAATCCGCGGAAATCGTTCCTTGTTCCGCTCTGGCCAGGAACTTCTGGCAAGAATTTAGATATTCTCGTATATCTTCGAACGCCTGCTGTAAGAACCGTACATTATCACCGATATACTGCATGGGAGTATTGATCTCATGGGCAATCCCCGCTGCCAGCTGTCCGATGGCTTCCAGTTTCTGGGATAAGACCGACCTCGCTTCCAACTTTTTCCTTTCCGTCACATCGGTAAAAACCAGAACAAAGCCAATATTCCCGCCACTTTCATCGGTAATCGGATTAATACTACTGGTGATGATCTTCCTGGACCCATCCCTGGCAACCAGGGTAACCGTATCCTGCCGTTTCCCGTTTTTTCCGTTCTTAAGCAGTCTTTGCAGGGGATTTTGCTCCCATTTTTGCGTCTTTTCATCAGTGATTTTTATAACCTCGACCAGAAGCCTGCCCCTCGCTTCTTCCTGAGTCCAGCCGGTAATCTCTTCCCCCGCGCGGTTGAGCATAACTATGGTTCCTTTCGTATCCGTGGTAATGACCCCGTCCCCTATACTGGCGAGGGTCACGGCCAGCCGCTCCTTTTCGGCTGCCAGGGTCTCTCCAATTTGCCTGCGCTCGGTGATGTCGCGGCTGGCAAACACAGCCCCGGCAACCCGGCCGCTATCATCCTGCAGTGGATTGCCGACAGCCTCCATCCACCGGTAATCCCCGTTAGCATCCCTGAAGCGATACTCCACTTTGCCCGGTGAAACAGTATTCATTCCGGTGCAAAACGCCTTAACTGCATCATTTATATCTTCCGGGTGAATAAAGTCAAAAGCAGACCTTCCCACTATATCCTCGGGCTCATATCCCAAAACACTCTTATGGGAAGGGCTGGCATACAAGATACTGCCGCTGCGGTCCGTCCGCGTAATCATGTCCAACATGTTGTCGGTGATTTCCCGTAAACGTGCCTCGTTCTCCCGCAATACCATTTCCATCCGTTTACGTTCCGTGATGTCGCGGATCGACTCAATAGCTCCTACCGGGTTGCCGGCGGCATCATAAAGGGCTGTAGCCTTTCCCCACAAGACAACCTCTCTACCGTGCAAATTAAGGACCTGGGTTTCAGCTACCAGTCCTCCCCGGCAACTGGTTAACAGCACATACCCCGCTTCCTTACCTTCTGGTTCCTCGGAGGCCAGCACCAGGTCGACCAACATCGGTCTTCTGGTGCCATAAATTGCCATCGCATACTCGCGTTCTCCTTTACCCAGAATGCTCTCAGCTTTTATGCCGGTAACTTCTTCCATAGCCCGGTTCCAAAATACTACCCTACCCTCATTATCAACCACAAAGGTGGCGTCAGGCAGGGAATCAATGATATCGGCCAGGTACTGCCGGGTTGCTTTAAGCGCTTCTTGGGCTCGCCTGCGCTCCAGGGCGCTTATAATAACCTCGCCAGCTATCCTGAGTAACATAACCGCCTCGGGCGTCCATTGCTTCTTTTCGCGAACCGCATCCAACCCCAGAAATCCCACCAGCGAACCAGCATAAGTTATTGGAACCACGCCCACCGACTGAATGGACTGCATCTCCAGCAATTCCTTCTCGGCCCCCGCCTCGGGCGGGAGATCGGCTACACTGGGGATGCAAATGTTTCTGCCCCGCTTGAGTTTACCCATCCACCACGGGAAAGCCTTAACGGGTAAACCTTTGAGCCGATCGATTTCCGGCTCTATGCCTTCCGCACACCACTCATGGGTATTATCCATGGTTTTCCCGTCATCGTTGATCAGAAAGACATAGCTCCGGTCGGCACCGACAAATTCACCAATACTCTGTAGGGCCTGGTTTATCGCCATGTCGATCTCTTTGGCCGGGCAGTTGACAAACTTGGTAGAAATGGTTGCGATGACTCGCTCCAATTGTACTTGATATTTCAGCTCCTCCTCGACCCGTTTATGCAATCAATACACCCCCGTATGATGCACTTAGGTAATCAAGGACACATTCAAAGAAATACTTGCATTTTCAGGCTATATTCGCCAATGTACTACATGATTCCTCTTGCAGAAGAAGTATTTGGTGAAATTTGGTTAATTGTATCTGCAGTATATTAACCCCCGTCCCTTATAAAGGCAAAGCCTCCCCAGAGGAAGGCCGCCACTATTCCCTAATATTTTATTTTAATCTTTCATTCGGGGTTATCCTGCCCCCCCGTCATGAGGGTTGGTTGTCAGCGAAGGGTGATTTTGTAGGCACGGAACCACGCGTCGAGCTGAATCAAATAGGCAAGGTACTGCGCGTCTGCCATGAGCTGCCCGAACCAGGGCCGGGTAAAAACGGGACGCCCGTAAACGGCCATCTCGCGAACAGCGGCGATATCAAGCAACCGGTGCAAGGGCGAATGCGGGTCAGCGATGACCCTCAGGAGTCTGTCCCGTACGGCCGCCAGGTAGGCGGGATGGTAGGTCTTGGGATAGGGACTCTTACGCCGGGTGAGGACATCGTCGGGCAGGACACCGGCCAGGGCGCGGCGCAGGATACCTTTGGCCATTCCTCCCCAGGTTTTCATCCCCCAGGGGATGTTCCAGACATACTCAACCAGGCGGTGGTCACTGAACGGTACCCGCACCTCCAGGCCGGAAGCCATGCTCATGCGGTCCTTCCGGTCCAGCAGGGTGGGCATGAACCGGGTAATACTTAGATACAACAGCTCACGCATCCTGGTCTCGTGCCGGTCTTCCCCCGCCAGGCGGGGTACTTCCTCCAATGCCTCCTGGTAGCGCCTGGCCGCATATTCTCCGGGACGGATATGCTCTACAAGTTCGGGTGATAGCAGCCCCACCCGTTCATCCAGCATTCTGATCCAGGGAAAAGTTCGGGCACGCGGTGCACCTTCATCGTAAAACCACGGATAACCGCCAAACACCTCATCCGCACATTCTCCTGACAGGGCAACCGTTGCCTCTTTCTTGACCTCGCGGCAAAAAAGGTAGAGGGATGAATCAATATCGGCCATACCGGGGAGGTCGTTGGCCAGCAGAGCCGGCACCAGTGCGCCGGCAAGCTCAGTGTTGTCAATGGTAATGTAGTGGTGCCGGGTACCGAGGGAGGCCGACACTCGTTCTACCCACTGGACATCGGAATTGGGCTGAAAGAAGCTGGGCTGAAAATACTCTTCATTGCCTTCATAATCTACCGAATAACTATGCAGCGGTCCCATGCCTGCCTCCCTAAATGCTTCAGCGGCCAAGGCAGTCAGGGCACTCGAATCAAGCCCGCCCGAAAGAAGGGTGCATACCGGCACATCGGCTACCAGTTGTCTCTGTACTGCATCCCGTAAGAGTTCCCGCACCCGAACCGTCGTGGTGTGCAGGTCATCCTCGTGCGTCCGACTCTCCAGCGCCCAATACCGGCGTATGCGCAAACCTTCCCTATCATAGAACAAGCAGTGCCCCGCTTTTAATTCCGCTATTCCCCTGAAAACCCCGTGTCCCGGGGTACGAGAGGGTCCCAGGGCAAACACCTCGGCCAGCCCTTCCGCGTCCAGCTCCGGCTGAACCTCCGGGTGAGCTAGAAGGACTTTCAATTCCGACCCGAAAAGGAATGCACTTCCGCGCCGGGTGTAAAAAAGTGGCTTCACCCCCAGCCGGTCACGGGCCAGGAACAGGCTCTGGTTCGCCTCGTCCCAGATGGCGAAGGCAAAAATACCGTTGAAACGCTCCACGCAGGCAGGTCCCCATTCCATATAAGCCAGAAGGAGGGTCTCTGTGTCAGAATTGCGGGTCAGAAAGATGTGCCCGCGCGCCTCCAACTCCTGGCGCAATTCGGAGGTGTTATACAATTCACCGTTGTACACTGTTGTATATGTGGCTTCTCCACGGCGCCGGGTCATCGGCTGCCCCCCACCCTCGGGATCGACCACCACCAGGCGGCGGTGCCCCAGGGCGGCGCACCGGGACAACCAGAAGCCGCTGGCATCCGGCCCTCGATGGGTCAGGACTTCCACCATTTTGGCCAGAATACCCCTCTGAGAGGCCAGGTCCCGTTCCCAGTCTATCCAGCCGGCTATTCCACACATCTCAGCCTCACTCCCTTTTCATGCCTGACAATGACAAAACGGCGCTACCGGGATGAAACCCGATGGCGCCGTTGCCTCAATACAGACTATGAAAACCAGCCAGAAATCTTCCTGGAACTTATTACTATCAGTACCTGGCCAAATGCAGGAGTACCACCCGGCCAAATCAACAAGGTTTATGCAGTAAACTCGTTTTCGGCCAATTAGGTAGGCAGAAATAGTATGGATAAAGAACAAAGCATAAATTTTGCGCCCAACCCCGTTACGTTCTTACAGAAATTGTGATATTATTCGGTTCGGAGAGAACCTGCAAGGAAACGGTTGACGGGCAGCACACAACGGTGACACCGTCTTGAGATGGGAGGATATGGCAGTGGAGAGTACGCCTAGAGGCATGCGGTTGCATATCGCCATTTTCGGCCGGCGTAACGTGGGTAAATCAAGTCTCATCAACGCGCTGACCAACCAGGACATTGCCCTGGTTTCCCCTATGGCCGGGACCACCACCGATCCGGTATACAAGGCCATGGAGATACTGCCCATCGGCCCGGTGGAGATCATAGATACCGCCGGAATCGACGACGAGGGCCTGCTGGGCGAACTCAGGATTAAGAAAACCATGGAGGTCCTGAACAAGACCGACCTGGCCATCATTGTCATAGATCCCGGTCTGGGGTTGGGAGCATTTGAAGATGAATTGATAGCCGGTATTAAATCGAGAAATATCCCCATCGTTTTTGTAGTCAACAAAGTCGATACAGAACAGTTCGACCCCGGCATGATCCGCGTCTGGGAGGAGATCCTGGGCAGCCGGGTTATACCGGTTAGCTCGTTGGAAAAAACCGGGCTGGAAGAATTGAAACAACAGATAATCAAGGTGGCGCCTCGCTCGTTCGAAGAACCAAATATCATCAGCGACCTGCTGCAGCCCGGGGACCTGGCCATTCTGGTCGTCCCGATAGACCTGGCGGCCCCCAAGGGCAGGCTGATACTACCCCAGGTCCAAACCCTGAGAGACCTCCTGGATCATGATATGATGGGGCTGGTAGTAAAGGAACGCGAGTTGAGGTGGGCGTTGCAGTGCCTGAGCGTAAAGCCCAGGATTGTGGTTACCGATTCCCAGGCCTTCCTCAAGGTCGCCGGTGACACGCCGGAAGACATCGCTATGACATCGTTTTCCATATTAATGGCCCGGTACAAGGGCGACCTGGTTGAGCTGGTGCGCGGGGCGGCCAAGGTCCGCGAGTTGAAGCCGGGGGACCGGGTGCTCATCGCCGAAGCCTGCACCCACCACCGGCAAGCGGATGATATCGGCAAGACTCAGATCCCCCGGTGGCTTCGTCAATACGTAGGCGGAGACCTTCATTTCGAATGGTCTTCAGGTACGAAGTACCCGGAGAATCTGAGTGAGTTTGACCTGGTCATTCACTGCGGAGCGTGTATGATAAACCGTCGCGAGATGCTTCACCGCATAGAAGAGGCCAAACATGCCGGGGTACCCATTGTTAATTACGGGGTATTTTTGGCCTTCGTCCATGGGGTTCTGGACCGGGCGCTCAAACCCTTCCCCCTGGCCTCACTGGCCTGGGAAGAACTTAAGCATTAGACACTGAAGAACACTGACTTATCTCTGAGAGATACAGACTTTCTTATTATAAGGCACCTGGTAAATCAAGAACCTGTGGCTGAGCATATACCGTAACCCAAACGCTAATATGATGCATTGCTTGGGGCACGGCAATGCCGTGCCCCTACTGGCGTTACACAGTCCCCGCATAGATGCAGACAGACACATTAGAGGAACCTGTGTAATTAAGGAGCGGTCAGTGTTAATCTGTGGTTGGTAATAAGAAACCCCTTAGGTAGGTCTGGTGAGGCGGTCTACGGTCAGAATGCGGTCAAGTTCCTCTTTAGACATCAGGCCCTGTTCAATGACCAACTGCCGGATGCTAATCCCGGTTTCCAGCGACTGGAGGGCAAGCCGGCTGCAAACATCATATCCCAGGTAAGCAGTGAGCACCGTGGCCAATACGGTGCTTTTTTCGAGATGCCCGGCACAGTTCTCTTCCACCGCCGTAATGCCAGAAATACAGTGTTTAACGAAGATGTCTACCGCCCTAATCATGATTTTCATGGATTCCAGCAGACAATGGGCAATGGTGGGCGCAAAGGCATTCAATTCAAGTTGCCCGCTTTCGGCCGCCAGGGTAATGGCCAGGTCATTGCTGATCACTTTTATGCTCACCTGGTTCATCAACTCCGGGATAACCGGGTTGACTTTGCCCGGCATGATGGTTGAACCAGCTTGCAGGTTGGGCAGTTTAATCTCACCCAGGCCTCCCCGCGGGCCGGAAGAAAGCAGGCGAAGGTCGTGACTGATCTTGGCCAGGTTGACGGCAGCCGCCTTGAGCAGCCCGGAAACCTCAACAAAAACGTCCATGTTCTGAATACCGTCTACCAGGTTTTCATTGCGGGCCAGTCCGAATGGAAACTCCAAGCGCAGCTTTTCGTTAACCAGGTGGATATACTTTAGGGGAGCGTTGATGCCTGTCCCTACCGCCGTCCCTCCCAGGCTCACCTGGCGTAGCCTCTCACCGGCCTTGTACAGTCGCCATCGGTCTCGGGCTATGGCTTGGGCGTAAGCCCCGAACTCCTGGCCCAGGGAAATCGGCACGGCGTCCTGAAGTTGAGTTCGCCCCAATTTAAGGATATGCGCGAACTCCCTTTCTTTTACCTGCAAGGCCTCCTGGAGGTCTGCGATACGGTCGCTCAGCTCCTCCAGCAATTGCAGGGCGGCCAGGCGTATCGCCGTCGGGTAAACGTCGTTGGTAGACTGGGGGAGATTAACATGGGCGTTGGGATGAATCCGGTCGTAACTTCCCTTGGGCAGGCCGAGTATCTCCAGGGCCCGGTTGGCGATCACTTCGTTGACATTGCTGTTGGTGGACGTGCCTGCACCACCCTGGAGGGCGCAGACTATAAACTGGTCATCCAGCCTGCCGTTGATGACATCTTCTGCTGCCCTGACGATCGCTTCACCTATCACCGGGTCCAGAGCCCCAAGCTTTACATTGGCGAGGGCAGCTACCTTCTTGATAAGGGCTATGGCTCTAATTAACTCCGGGTGGACCCGGGCTTCGCTAACTGCAAAATACCTCCCGGCCCGGGCAGTTTGCAACCCGTAATAGATGTTGTCATCAATCTCCATCTCTCCGAAAGCATCGCGTTCTTTTCTCACCTTGTCTTTTCACCCCTACCCGAGAAACACTCACTACAGTTCTCACCGGAATCTGTTTTTAGAATGTTACAGCTGACCCCGGGTGTCAAGGCCCTGCCCGGTAAGCCCGATCATCATTAAAAGGGGACCGTACCGTCCCCTGCCCTGTGCAGATTCACCGGGCTCTTCATTTCTCCCGCTCTTATTCTGAATAGTTCTGCAGGTCCATATTGCTGCCGTACTTCTTCTGATACTTTCTAACCTGAGCGGCCCAGTTTTGAATTCGCTCGCGAACATTTTCCTCCGTAGCCGAGTCAACCACCATAACCCGGTTTTCATCCAGTTGAATACCTATCTGCAGGTAGCCGTGTTCAATGTCCCCGCTTACCAACAACCCCTCGTACTGTTCCTTACCATAGTGGCCGCCTGCCATGAACTCTTCCTTACTGATAATCTGTCCTCTTTTTACCGTCATCTGGCTACCTCCCATTCAAAACTGTTCCCATAATAATAATATGGTCTTTATATATATAGTCTTTGCAGGGCAGCAGCTTTTATGTACTAACCCTTAACTAGCGACGGTTCCTCTCTGCGGCTTTAGCCTCGTACATGAGGTCATCCGCCCTCTGTACTACGCTATCGACGGTGTCTTCTTCATGGAAAAGTGGTCGATCCGTTAGCGGGAGATACCTGACTCATAATGAAATACCGCCACCACGCCCCGGCGGATGCTCACCTTAGCGCGTGACTCCAGCATGCGGTTGGACACGGCATACGGGTTGTCGTATTTCAGTATAGCATCATGCAGAGGGTAGGCAAACCCTTCCAGGCTCACCCCTTCAACAGCCGGGCTCAGGGCTAGTAGGGAAACCAGATCCCCCTCTTTGCCCGCCAGTTGAAGCTCCCGGTTTACCAGATAGACCCTGCAACCAGGCGAGATGTAGGTTACCCGCACTCCCCGTTGCACTATCCCAATCCCGCTATACAAATTGGCCAGGGAGTGGTCAAAACGGTCACCACACCACCCCATGATAATAAGGGACTTCGCTCCCATCTCCTCGGCCAGGGCCAGGGCCAGCTGGGTATCGGTAAAATCCTTCTCCGGCGGGAAAACCCTTATGTCCACCCCCCGGGCACGCATGTAGTCTAAAACCTGCGGGTCGATGGAGTCCATGTCTCCCACCAGGTAGTCGGGTTGAATCCCCGCCCGGAAGGCAAAATTGGCACCGCTGTCCACGGCAATAATCTTGTCCCCCGGCTCGACCTCGCTCGTAAATACCATGACATCGGAGTATTCTCCGCCGGCTAGAATTACCCATTTCATAATTTTCACTCCCAGTCGGAAGCAAGGGGAAGTTGTTTTTGCTTCCTTTCTTAAGTGTTGAGGAAGCAAAAAGACCGTCTCCTTGCTTCCCTGCGTTAATTGACAAGACGAAAAACCCTATTATATAATCTGTTTAATTGAATTCAGACCATGGAAAAGGAGGGAGAAGATGTCGTACTTCATCACGGACGAATGCATTAGCTGTGGACTATGTTTGGATGAATGTCCGGTTGAGGCTATATCCGAGGGCGAAGACAAGTATATTATCGACCCCGAGCTGTGCACTGATTGCGGGTCCTGCGCCGATGTCTGCCCGGTCGAAGCTCCACAACCCCAGGATGAATAGGTTGCTCATCGTTTCTAAACCTTGTTACAAACCGGCAATTATAGCCATGTGAAAAACCGCAAAGGCCCTTGTTTTTATGAGGGTCTTTTTGCTTACTTGAGGCCAGGGAATCCTTGCTGGCGCAAGGCCTCATAGAGAATTACGGCCACCGAATTTGCGAGGTTGAGCGAGCGCCCAATATCACGCATGGGAATGCGAACCAGGTTGTCAGGGCAGTATGCCAAAATCTCCTCCGGCAATCCCCTCGTCTCCTTCCCAAACACCAAGAAATCGCCCTCATGGTAGGTTATATCCACGTATGACCGGTGCGTCCTGGTCGTAGCCAGGTGAAACCTTGCGGGACCATAGGCCTTGGCCAGGTCCCAGAAACTATCCCAAACATTTACCTCAACCTTGTCCCAATAGTCCAGTCCTGCCCTCTTCAAATGGCGGTCATCGATAGAAAACCCCAGAGGTTTTACCAGGTGAAGTACGGTCCCGGTAAGCGCACACGTGCGCGCGATGTTACCAGTGTTTTGGGGTATTTCCGGTTCAACCAGTACTACATGCAATTTCCCACCCCCAAGGCTATTTTCTAACTATCATACCAGAAAATATTCTGTAATAACCGACCAGTAGACGGGAAACATAAGAAAAAACGTTGAAGGAGTAGAACGTATGGATAATCTTCGCAGGTATATCCCCGTTGGTTTGCTGGTTGCCGCGGTAATTATTGTAATCGCGGCGGTATTGGTGCAGCGCCCTCCGGCCAGAAAACCGGTCACCCCGGTCCCGCTAGCCCCGGAAGTGGCCAAATACAAGGAGGAACCAACTATTTCCCTGTACCGGCATAAAAAGGGTGGTGTGGTGGAGCGTATCCCCCTGGAAAAATACCTGGAGGGGGTGGTTGCCGCTGAAGTAGGCACCAACCCACCTGTCGAGGCGCTGAAAGCACAGGCAATTGTAGCCCGGACCTTGACCCTGGCCCTTATCAATTACCAGGGGGGAGCCCCCCAGCACCATACTAACGCCTGTGACATTCATACGCACTTTCAGGAATACGACGAAACCAAGGTTACCGACGACATCCGACAGGCGGTAAGAGCAACCCGCGGGCAGGTTTTAACCTATAAGGGGAAATTCATCTACGCCGAATTCCATTCATGCTCGGGTGGCAAGACAGCCAGCATCGCCGAGGCCTTCCCCAAATTAGCTGCCGTAGCTTCCCCTTACATCAAGCCGGTGGCTACTCCGGGCATGAAGTACGCTCCACCCGAACAGAGATTCTGGTCATCCCGGATTCCCCGCGCGGAGCTAAGGAACATTCTTGGTCCCGAAGCGGGTTCCCTGGATGACATTCGAGTGAGCAAACGGGGCCCCTCCGGGCGAGCTCTGGCTATTTCCGCGGGGAAGAAAACGGTGAGCGCCATCGATTTGCGCACTACCCTGGGCCCGGACCGGTTTAAGTCAACTTTCATCACCAGCATCCAACCGCAGGGCGACTCCATCGTGTTCAAAGGCAAAGGATGGGGACACGGGGCCGGTATGGAACAATGGGGTGCATTCGGTATGGCCAAGCAAGGTAAGTCGGCGCAAAAAATCGTAACCTACTATTACCCCGGCACCCAGTTGAGAACCTTGTGGAAATAACCTGATTGGACACGACCAAGCCAAGGGGGCAGTCCCTCGCTCCTCCAAACCTCCTGTTTCGCGCTCCGCTTCGCAGCCCTGGAAGATAACGTAACAGAGAACCGTCCCCTGTCACGCTCCGGGTTCGTTTACCGCGGCCGTGTAAATGCCTGTTAAGATGAGTAATGCTCCCAGTATCTGGTACCACAGGAGCAGTTCCCCGAAAAAGAAATAAGCCAGGATACTGGCCATCACACTTTCTCCCAGGATAGAGACCGCTACCAGGGGTGCTTTGACGTACTTGAGCGCCCAGTTGAGGATGGTATGTCCCCCGATACCCGGCAATAAAGCCAGCAGGAAAAACCAGATAAAATCCGTCCGGGGGTACGGGTACAAGGCCAGACCGGCCAAAACCGCGCCTAACAAGAGAACCAGAGTAGCCATCCCATTTACCACCAGGGTATAAGTCCATACATCCAGCTGGTTTCTAACCCTACGGCCAATGATAAGGTAAGCGGCCATAAACACGGCGCTGACCAAAGCCAACAAGTCCCCTCCCAGCCTGCCTCCCCGGAAATCCCCGCCGGCGATAAGGACGCTGCCCGCCAAGGCCAGCAAAATACCGAACACTACCTTGTTGTTCACCTTTTCGCCCAGAACCAGGAACGAAAATACCAGGACAAAAACCACCTGAAGGTTGGTAAAAAGAACCGAACTCGAAACGGTAGTGTAGTTGAGCGAGGTAATCCAGAAGCCGAAATGAACAGCCAAAAAAAAACCAGCCCCTAAACAATAGCCCAGGTTTTTCCGGGACAACGGGGTTAAACCCGGCCGGGTCCCCCATTGTCCAATCATTCCCCCCAGCATAGCGGTGAACATCACCCGGTAAAGGGCTATTACCAGGGACGGGGCAGTACAGTACCTGATCATTATGGAAGCAGTTGACATGCAAGCTATAGCCAAGAATATCAACAAGTAAACGGTCACCGGCGTCACATCCCTACTCCCAGGTAAGACTGAATAACCCGTTCATCATTACGGATAGAGTAGGGATCGCCCTCCGCGATCTTACGACCGTAGTCCAGCACCGCTATCCTTTCACATACATTCATTACCACGTTCATGTCATGTTCCACCAGCAGCACGGTGATACTCATACCCCTGATCCCGGCCACCAGCTCAATCAGCTCTTCTTTTTCCCGGGTATTCATACCGGCCGCCGGTTCATCCAGCAGCAGGAGCACCGGGTTAAGGCCGAGAGCCCGGGCAACTTCAAGCCTGCGTTGCTCGCCGTAAGCCAGGCTCTCCGCGTACTCCATCCTTTTGTCATAAAGACCAACCATCGCCAGCAATTCCCTGGCCCGTTCGTCGATTTTTTTCTCCTCTTTCCGCGAATACCCCCACTCGCGAAGAGTACCCCAAAAGCCCGCCCGGGTAACCGCGTGCATTCCCACCTTTACATTGTCAAGTACCGACATCTTCCGGAAGAGACGAATGTTCTGGAAGGTACGACCTATCCCCAGCCTACTTATCTGATGGGGAGGTAGATTTTCTATGTTGCGCCCCCGAAACAGCACCTGTCCTTCAGTTGGTTTATAGATACCTGTAATCAGGTTGAACAGTGTGGTCTTACCAGCCCCATTGGGTCCGATAAGCCCGAATATCTCCTCCTGCCTCACCTGGAGGTTGACACTATCCAGCGCCCGCAGGCCTCCGAACTCCTGGCTGACATTCCTGATCTCAAGCAGTTCCATACGATTTCACCCCATTCCTGGCCAGGCGCTTACGAATATCGTACCACCGTACGTCCCCCAGGAGACCGTTAGGCCGGAAGATCATCATCAATACCAGTAACCCCCCGTAGAAGAGTAGCCGGTATTCAGCTACCATCCTCAGCATCTCCGGGGCCAGAGTCAGGACCACAGAGCCCAGGATGGTCCCCGGGATACTGCCCATACCTCCCAGCACCACCATGTTCAGCAATTCGATAGACTTCATGAAACCAAAATCCTGGGGATTGATATAGGTCATGTAATGGGCATAAAAACCTCCGGCCAGCCCACCCAGGAAAGAACCGATAACAAAAGCGAATATCTTGTAAAAGGTAGTATTGATTCCGGAAGCCTGGGCCGCGATTTCATCCTCGCGAATAGCGTACAGGGCCCGCCCGGTACGAGACTTCAGCAGGCGGGTGTTGAGAAAAATAACCAGTACTGCCACCAGCCATACATTGAGGAAACCGGTCTCGGAGGGGATACCAGACAATCCGATGGCCCTACCCGCAATATCCAGGTTCAAAAACACTACCCGTACTATCTCGGCAAAACCTATGGTAACCATAGCCAGGTAGTCCCCTTCCAAACGCAAGGTGGGAACCCCGATGAGAAAACCGAAAGCCGCCGCCATCAACGCTCCGCCCAGCAAAGATATTCCGAAGGAAGTACCAGCGTGTATAGACATAATGGCGGCAGTATACGCTCCAATACTCATGAAGCCAGCATGTCCCATGGATAACTGCCCGGTAACCCCTGTAATGAGGTTCAACCCCAGAGCCAGGACTATGTTAATTCCTAAAAGGACCGCTATCCGCACGTAATAAGGGTCGATATACTGGGTCAGGTACTGTTCCATCACGATCACCTACACCTTCTTGGATATGGGCTTGCCCAGTATTCCCTGAGGGCGAACCAGCAACACCACGATGAGGATGCCGAAGGCGATGGCATCCCGGTAAGAGGAAGCCAGATAAGCCACGCCAAAGATCTCAAGTACCCCGCTACAAAGCCCCCCCAGCATAGCCCCGGGGATAGAGCCGATACCCCCCAGAACTGCAGCCGCAAATGCCTTCAACCCGGCCATCAACCCCATGTATGGCCATACTGCGTTATAATACAGGCCCACCATCACCCCGCCCGCCGCCGCCAGGGCGGAACCGAGAGCAAAGGTGAAAGAAATGACCCGGTTGACGTTAACCCCCATCAGCGAGGAGGCATCGAGATCCTCGGAGCAGGCGCGCATCGCCTTACCCATCTTGGTCTTATGGATGAATACCTGCAGGCCTAGCATGAGCAGGGCGGCCACCAGCAGAATAATCACTTGCAGGGATGAAACTTGTACGGGACCCAGGCTAAAGCTGGATATCTCGATGGTGTCCGGGTAACGGTCGGTCTGCGGCCCCCTGATAAGCACCATCAGTGTGGATAGGAATATGGAGACTCCTATGGCACTGATAAGGGCGGACAGGCGGCTGGACCTGCCCCGCAGCGGCCGGTAGGCAATCCTTTCGACCAGCATACCAAGCAGCATGCAAAATATCATCGCACCAAGCATGGCTACAAAAACGTTGACCCCGAACCGGGTAACCAGGAACAGCCCGGCAAATGCCCCAAACATATATATTTCACCATGGGCAAAATTGATAAGTTGAATGATCCCGTAAACCATAGTGTAACCCAGGGCAATCAAGGCATAGGTACTACCCAGGGTTAGCCCGTTAATCAGTTGCTGCCAGAACAATTTCTCCCACTCCCGTCGCCTGAATAAATACAGGTTAACACTGGCTTCCGCCAGTGTTAACCTCTATTCGGCCGGGATAGCGACCCGCCCCTGGTATAGAGGCGGATCCTCTCCCCGCTTTAGCTGCACTGCTAAGGCCTATTCAACTTTTACGGGGATTTTCTCCAGCAGCGCAAACTTGCCGTTCTTGATAGTTATCAAGCAAATAGGGCTCTTGATCGGTTCTCTGTCCGGGCGGAACGTGGTGTTACCGGAAACTCCAGGATAGTCTTTAACCTTGGCCAGTTCCTTTTTAAATACAGCGGGATCGGTACTTTTGGCATCGGTCATGGCCTTGGCCAGGATCATGACCGCATCATAGTATTGGGCAGAGAACATGTCCGGATCCTCATCGTACCTGGCTCGGTAATCCTTTATGAACTTGGCGGTCTCCGGGCTGGGCTGGTCGGAACTAAAGCCGCAGTAGAAAATAACCCTTTCTTCTACCGCCTTACCGCCCAGTTTACACAGGTCCTGCCCGTACAAGCCATCGCCACCCACCAGGACGATATCCAGCCCTTGCTTCTGGGCTTCCCGCTGCATCAGGGCCGCTTCGTTATAGTAACCCGTAAATACGAGCACGTCCGGTTTGGCCTGCTTAATCTTGGTAATTTGGGCGGAGAAATCGGTATCCCCATCGTTAACACTTTCTTCGATGACGATACTGCCGTTTTTGGCCTTGATAGCCTCCTTGAAAACCGGAGTAAGCGCGGTGCTGTATCCGTTGTTGAGGGAGGTAACCACCGCAAACTTTTTCCATCCTTTGGTGTTGATCATCCAGTCAACTACCGCCGGAACCGCGAATTTGTCCAGCAAGGTATTCCGGAATACACAGTCCCCGTACTCCACTACACCGGTCCCGGTAGCACCGGCTGAGAAGATGACCACGTTGTTCTTCTGGCAGATCTCCGCAGCAACCTTGGTCAAGCCCGTGCAAGGGTCCCCGACGATGGCATTAACCTTGTCCCGGGAGATGTATTTTTGCGTTATGTTAGCTACTTCACTGCTCTCGCCTTTGTTATCCTCGTAGATGCCCACGACCTTCTTGCCCAGTATACCTCCCGCGGCATTCAACTCGTCGATAGCCATCTCCATTCCCTTCTTACCAGGGATACCGTAGTTAGCCACCGACCCCGTCAATGCCCCGAGGAACCCGAGCTTGACTACATCCCCGCTTTCGGTGCCACCCGTTTTGTCGCCGGAAGTCGTCTTGGCTCCCCCGCAACCGGCCGCCAGCCGAACCAGCATCGTTAGCATGGTCAATAATGCGACTATTCTCCTGTGTCTCAATAACTTCATCCTTCCCCTCCTCACTGCATCATTTTGCCTAAACCTGTCTTGCTACCCTCCCCGCCACCTCCAATCGGAAAAGCGTATACCAAAATAATAATATTCCGCTAATGTTCGCGAATTCCTTCCTGAAAAAGAATTTGGCAGGTCACAAATTGTCCCTGCCAAATCAAACTAGCTATGCGCTTGGCCGTTCCAGCTTACGATGTACGCCTGGCCCGCTCCTTGCTGCGGGTAACTTCCCAGACCATGGTCTCCATCTTCTCGACCGGCTTGCGCCATTCGGAGGTAATGTCAAAGCAGTGGGTGGGACAGGCTTCAACGCAGTTGCCGCATACAATACAACTGTAAGGATCATACTTGTACAGGTGTTCTTTGGGTTTTACCTCAATCGCCCCGGCCGGGCAAGCTTTTTCACAGGCACCGCAAACAATACACTTATCGATATCCAGCATCAAGGTTCCCCGCGCTGCCCGGAACGGGGTTTTGGGTTCCGCAGGGTAGTTCCTGGTCACGGGCCGCGAAAAGAGATTTCGCAATACCTGTCCCAGCATACCTGGCATAAAATCACTCCTTCAAATAATTGACGCAGATTAACGCCTGTCTCATCAGCGTTCCGTACAGGCGATACAGGGGTCAATAGAGATAACTATAACCGGGACATCAGCCAGTTCGCAGCCGGGCAGCATCTTCAGCAGCGGGGGAAGGTTGGCAAAAGTAGGGGTGCGGACCTTAAACCTTTCCAGGGTCCTGTTGCCATTACCCCGCACGTAATACATCATCTCTCCCCGGGGCTGTTCCATGCGCTTTATCACTTCACCCCGGACTCTTCCCTTCCACTTGGTCCTGATTTCCCCGGAAGGCAGTTTACCCACTGCCTGGCGGATCAGGTCTAGGGAAACAAATACTTCCCGGGCATGGACGGCGGTGCGCGCATAGGCGTCACAACCGTCTTCCACCACTACGGAAAAATCCACTTCACCATAGGGACCTTCACCCAGCAAGCGGACATCGGTCCGCAGGCCACTGGCGCGGGCCACCGGCCCCACCGCTCCGAACTTGACGGCTTCCTCCTTGGTTAGAATACCCTTCCCCACGGTTCGCTGCTTCACCGTGTAGTCCTCCAGAATGGCCTTGATGGGTGGGCGCAGGTCCCTGCCAATCTCGCCGACCTCCTTGACAATCGCCCGGGCCATGTCCTGGTCGATATCTTTTCGCACCCCACCTATCGCACAGTTTCCCATGATCACGCGGCCGCCGCTGATGGCCTCCATCAGGTCCAGTACTCTTTCCCGGATGCGCCAAAACTGCATAAACAGGCTCTCAAAGCCAAACCCGTCGGCGAGCAGCCCGAGGAAGAGCAAGTGACTATGTAAACGCGTGAGTTCGGCCGAAATCAGGCGGATGAATTCCGCCCGGGGCGGGGACTGGATGCCCAGCAGTTCTTCAATACAGGCGCAATAACACCAGCTATGTATGAAAGAACAAATCCCACAGACTCTTTCGGCCATAAATATGTTCCTGACAATATCGTTCAACTCGGCCCCCTTTTCCAAACCCCGGTGACCATACCCCAGGGCGGGCACCACGTCCACCACCTTTTCGTCCTCCACTACCAGTTTCAACTGTAAGGGCTCAATCAACACCGGGTGTTGCGGCCCAAAAGGAACAACCGTACTTGCTCTCACCGCTTATCCCAACTCCTTGTTACGGAAGCAAGGGGACGATCTTTTTGCTTCCTTGCTTATCCCGATTCCCCTTCGTCTTTTTTCATGGCACCCTTGACCCGTACCTCTTTGATAAAGGGCTTACGGGGACTGTCATGACTCAAAAACATGTAACCCCCGAAATCAATGGCAATGCCGTCGAACTGAAGGCCGAACTGGTCTCGAATCTCGTTTTCGGCTAGCATGGCTCCCGGGTACAGGGATGAAATACTGGGAAAAGTGGTGCCATGGGGTACTTCGGTCTTAAAGCATACCATCTTCAGCTCGTCTTCGAAGACATAGATTAGTTCGAAGAGCTGCCCCACATCCACGCAGGTTATGGAGATAAGCCGGGCATACTTACCGGCCAGTTCCCTAACCCGGCTCAACACCTCGTCCCGGCTAAGCTGGCTGATTGTTTCCATTGGCTTCACTTCTTTTCTCGTTCAGTTTTTCGAGACCCATCATGATGCCATCTATGATCGCCTCAGGGCGGGCGGCACACCCCGGCACATAAACATCCACCGGTATGGCCTTGTCAACCCCCCCCAGCGAATTGTAGCTCTGGTGAAATACGTTACCGGAGGTGGCACAAATACCCACCGCAATTACCACCTTGGGGTGGTTCATCTGCTCGTAAATGTTCTTCAGAACCCGTTTGGCCTTCCGGTTGACTGTTCCCGTCACCAACAGGATATCTGCATGTTTGGGATTACCGACATTGACTATGCCAAATCTTTCCAGGTCGTACAGGGGGGTCAGGCTGGCAAACACTTCTATGCTACAGCCGTTACAGCCCGCCGTGTCAAAGTGCATGACCCAGGGTGACTTGCTCCGGGACACGTCCACAAAACCCACGTTTACACCTCCCAATAAACCTGATTACCAGACAGAGAAAAACACACCAAAAGCCGGGCGACAAGGGAACCGTCCGTTCCTTCCTTCTCTGCAGAATAGATGACCAACCCTGATAATTAAACTTGCTGTTTTACATTTACTGGGAATTGCCGGTTTCCCACGCCAAAAACCTGATGCAGCAGTACTTCATACAATCATCACCGTACATAACCCCCTGGTTATCAACACAAGCCAACGCTATTTCAATCAAGTCTTTTATCTTAAAGTTGTTTTGGTTGCAAGCCTTACATGGGCAGTAGCAACCATCAGGGCATCAGTATCAAAGGAGTTATAATAGTATTGCATTTAGGACTAGGTTGGCGAAGGAGAGGGTGATACCGGCGGTCCAGGCTACCTTTATCATCCATCCCAGGC
>JAAYAC010000189.1 GCA_012719535.1 Syntrophomonadaceae bacterium | reverse complement strand
TTGCAGAACGAGATGTTGATGAGTTCACAGCGGCAGCTCTACTTTACCCGCAAGCTGCAAAGGGTGGTTGAAACCACGGCCCTGGTCTTGGTTGACCACACCTGTTGCGGCAGTTTCCGCCCGTTAAAACTGGAGGTGGGATTCGGGTACCCCGGTGAACTCGAGCCGCTCCGGTTGGCGGTCAGGGATGAAGCGAGCCTGCAGCTGATAGGAAGGATCGACCGCATTGACCAGGCCCGGTGGGGGGATGAGGTTTACCTGCGGGTAATCGATTACAAGTCAGGGACAGTGGGTATCAGCCTGGACGACATCTACCACGGGCTCAGACTACAGTTGCTGGTATACCTGGACGTGGTCCTGTCCAATGCCCGGAGGTTGTTGGACGGAGCGGCTGTGCCGGCGGGGATGTTGTACTTCAGCATTCAGAACCCGGTCATCCGGGCCCGGGCGCCAATGAGCCGCGAGGCAATTGAACAGGAAAAACGCAAAGCCTTCAAGCTAAAAGGGATGGTGCTGGCAGAGAGGGAACTGGTCAACCTGATGGACCAGGATATCGACGGGGATTCACAAGTTATTCCGGTGGGCATAAAAAAGGACGGAGAGTTCAAGGCCGGGTCCATGGTGGTAACCCGGGAGCAGTTTGATCGGTTGCGCTGCCACCTGCATCATATCCTGGCCGGAGCCGGCGGGGAAATTCTGGCCGGGGAGGTGGGCATAGCACCCTACCGGAAAAAGGGGCGCCGGGCCTGTGATTATTGCCGGTTCAAATCCGTCTGCCAGTTCGACTTGATGATCGGCAACAAGTTCAGGGTATTAAAGGACTTAAAGAATGACGAAGTGTGGGAGAAAATACCGGAGCACCCCGTGGAGATGGGCGGTGATGGTTTTGCTTGAGCAGCAATGGTCCCGGGAGCAGGTCGAAGCCGTAAAAGCGCGGGGTAGTAACTTGCTGGTTTCCGCAGCCGCCGGGGCGGGCAAGACATCGGTTTTGGTGCAGCGCATCATTGACTACCTTAAAGATCCGGCTAATCCGGTCGACGTGGATCGTTTACTGGTAGTCACCTTTACTAATGCGGCGGCGGCCGAAATGCGCGAGCGCATCCGGCGACAGTTGGCTGAGGAATTGAATAGCAACCCGTCTTCCCGACACTTGCAGCGGCAGTTGACCCTGCTAAACCACGCCAGCATCATGACCCTGCACTCGTTTTGCCTGGAAGTGTTACGCCAGCATTTCTACCGCCTGGACCTGGATCCCAATTTCCAGGTTGCCGACGAGGGGGAAGCCAGCCTGCTGCAACTGGAAGTGCTGGAGGAGTTGCTGGAGGCCAGGTACCTACAAGAAGACAACGAGGATTTTCTGGCTTTAGTCGACGCCTACGGGGGCGAGCGGGACGACGCCGGGTTGATGGATAGCATACTGAAGCTGTACCGGTTTGCGCGGAGCAACCCCTGGCCGCAGGGCTGGTTAACCAGGTCCCTGACTTCCCTAACCTGCAGTCCAGACTCGGTGCTGGACGATTTTGAGTGGTGTCGGGAACTGAAGGCGGACCTGGCCCTCCAGCTGGAGGGGAGTTGTTCCGACCTGCGTCAGGCCATCGCATTGTGCAGGCGGCCGGGAGGTCCCATAGTATACCTGGACAACCTGGCGGAAGACATGAAGATGCTGGAAGAACTGCGGGCAGCCTGCCGGGGCACCTGGCAGGACATGTTTGCCGGGTTCAGGCAAGTTTCCTTCGGGAGGTTGAAGGCGGCGAGGAACCATGAAGGGATGGATGTCGCCCTCCACAAGCAGGTAAAGGATTTGCGAGACGGGGTAAAAGAGCGGATTTACAGATTGCGGGACACCTACTTCAGTCAGAGCCCGGAACAGCAGTTGGAGGATCTGCAAAAACTGGCACCGGTAATGAGCACATTGGTGCAACTGGTACTCGATTTTGGAGAGAGTTTCCGGCAGGCGAAGAAAAACCGGGGAATAGTCGATTTTGGGGACCTGGAACATTACTGCCTGCAGGTTCTGTTGCGAGAAGGGGTTGAACCGGGAGTGCTGGCGCCGTCGCCGGTGGCGGTGGAGATGCAGGAACGGTTCATTGAGGTGCTAGTTGACGAGTACCAGGACATCAACGCGGTGCAGGAGGCTATTCTCCAGCTGGTTTCCCGGCAGGACCGGGGAGCCCCGAACCGGAGCATGGTTGGTGATGTCAAGCAAAGCATCTACCGTTTCCGCCTGGCGGACCCGGGCCTGTTCTTGGAAAAGTATCGCCGGTTTCCCCTGGAGAAAGGACTCGGGGAACGGCGCATCAACCTGAAAAAGAATTTCCGCAGCCGCCCGGCCGTAATTGAGGGAGTTAATTTCGTGTTCCGCCAGGTCATGACCCCCCGGGTGGGGGAGAT
>JAAYAC010000030.1 GCA_012719535.1 Syntrophomonadaceae bacterium | reverse complement strand
TTACCCCCTCCTCCAACCCCGATAACCTTGATATCAGCAAACTGTTTCATTTCCACATCAAACTCCAATGCCACCCAACGAAACCCTCCTATCTAAATAGATCTCTGAACCAGTAAATCATCCTACCCAGCCAGTTCCCCAGTAATTCATGGTCCATCACGGTATCAGAGGTCGCCGACTTCATATCGTACAACAGGGCCCCTAAAACGGCCGAATACTGAGCCTGCCTCAATTCATTATCCAAAACGGTGGTATTTTCCGGCAACCCAATTCTTGACGGTATATGTAAGTATTCTTCAACTACTCGCGTAATTCCTTTTAAATTAGAAGTTCCCCCGGTCAAAACCAAACCTCCGGGGGGAATGCCTATCATACCCGCCCTGAACAACTCGCTTTGGATAAGTTCAAGTATCTCCTCCACTCGAGGTTGAATGATAGAAGCTACCATTTTCTCCGAGACCTGACGTACTTCTTTACCATTGATATTGGCAACATCTGTCATCACGTCATCCCGGGCCATCTCCACCCAAGCACAGCCATGCGTTTCCTTGATCCGGTCCGCCTCATCCAGGGTAGTCCTTAAACCTACTGCCAGGTCCCGGGTAATGTACTCCCCTCCTACCGGCAAGATGGAAGTGAATACCAAGCTGCCTTTCTCATAAATTGACACATCGGTGGTCCCTCCCCCGATATCCACCAGGACCACGCCCATTTCCTTTTCCGCCGGTGACAAAACCGACTTCGCAACCAGCAAAGGATTAAGGGTGAGCTGCTTAACCTTCAGGCCGGTACGATCCACACTTTTCACCAGGTTCTGCACCGCGGTGGTCGTCGCCGTCACCAGTACAACCTCCACTTCCAGGCGGCTGCCAACCATTCCAACCGCATCCGCAACCCCTTCGTAGCCGTCTACTATGAACTGACGCGGCAGCAGGTGAATAATGGACCGGTCTGGAGGAATAGCGATCATCTTGGCGGCACGCATGACCCGTTCGACATCCTCACGGACGATCTCGCTGGCTGGGTTGCCTACCGCAACCACCGCCCGGTTGGCCAGAGTGGCCACATTGCCCCCCGAAAACCCAACCCGGGCACTCGCAATGCTTATTCCACAGAGACGTTCCAGTTCATTCAGGCAGTTATCAATGGCACCGGCAGCATTTTCAATATCAATGATGTTTCCTTTGCGCAGCCCCGCGGAAGGCACTTCGGATATTCCCAGTACATTAACCGACCCATCGAGGCCTAACTGGGCCGCCGCCGAAACAACTTTTGTGCTACCGACATCCAGGCCCACAACAACATTCTGGTAATTCCTCTTAGCCACAAAACCCTCCATAAACTAATACATGACTAAGTGTCTATTACCACAAAAGAATTATTTTTCCTTTTTTCTGGATAATTTTTTATTACCATTTTTTTAGTAGATATCGACGAATAATTGCCAAATTCTGGAATATCCTTACCCCGAAAGCCACTACCGCCGCCAGGTAGAGTTCAACTCCAAGCCGGTCCCCAAGGTAGGCCAGCCCGGCAGCCAGGAGAATGTTTACAAAAAAGCCGCTTATAAACACCACGGTGTCGAATACATCTTCCATATAGGCTCTGATTCCACCGAACACGGAATCCAGAGCAGCCAGAATAGCTATGGACATGTACTTGGCCAGGAGAAAAGGTATGAATACAGGCATCTCCAAGCCAATAAATATGCCGAGTAAAAGACAAAACAAGACCAGCAACCACATACTCTATTCCGCCTTTTCATTGGTGTTGGGGACCGCAAACTCGAACCTCAATGTCCCCTTGTACTCGGGTATTTCAATCGAATCTACTTTCTTGACCTGGCACTTTACTCCCCAGTTTTCCAGTGTTTCCAGGTACCCACCCTTTATTCGCAACGAACTCTCCAGCACACTTGGATCGCCTATAGCCTTGATTACAAAAGGAGGTGCTATCTTGGTTGTGTTTACCAGTATAGTTGTACCAGCACACCGGATCTCCGAATTTGACACTAGACGTTGTTCGTTTATAGCTATAGCCTCCGCGCCTCCGCTCCTCAGTTCGTTCACCACGGTCAACAGGTCCTGGTCGTGAACCAGGTACAGATTGGGGTTATCACTGGGCACTAAGGGTTGGGAACTGTCGGTGAGGGTGACAATTACCCCCGGCCCTTTCACCGGCTCCAATCCGGCCAGTATGTTGGCCGTCTTCAGTTCCTGGCTTATTACCTGCATGGCTTGATCATGCTTGCTGGCCTGGGAAAGCTTGTCCCGCAGGGAAGCAACCTCATCAGCAAGGGCATCTCTCTCCTTGGTAACCTTATCTAGCTGCAGGGTCAGGTCCTGCGCTCTCATAGCAGAAAGATTATTAGGATTGGCGGAGGTGGTCTTAAACTGCACCGCCAGCATAAAACCGAGGATTACCGAAACAAGGGCAATGGATAACATAGCTTCCTTTTTCATCATATCACCTCACCTGCCTCTGTACTTTACCACCGGTTGTCCCTTGTACCTCAGGTCAACATACTCCAGGGCTTCACCGGGTTCCAATTCCCGCTCCATATCAAGTATCTCGCGAACCATGACCACTTTCTCCCGGAGCCTGTCCTGGTTGCCGAAACGGATTTCCGTTCCTTCTAAAGTATAGATGAATATATCCTGATTACTTGCAGCGTGGAATTCGGAAATCTGTGCAAGGACACCCCGTGGCAAAAGGCTGGTTATATTTTGAATGTTCCTGACAGCCCCCGGGACCACTCGCTTACCGGGGACTACCCCGGGGGGAAGGTCGTCAACAGTAACTATCAGGCAGGCGGAGCCCGGCATAAAACTGAGCCGATCTATGCAAACTCCACAGTCGTCAATTACCAAAAACGAGGTTCCGGCAGGTATCACCGCCCATGGCTGTCGTTCTGTGAGCTTGATTTCCATCCGGTTAGGTAGGTGCCTGGAGATCTGCACCGCGTTAACCATGGGGTGGGCCGCCACCGCTGCCGCCGCACTTGCAGTATCTACTTCAAATATATTAGCACCCGGAACTATCCCTGACAATGCTTTGATTTCTCCGGTCATTACCACCCGGTTACCGCTGACACTCACCTCCTCGATGTCGAAAAAGGAGCTGTGAATAAAGAAATAAACGGAAAGAAAAGCTACAAACATAAATAAAGAGATGCCCATAGCCTTCCGAACAACCTTGTTCCTTCCCGCCATCTACAACACCTCAAAAGAATTATACCAGATTATTAAAACCGCCAGTCAAAAGAAAAAGGGTGAACCTTCATCCGTCCACCCTGGATATTGTCGCCCCCAGAGACCTCAACTTATCTTCGATGCTCTCGTAACCTCTATCTATATGGTCCGTATTGCCAATGATTGTTTCCCCTTCCGCATATAACCCTGCCAGGATAAGGGCAGCGCCCGCGCGCAGGTCCGTGGCCTCAACTGCCGCCCCGGCCAGTTTTGGCTTCCCTCTAATGATGGCAACTCTTCCCTCCACTTTTATGTCCGCACCCATTCTTCGCAGTTCATCAACATGCATAAAGCGGTTTTCAAATACGGTCTCCACTATGACACTGGTTCCTTCCGCCGTAGCCAGCAAGGCCATCATCTGGGGCTGCATATCGGTAGGAAAGCCTGGGAAAGGGAGAGTCTTTAAATCCACCGGCCGTACCGGTCTCTTGCCAATCACCCGGATACCACCATTGCACTTCATTATTTTCGCTCCCACTTCCTTTAGCTTGGCGATAATCGGTTCCATATGCCCGGCGACCACGTTTTCTGCCACTACATCGCCCTGGCTGATAGCGCTGGCGACCATAAAAGTACCTGCTTCAATCCGGTCTGGTATTACATCGTGGGTAACCCCCCCCAGGGAGCTAACCCCTTCGATCCTGATGGTGGCCAGCCCGGCCCCTCGAATCCTCGCCCCCATTCGGTTGAGAAAATTCTGCAGGTCAACAATCTCCGGCTCCCGGGCCGCATTGCGGATAATCGTAACCCCTTCGGCCTTCACTGCCGCCATCATAATATTCTCCGTGGCTCCTACGCTGGGGAAGTCCAGCAGTATTTCCCGTCCCTGCAAGCGGGATGCCCTGGCTTCGATGTACCCGCGGCTGTCGTCAACCTCGCAGCCCAATTCTTTGAAACCTTTAATGTGAAGGTCCATGGGGCGGCTACCTATGGCACAGCCCCCCGGATAAGCCACTCTGGCTGATCGGAATCTGCTGATTAGAGCCCCCATTACCAGGTTGGAGGCTCTCATCTTGCGAGTCAGGCTTTCGGGGAGTTCCCATGAATCAACAGAACCGCCGTCTATTATAAGGGTGTCTCCTTCTCTCTTCACCCCGGCTCCTAGCTTTACCAAAACCTCCTCCATAACCCGAATGTCATCGATATCAGGCACTTGATGCAAAATACACTCTTTCGAAGTCAGAAGACAGGCAGCCATTATCGGCAGGGTAGAATTCTTGGACCCGCTCACCCTCACAGTACCGTTAAGCCGGGTCCCTCCTCTAACTACGATTCTCTCCAATATGGTTACACCTCCGCCAAGCCTATGCCTGCGGGACAATCTTGTTCAATTCCTCAACTAACCTGGTACCCGTCTGCCAGATATCTCCCGCCCCCATCGTGATTATCAGGTCGTTGGAACCCACAACTTTCGTTATATACTCCACCACGTCATCTTTGCACGGAATATAGACCGCGTTACCACCGCCCGCTATAACCGCCTGGTAGATGATTTCCCCGGTTATACCGGGTATAGGTTCTTCCCCTGCCGCATATATGTCGGTGATTACCACTACATCAGATCCCTGGAATGCCTTTCCAAACTGATCTCCCAGCAGGCTGGTCCGGGTATAACGGTGCGGCTGAAATATGACAATCAGCCGGTTTTTGTGAAACTGCCGGGCTGCGCCTATAGTAGCCGTGATCTCGGTAGGATGATGGGCATAATCGTCTACAACCGTAATCCCGTTCAGCCTGCCTACTACTTCAAACCGTCTTTTGGCTCCGGTGAATTGCAACAGCGATTCACGAATACCATCAAACTGTAATCCCATTTCATTGCCCACCGCCACTGCGGCCAGGGCGTTAAGCACATTGTGAACCCCGGGAACCCGTAGCTGGATTTCCCCCAACAACCTTCCCCGGCAGTATACCTTGAACAGTGAACCAACCCCGTCGGGCCGGATATCCTTGTAGCAGTAGTCATCTGCCTCACTGTCACCATAGTAAATTAAACGGGTAGAGCTGGTATTCCGCAGCCCGGCCATGCACCTGTCGCGTGAGTACAGCACAGCGAACCCGTCTTCCCTTACCTGACCGATAAATTGCCGGAAAGCTGCCCGGATTTTGTCAACAGACTTGTAGAAATCCAGGTGGTCGTCTTCAACATTGGTTACTACCGCAATGTAGGGGTTCAGTTCCAGGAAAGAGGCATCACTCTCGTCCGCCTCGGCCACCAGGTAATCCCCTTTTCCCAGTTTGGCACTGAGGTGCGTCCCCTGCAGCTCTCCCCCGATGATAAAAGTAGGATCCAGGTGGTTTTGCTCCAGCATCAAGGAGATCATGGAAGTGGTGGTTGTTTTACCGTGGGCTCCGGCAATGGCTATACCGCGACACTGGTTAAGAAGGCGGGCCAACATTGCCCCCCTCTTTATGACCGGTATCCCCATGTGGCGTGCGGCCTCTACCTCCGGATTGTTTTGGGGAATGGCCGATGATATAACTACCAGCTCAACTTCGGGGTGCAGGTTGGCAGCAGCGTGACCTTCGTATACGATTATCCCGCTCTCCTTCAGACGCCTGGTAACCTGCGTCCCGCGCAAGTCGGAACCGGAGACCTTGATTCCTATATCATTCAATACTTTGGCAATGCCGCTCATACCGGCCCCGCCTATGCCAACCATGTGAATCCATCTTTCCACTACGGCCACTGAGGTTCAACTCCTTTAACAAAGCAGATTCGACCCACTCTCCAAATTTGTTTCAATGTATAGTATGTAAAACTAATAGAAACGGTTACAACCAGCATGTCCCCAACAGAGTGACAGGGAACGGTTCTCTGTCACCACTGAAAGACTACACCAATCTTTGCAAGGAGTGTGTTAACCGAGGCGAGCGACTTATGACGAGTCCGGCACTCAATTCCATGATACTCGCTACAGTAGAGTCTTAAAGAGTCCAATTGAGTGCCGGGGGAGCGAGCCGGTTAACCCACTCTAACGAATATGCTGTTTTCATACTCCTGCTGGTGGCGTCTATGGGGCTTTGGGGGTCGTCCCTGACATCAGGTACCCCATGATTATTTCGACAATCTTCTCCAAGGCCTGAGGTTTGGCCTCCCTTTTTATTTTTAACGCCATATCCCGCAGCTTGGCGGGATTTCCTCTCAACTCGTCAATCTTGCCGCTCAGCACATCTCCATCAAGAAACTCGTCTATGATTAACTCAGCGGCCCCTTTGTCGGCCAGGGCCCGGGCGTTCTTTTCTTGATGGTTCTCCGCCGCATACGGGTAAGGAACCAGGATAGCCGGTACTCCCAAGACCGCCAGTTCTGACAAGGTGGCTGCCCCGGCCCGGCAAACAACCAAGTCGGCAGCTGCCAGAGCGTTGGCGATGTCGTGCATGTAAGGTAACATCTTCAGTTTGAGCCGTCCTTCACCCGACTGGCTACGAAGCTCCCTTATCAGATCATTATACCCCGATTCTCCAGTAATCCATAATACCTGCATTTTTTCCCGCCTATACCGGTTGATTACCCCCAGCATGGCCCGGTTGATGCTCAGGGCACCCCTGCTCCCCCCAAAAGCTACCAGGGTAAACAAGTCCTCCGAAAACCCAAGCTTTTCACGGCCTTCGGCGCGGTTGGCTTCAAGTATCTCCCGGCGAACCGGCAGTCCGGTAACATCTATGCGCGCCGCTTTTAGAAACTGGCGAGCTTCTTCGAAGGTCAGAAGCACGTGATCCACCCGCCGGGCAAGAGCGCGGTTGGCCAGACCGGGATAAGCGTTCTGCTCGTGGATGATCGTCGGGATTCCCATTATGCTAGCGGCCATGACCACCGGATAGGATACGTAACCCCCGGTTCCCACCACCAGGTCCGGAGCAAACTCCTTGAGCAGGCTGCGCGCCTGCCAGAAGCCGCGGGGGACTCCGAAGAGGGACTTGACGGCCTTAAGCAGGGATGACCGGTTTAGACCTTCAATGTCAATCGTACTGAAAGGGAAACCCGCCTGAGGTATGATTTTGCTTTCCAGCCCTTGCTGGGTACCAATAAACCGGACAGCAATAGAGGGAACCTTGTCTTTCACCCCCCTGGCGATAGCCAGAGCCGGGTAAATGTGGCCTCCGGTTCCCCCTCCTACCAGCACCATTTTCAATTCTCTCCACCTCACTCAACGGTAACTGCTGTAACGGGAAATATTGAGCAATAACCCCACTCCGGTCAGGGTGAAAAGCAGAGAGGAGCCGCCGAAGCTGATAAAAGGCAGCGGTATTCCGGTAACCGGTAGGGCACCTGATACCACGCCTATATTGATAGCCGCCTGCAGCACTATCATGGTCGTAATACCTGCCGCCAACAAGGTACCGAAAGTGTCGGGGGCATTCAACGCAATGCGGAATCCTCTCCAGGCAAAAAGGAAAAACAGCAACAAGACCAGCCCGGTTCCCAAAAAACCGAGTTCCTCTCCCAGGATGGCGAAAATAAAGTCGGTGTGTTGTTCAGGCAGGTAAAAGAACTTTTGCCGGCTGCGGCCCAGGCCCATACCGAACAGTCCCCCGGAGCCCAGGGCGTAAAGAGATTGGATGGTCTGAAACCCCCAATCACTGGGATACTTCCACGGGTCGAGAAAAGCGATAAACCGCTTGAGGCGGTATCGTTCGAAGTAGATGGCCAGCCCCACCAGAACGGCCCCCACTACCCCC
>JAAYAC010000029.1 GCA_012719535.1 Syntrophomonadaceae bacterium | reverse complement strand
CCCCGCTTTTTCATCTCCCCATACATGCGTAACGCAGATTCACGAGTGTTCAGCACAAGCAGGCTGCTTTTCTCTAATACACCCTGTCGTATCAGGAAATCTGCAGCTTCTGCAATCGACATCCTTTTTCCTTGACCAGAGATCCAATGTAGTTCATGTCTAACTAATGGAAACTTGACCGACTCGGGAGCCAGTTCGGTTCCACGCGCAATTTCCGGCTGCGTAGCGGTCATCAGTATAAAGGTTGTTCCTAATTTGTCCACTAGCAGTTGTAGAGTCTTGCCGAATCCCTCCCAGCAGGAAGTACGAACTACCTGTGGCTCGTCAAGAATAACCACTGAATTACTTAACCGGTGGAAGGACATGGTGTCATTGGCACGAGGTGAATACAGTACATTCCAAAGCTTGGCCAGAGTTGTGACAATAACCGGTTCCTGCCAGTACCGAAAGAAAGCCACAAAACGTTCTTCCGGGGTCGCTTCTTCAGAATCACTCTCAGGGTAACTCAGATAGTGATCTTCCTGAACCACATCGAAAAGTTTGGCTGCCACATCTGCGTTCTGTTCAACCAGGCTGACAAACGGCAGGACGTAGATCAAAGTGGAATATTGAAATCGGCGGGCCACCTGCATGGCAATTTCCATACCGATAAGGGTCTTCCCTGCCCCTGTAGGAAGAGTAAGAGTAAATACGCCCGGCTTTTGAATAAATCTTTCAGCGTTCTGTACCACCTCAAGTCTAATCTCATTACGCCATGCCGATATGTCACTCGGCTCAGTTCCGGAAAGATAATCATCGATTTTTGCAGGGTCTGAAATAAGGGGCGAATAGTTAATAGTTTTCTTGCTTACTGCGGCCTCATACCGGTCGGCGGCAACAAGGATGGAATAGAGCATGCGGAGTCTCAACCAGTCGTTCACGACCCCTTCATTTTGGTCACACCCATAATCATCCAGGTCAAATAGGATATCCTCCCATTCGTCTTGGTCAGGTAGCAGGTCCAGCCATGATGATACTTCCAGCCTGCATTTTTCCGCTATCTCCTCAGCTCCCTGCCACCACTGTAGCCCGGCAATTACGCTGTTCAGTCCCCCGGCCTTCTCGGTTTTGTAATCCCACTCGTTTCCCCAGAATTTCTTCACTTCGTCTATGTTTTGAAGCCTCGAGTGGTGGCGCCGGATGGCCTCCGCGCAGATCATATCCCGTGTAAGACCAAAAACAAGTGCTGAGGAAGGTTCGGAATGTCCGAACCTTCCTTTATTCTGCAGCAGACGCTTTTGAAATCTGGGATGCGCCTTGGCAATATCATGCAATAGTATGGCAAGCCGGTCTTTTTCCGAAAGCTCAACACCACACCCCTTGGCAATAACATCGGCGATTGCGGTTGTACTAATCAGGTGATCGGGCAGCTCCTTATCTCTGTTGCTAAATATATTACCACTGTTCAAACCAAGCCACCCTCTCCTCACCAACTTGCGATACTTCTACTTCGCCTTGCTTCTTGAGCCAAAGCTCATGCCCGATAATCATATCGGTGTAGGCCACACTGACAGTTTTCTGTACTCTTCTGTTCTTGTCCACCATAAATGGAACCAGGTCTCGATGGACGGCTCTACTACTAATCACATCTAACTCCATGCCGCGATACATGGGAACAATTGTACTTACGGGGACCTTAGCTTCCTCCAGGTAAGTTTCTTCAAATTCTCCGACATAGCAAATCTCAGCCAGAGCATATGCCACACCCAGATAAGGTGTAAAGATGAATTCGTTTCGTTTTAGTCGATACTTAAGTCGGTCGTATAGGTCGCCCCCCCGCACATAAATGCGGTACGATGGATTCTTTACCATCTGGTGTTTGGCCTGGATGTGTTCCCCCATATCGCCACTGGGACTCTTAAATTTAATCATATTCACAGCAGTGGTATACCAGCGAAGTGGAGCTCTCATCGCAATTGCTATACTGGTACCTGATAACGCTTCCCAATATCTTGCATTCTGAGCTCCAGAAGACGCTCCGTGGTCAATCCCGGTAATGGCGGCCAACATCCCACCCACTGCGGTCGGAGGTGGAAAAGCAAAGGAAACCAGGGAGGTGGTGGTATATGGTTTTCGGAACATAGCCATGTCACCCGAAACATCGAAGACTAATACCACCACTATCACCTCGTCTCGATGTTAACAAAATCAAAGGCTTTAAGTTCCTCTTCCCCTCTCAATTTGAGCTCCGCGTCCTTTATAACCCTGACGGTTTCAACATCACCTTTGTATTTGTCCAGAGCCGCAACAAGAGCGCCAATATCAACTATCACTTCATTAAGATCTCTGATTGCCTTTTGCTGCTCACGGTCCATTTGGTCTCCGTTAGCGGAAATAAGGTTAAGCTTATCGTCAAGAGCCCCAATCTTCCCGTTGAACCCCTCTCTATATGTAATCTCCAGGTACCAACGGGATTTATGTTCGTTTTTACTCCGGGTTATCAGGTTATCAGTACCATTCCATAGGGCTTGGCTCATTTCTTCGAGATCCTCATCAGTTGCACCGGTAAATTCCGCAGCGAATTGGTTTGCAATACCGTACACAGCGATTAGAGCGAACGGAACCTTGTACTCGTTACGAAAAGAGCGTTGATCATTTTCGTCACTGGTGGAAAACGCTGAAGTGCCCTGGATAAACTCGAACGTGGCCGCATGCAGGGACCTACCCCACTTGAGCTGTACCGGACCGGTCCACGAAAACGACTCCTTACCCAAAGCGAAGGTAACACCGAATAGCCTGGTGTCTATACACTCTCCCATGACTTCTTGCCCTTTGTTCTTGCCGGTATCCTTTTTCAGCTCGCCAAATCGAGTATTGAGTGTTTTAGGCTTTCCGTCAACAAACACCAATTTGTTTTGCCGCACCCATTCATCTCTGATAGTGCGTTTAATCCGTACATCGGATACCAAAGCCTGTTCAGTGTCCTCGTCGTAACGTGGGTGATTTTCGTTGAGCGGATCACCATTTGGATTGGCATCCTTAACTGTATACAGAAAAACGAATTCGCGCCGTTTAGTAAATGACATATTAATTCCCCCTTTTAATCTTCCGTTTCTTGACTGGTTTCCTGCTTTTTGAACAACCTCCAAAAATAATCCGTGGCATTGCCAAAACCTACGGTAAAAGCAAAATTGCCCTCGGCACCCAGTTCATTTTTCCCTTCCCCCAGCATAAGTTTTCCTGCCTCGGCAGCCAGTGCAGAAATGAAGTGTGCTGGTTTCATATCGTAGGCGACTATCAGTTTCGGTACCCGTGCCATCAGTTTCTTAAGACTGTTCGTGTCCAGTCGGCCAAATTCAATCTGTTTAAATAACGGAGCGTTCTTGATGTCTTTTTCATTAGCAACCTGGCATTTAGCCATATACCCAAGTAACACTCCTGCCAGGAAAACCCCTCTACCCTTATCGGTTTTTAAATATGCATCGCTGAAATCTTCCAAGAAATCGAGTTTCACGAAATCCCAACTCCTTCGTTGATCCTGTGCATGAACTCCGACCATGCCTGGGCATAAAGAATGTTTTTGCGAACTTCGTCCCATTTTTCCGTTTCATAAACCAGGCGCTGAGCTCTTTGAGCAATGACCTGTTTAAAGGTTAGTATCGGAAGCTTTTCTCCCCGAAGCATTTTGCCGACAATTTTCAGGGCGAAATCACGGAAGACCTCCTTATCCCCTTTACTCTTGCCTGCAAAACGGCTTAAAGTTGCATACAAACTTCTAATCGCCCAGTCTAAGTTTGTTGCCTTTTTCACCTCCCCAAATACTACTGTCATTGCATCCTTCCAGTTAGCCTCCAAAAACGCCAGACGTTCTGGAGGAACATCCTCTACCATCAGGTGAACAAGCTCTTGCGCGTTATTCTGTTCGATGAAAACGAAATGAAAAACCAATCCATGACCTTCTTTGGCCAGCCGGGATAAAAAACGTTCTTCCGTATCTTCGCCTAGACTGCTCAATTTGTCATTTAAGTCCCTTTGCTCAATATTTCTTACAAGCTTCCCAAAATCCATAGAGTCTCCCGTTCCAACCGTTTCGGGAATACCCCACATTTTCACTACCGGTATCACCCCACCGCTGCTGAGACCGCGTTCGATTCTGTTCCTGCCTGCGGAGACCTTGTTCAAACAATCCTTACAGATAGGAAATACATAATCCTTTTCTTTCTCTTCCAATCCAGGGAGAAAACTGACTTTGTCGGGTGTCGCAAATTTGAATACATTGGTAAGAGTTGAAGTATCGCCGGTCTCCTCATGACACAAAACACAGTTTTTGACTACTTCATTCCCTGACGAAGTCCCCTTCAACGAGTCCTCAAGTCTTTCCGAAAAATACTGGATAAACGCTGGGATATCACCTGGGTAAACAAATTGGCCACCGTCATCCGCACCAAATATGAGAATGTGAGACTGTCTTGGGTCTAAATCATCCAGGAACTTATCTATAGCCAATTCCAGCTTTTTCATTATTATGTCAACCGAACCCGGCGTAATAAAGCCCTTTTCTTCAAAGTCCATTATCACCCGGTTTCTTAGTTTAAAGAAGTGAGTATCCTTGTTACCTTGCCAATCCCCGTTTTCTCCTAAGAGAGCTTTACGGTTTTGTTCCCTACTCCTGGCTGGTTTCCCCATTCTGTGCAATGGACTATATCTCCAATTGGCAGACGGAGGAGATTTTCTGTAAAGGTATTTCATTTTCATAGTCTCATCGGTTTTGTAATCAGCAACATCAACTTTGACGACTCCTTTCACATCCAGTACCTCTGCCATCGGGTCCGCAATCTCAAGAAAAACTCGAATTACCTTCCCCCCCTTTTCTAGAGGAGGGCTCAAATAGGCTGATAGATCCTTATTCTTATCCTGGATTCCTATGCCATGAACCGCCTGCAAAAAGCCCACACGATCACCAACCCTCTCTATACATTGCTATATAAATATAT
>JAAYAC010000028.1 GCA_012719535.1 Syntrophomonadaceae bacterium | reverse complement strand
GGAGGTGACGGTCTGGACGGGGGTCAACTCCTCGGGCAAGAGCACCCTCTTGGGGCAGGTGATGCTGGCGGCAGTGGAGCAGCGGTTCCCGGTATGCGCCTACTCGGGCGAGCTCCCTGACCGCATCTTCCGTTACTGGATTGACCTCCAGGCTGCGGGCCCTTCCTGGGTGCGCGAGGAGTGGCGCGAGGACCGGAAAGCCTCCGTTTACCGCCCGGACCCGGAGTGCATAAAGGCCATCCGCAGCTGGTACCGGGACTATTTCTTCCTCTACGACACCAAGTGCGTGGCTTCAGAGGAGAACCTGCTGGAGGTGTTCACCTACGCGGTGCAGCGGTACGGGTGCCGGGTGTTCACCGTGGACAACCTTATGACCACAGTAACCAGCGGGACGGAGCGCGACTACTTCCGCAAGCAGAGCGAGTTCATAGGGCGCATGGTGGAGTTCGCCCACCAGTACGACGTGCACGTGCACATAGTGGCCCACCCCCGCAAGACCCAGGGGAGCGCTCCCATAACCAAGATGGACGTGGCAGGGTCCGGTGACATAACCAACCGGGCGGACAACGTGCTGGCCCTCCACAGGTGCACCCGCAAGGAGAAGCTCGAGGACGGGGCCAACCGGTGCGAGGCCAAGCTCAAGGTGTTCAAAAACCGCTTCGGCGGGCGCCAGGACATAGAGGTGCAGCTAGACTTCGACTTCAAGAGCAAGCGGTTCTTCCTGCCCTCAGACCCCCAGGGCCCGAACTGGGTGTACAGCTGGGTATACGAGACTGGAGAGGCCAAGCGCCAGCTCAAGGAATGGGAGTCCCTGGGGACAGTGGTTTCATCAGGGCTTTTCAGCTGACGCCGGCTGTAGGGTAAGACAGAAAGGAGGTGCGAGCGTGCCGTCTGACGGGGGAAAAGGGAAAAACCGGCGGGGACTGCCAGCAAACCCGGTCACGGAAGAGGGCTACGCCGTGTCGCTGCGGCTGCGGGTGGTGAGGTGCGGCAGTCCCAGGTGCCGGGCCTGCAGGGACGGCCCTTCCCACGGGCCATACTGGTACGAAGTGTTCCGGGACTCTGCCGGCAGGGTGCACAGCCGCTACCGCGGGCGCGCTACCTGAGAGGGAGAAGGCGGGACAAAAGGGAGGTGACGCTGGTGCCAACCAAAGGCAAGCTGCCGCCGCGCAGCCTGTGTGACCAGGGGTGCTGCTACGCATACGGGCACCTCTGCTTCTCAGTACCGGTTAGCGAGAGGCGGTGGGTGAAGGAATTTCTCGAGTACAGGCCCTGCTCGACCGGCGGGCGGTACTCCATCTACATCGTGCTCGACTGCCTGGCCTACAGGCGGCAGGAGGGCAGGGTCAGGCTGGCGGGCACGGGCGAGCGGGCGTGGGGGTGGCAGGAGTGCACCAGGCTGGACTCAAAGGAGAGTGGAGGGCAGAAGCGGTTCCGGGAGGGGGTGTTAAACTGGTCATGCCCGGAGTGCCTCCCAGCCTCAACGCCTGGTCGCGCTGGCACTGGGGGAAAAGGAAGGCCTACCTCGACAGCCTGAGCAGCTCCGTAGGAACCCTGGCGCGCGCGGCGCGAGTCAAGCGTTTCCAGCACGCCGTGGTCGAGGTCACCTACTACTTCCCCGACCGGAGGCGCCGGGACAAGGACAACTACAGCGGCAAGTTCCTCCTCGACGCCCTCTGCCGGGCTGGGGTGCTGGCGGACGACTGCGCGCGGCTCACCAGCCTGCCCGAACCCGTATTCAGCTGCGACCGCGCCTGCCCCCGCACCGAAGTAATCATACGGCTGCGGGAGCCGGAAGCAGAAGAAGGAGAAAGGGGGTGCGTGCCGTGACCGGAACCAGGCGGGAAGCTCAGGTCATGGTCTCGCTGGACAGGGGAGAAGTATGGATTAGAGACGAAGACAGCTACCTGACCCCGGGAGAGCTCCGCATACTGAGGATGCTCAAGCGGAGGGAGGGCCGCCCGGTGCCGGCGGAAATCCTGGCGGCACAGGTCTGCGACGACCCTGCCGGCTACGGGTGCGCCAGCCCCAAGCACCACATCTCGAGCCTGCGCCGGAAGCTCCGCCACAGCGAAGAGCGGCCGGTAATCGCCACCCGCAGGGGCCTGGGGTACTACCTGGTCGAAGGGAGCTTGTCCTTCTCGGAAGAGGGGGACTGAGCGGGGCGAAAGGGGGCATCCCTGCCCGGGGAGCCGGCTTTTGCCGCGGGCGGCTCCCTGCGCCCGCTGTCGCTTCGCAGCCTCGCGGGCGGAACGGGCTTCCCCGCAGGTGGGCCCTGCCCGAAAAATCACCCGGATTTAACCGGGGCCAGACTGCCACCCGACCTCTGAGTGCTAGCATGGCGTCAGGACGCAAAGTCCAGGGGAAAGGGGGTGACAGGCAGTGGCAGTACAGGCAACCACCATCGCCAGCGAGCTCATCATCAACGTGGAGGACGGCGTGAATTCCCAGGGCAACCCGGTAATCAGGGCCCGCAGGTACGACGACGTCAAGCCCACGGCCTCGGCGGACGACGTATACGCCGTGGGGCAGGTGCTGGCAGGGCTCCAGGACAAGACTTTGGCCGGGATCCAGCGGCGCGACACCGTCGACCTGGAAGAGGTGTAGCCCGCGGCTGACGTGCCGCGCAGAGTGAGCCGACGAGACAGGAAGCAGGAGGTGATACCAGGTGGACCGCACCCTTGAGATGATATTCGCCAACGCCGCCGGCAGGCGGGTGACGGTCAGGGTAGCCAGCGCCAGGGAAGACCTGACTTCTCAGGAAGTCGGGCAGGCGATGGGCCAGATCATCACCAAGAACATCTTTACCTCTACCGGTGGGGACCTAGTAAGCCAGCTCGGGGCGCGCGTGGTGACCAGGGACATAACCGAACTCGTGCTCTAGCGGGCATCGCGAAAGCGGCGCGCGGGGCGGTTAGAAGCGCAGGAAGGGCGGTGAGCTATGGACGAACTCTTGAGAGCGGTAGGGAGCTACGGCTTCCCGGCAGTTGTTGCCGCGTACCTTCTGGTCAGGATGGAGAACAAGCTGGACCAGCTCGCCCGCTGCATCAAAGAGCTCCGGGAAGCCATAATAGCCTTAAACCTGAAATAACAACCCGACAAGCCAGGGGAAACCCTGGTTTTTTTGTCGGTATGGGTGTACAAACCGGTTCCTGCAGTCTCTGGGGCGGGAATAGAAGACGCCACGAGCGCGCCGATGCCCGACTTACAGCGCCCGGCAAAAAATCCCAGCTTTGTTCTCTTTAGGGAGACAAAAGGGGATGAACGGTTCGAAACACTTCCCAAACGGCGGCGAGCGGCCCATGAAAATTTTCCCATACGGAAGGGACGATTGGAAAAGTGTAGAAATAACTTAAATATTACGTTTTATCGACGTCATTCGAGAAGCCTATCCTGATCAAGTGCTGGGGGATAACGAATGCTTACATGGGAAGAGATACGCCGGTATCACCCTAATCAAAAAGGGATTCACCAGAAACAAGGGAAGGCCCTTTCTGTCCTGGCTCGTTTTGAGGGGCGCGAACGCAAATACCATGATCAGCTTCTTTCTGAAGACCTTATACTGTACGTTGGAGAGGGCGATTTATCTCTTGGTCCTCAGAAAGAGTCGCTAGGGAACTTGGCGCTTAAACGCGCCAAAGAAACCGGAGACGTTTTCCATGTGGTTGCAAAATGGGCCCGCAACCGCTATGAGTATCTAGGCAAGTGGTAGGTAATCGATTGGGAATACTCGCCGTGGCAGTTCTTACCAGCTCATTACCGGTTCTTGCTGCTGCGTGTAGGATTGCCAGAGCAACAGCCGGAAAGGACTTTGAGTCTTCTCGATTTACCCGGGCAGCAAGGAGCACGTCGCGTAATGGCGGTGTGGGAGCGGATTGTTCGCGACACCAAGGTGGTTCGGAACCTGAAGATGCTTTACGGTCACACGTGTCAGGTATGCCAGGAGCCGTTGGATAGAGGCTTTGGGGATCCTTTGGTCGAAGGACATCATATTAAGTTAAGCCTTTAGGGCAGCCGCATAATGGTCCAGACATCCCGGCAAACGTGATTATCCTGTGCCCGAACCATCACACCCTTTTTGATGTAGGGGCGCTTACTATTGATCTGGAAAAGCGGGAGTTAATCCATGCAGACCCCGGCGATCCCCTATGCGGGACGAAAATAAACTTGAGGCACGAGTTAGGAGAAGAGTATGTGCAATACCATAACCAGCATATTTTCAAAGGCAGGTTGTAAGGGGCTGCATGTAGTTACAGAAACAAGGGAAGGTCCTTTCTGTCCTGGCTCGTTTTGAAGGGCGCGGAAAAGCATCTGGAAAGGGCCGTCCTCGTTTTGGAACGAGCGGAGGAATGTAAAATGAGTCAGGACTGCGAGCAAGCAGTAAGTCTCACACTACTGAAAGCAATATTAGAAGAGGGAGGAAAGGTATCTTCTAGCAAGGGGATGACATTAATCTCACGACTGTGTCCTAGAGTTGCCTCACAGCTGGGCAAGGACTGGAACAAAAGGGTTCGGCTTGTAGTAGAAGAACTGAAGCGCAAGGGATACATGAGCAGACAATCCCCTAGGGGTATATGGGAGATTACTTGGGAGGGGAGGAAGCTTCTTGAATCAGTATTGGCAGGGCGAGAGCAAGCAGATAATATTTTGGGGAAACAGGAATCTCCAAGGGGTTGCAGCTTCGGATCGACGTCTGATAGGAATGAAGAACCAGAATGCGAATTTAGCAACGATGAGGCTACCGAACAGTCGGTGCAATCTGGAGATATTAAGCAGGTGCTGGTTAGATTCGGCGAAATGTGCAAAAGGGAAACAGCGGCAGACTTCCGCTTCGATCATTATGCATACGATGTAGTGTGGTTTTTGCCTGCGGAGAAAGGGTTCCCCAGTCGCGTCTTTAAGATAGACCTTAATGGAGAGTATATGGAATCTCTGCTTGCGTTGGAGCGTATAGCGGGGAGCATGTCGAGCAAACCGGTGTTGATTGTAAGTGGACGCCATGAAAGGCTTATTGTACAGAACTTGATAGAATCAATGTCATATTGGATGTTTCCCCATCTAGCTCAAAGATTAACCGTATGGACGAGACAAGAGCTGCTTAGTACTGTTCAATCTTTAGAACGAGAGATAAACATGGGCAACATCGAGGTCCTATAGGAGAGAGCCACATTACCATACAAGGGAGAGAATACAAGTTGGTTAATCCTGTTGTCCCGCGGCGATGACAGAAATTGAACCGGCTTTTTTTACGCGAGCGGACGTGCAATAAATAGTAGAACTCACAGTAACCGTGCCTTTTAACTTTTTGTTGGCAGTCGGTTTAATAATGAGGCCGAGAACAGCTTATTTCTGGACTCAGAGAAGCCAGTCAAGGCATCTTTCGATACCAGGGAGTCGCTTTTGCCGAAAGTTACGGAGTCGGAGTGGTTGGCATTGACCAGCAGAGGAGAGGATGCCAGCTAGCGTGGGTGTTGCTGGATTAGGGCTGGATGTCTATACTTAATTTATGAAACGAACTTCGTTCAGGGCTCCGAGAATCATGGATGACTTGCTAAGTAAAGTAGTATCTCTTGGTAATGGCAATCCTTATCTTGACCGGGATTCGTATAGGTTTCCTGCAGTAAGAGGGATACAAGCTAATAAGGAATATTATGTGTCGATGTGTCCGTTAGGGTTGGTGCCGGTTATTCTTGGGCATCAGGGTATGTGTAGCAACCCTGAGTCACGGGCCCAGAGAACCCTAAATCGAGCCCGCATTCCTATCATAGCTTCGTACCTAACGAACAATCCCAAGAGCTATGTGCTCACGCCGCTAGTTGCTTCAGTAGACGGCTATATTGTCTTCGAACCCAGCGGTCATGACCCAGACCATTATCGTATCGGTTGGCTGAAGATACCAGTAGTAGCTTCTATAGTACTTAACGATGGTCAACATCGCGCAGCCGCTATAGAAAGAGCAATTACAGAGAAACCGGATCTCGTTGACGAAACAATTCCGATCGTATTTTTCTTGGATCTGGGCCTTGAAAGAAGCCAGCAAATTTTTGCAGACATAAATCGTCATGCAGTACGACCGAATACCTCTCTAAATGTGCTATATGACAGACGAGATGTGACGGCAAAGATAGCTATGGAAGTTTTTCAGAAGATAAGCGTTTTTGCTAATTTCACTGAAACGGAAAAGTCCAGTATGTCGCTATCGTCTCCTAAAGTGTTCACCCTGAGTGGAATTTACCATGCGACTAAGGAACTGTTAACTCGGAAGGGGAGTTGGCCCCTAGAAGAAAAAGCGCATGCAGCTATAGATTATTGGTCGGAAGTAGAGAAGAATATGGGTCCTTGGGTAAGGTTGAAAAAAGGAGAGATTTCTGCGCAGGAGCTTCGCAGTGACTACGTTTGCGGACATACGATGGTACTCATAGCCATAGGAAGAATAGGGGCTCATTTATTGGAAGAGCATACTTTCGATTGGAAACGGCGACTTACTGCATTCGAACGAATCGATTGGCGTCGGAGTAACGCCAGTTTGTGGGAGGGTCGACTTGTGATAGGCGGACAGTTAGTAAACTCTCGAAGCAATTTGGTTTTAATTACCAACGTGATTAAAAAAGAATTAGGCCTACCCTTGACACCAGAGGAAATAGCTGCGGAAACAGCTTTCATGTCGCCCCGCGAGATAAGAGGTGGTCTTAATGGTAACGATAACTAGGGCAGCCATAGAGGAGCTCATCGATAGAATTCAACAATTGTACTTGTCAGACGACATTCCATGGGTAGTCGGTTATAGTGGGGGGAAGGACTCTTCGGCAACGTTACAGTTAGTGTGGACTGCTATTGAGGCACTTCCTGTCGAGAGCAGACGCAAGCCGATTCATGTCATCAGCACGGACACGCTGGTAGAATCTCCGGTTGTTGCCCGCTGGGTAAACAGGTCTTTGGAAAATATTGAGGCAGCAGCTGAGAGCCGCAACTTGCCATTTCAGGCCCATCGACTAACCCCGAAGATTACGGATACTTACTGGGTAAACCTGATAGGGAGAGGATATCCAGCTCCTCGCCACCTTTTCCGGTGGTGTACGGTACGGCTGAAAATAGAGCCTTCAAACCAGTTTATCAGGAGTGTTATAGGCAAACATGGCGAAGCCATTGTAGTGTTGGGTACCCGTAAAGCAGAAAGCTCAATCCGGGCAAACGTGATGCGACGATACGAGTCCAAAAGGATTCGTGACTGGCTCAGTCCCAATGCCAGTCTGCAGAATTCATACGTCTTTTCACCTATTGAAGATTGGAGCAATGATGACGTATGGGTGTATCTAATGCAAGTGCAGAATCCGTGGGGTCACTCGAATAAAGAGCTTCTAAGCATGTACAAAGGAGCTAGCATTGATAATGATTGCCCTTTAGTGTTGGATACCAACACACCCAGTTGTGGAAACAGCAGGTTCGGTTGTTGGGTCTGCACGTTAGTAGACGAAGATAAATCGATGAAAGCTATGATAATGAACGACGAGCAAAAGATGTGGATGATGCCGCTTCTGGAGCTGAGAAACGAGATAGGCAAGCTCGACGATCGGGACCGCAGAGATTTTAGGAAAATGCACGGTTCGATTTTAATACACAAAGGAAAAGCTGTCCACGGTCCCTACAAGAAGGAATGGAGAGAGTACTGGTTACGGAGGCTGCTTGAAGTTGAAGAAGAAGTCCGCCACTTGGCGCCGCCGGAGTTTTCCGATCTGCGTTTGATTACGGAGGAAGAATTAAGGGAAATAAGACGCATATGGGTACTAGAGAAACATGAATTTGAAGATTCGCTTCCGGCTATCTACGAGGAAGTAAAAGGCAGACCTTATGACCTAGGAGACGATTTCCTCGGGGGAGTTTTTGGCCGTAGAGAGTGGGAAATACTGAAGGAGCTCTGTGGAGAGGACGAACTATTCTTCGAGTTGCAGACACGTCTCCTAGATATTCAGCAGAGATCGGTTAACTTTGCATTACGGACCGGTATTATAGCCGAAATGGAGAATCAGATTCGACGTTGTTACTACAGGGATGAAGAAGACGCCGTTCGATTTCACTCTGAGATGGGTGGGACAGTGTAGAGGGTCGGGAGTACCAACTTGTGGCAACGTTATAAAACGTTATAAATAGAAAGAGTCGAACGACCTAGTCGGTGTGGAAAGGGAAAGAATGCAATGATCATTGACGAAATAGCTTTATGTAATTTTGGAGTGTACAAAAATCCCCAGAGAATTATTCTTAGTTATGCTAGTAAAAACGACCATAGGTCCATTACCCTTATCGGTGGGAATAACGGCAGCGGAAAGACTACCTTATTGGACGCGGTTTTGTTAGCACTGTACGGTAAGACTTCGTATTCGTTTTTGCAGTCAGGATGTTCATACACGTCTTACGTAGAAAATTATGTGCACAGAGGAGCTATAAGCGAAGATAAGTCCTGGGTACGATTGGTAATTAGGGTTCCTATTAAGGGTGAGCTAGTAAGACTAGCGATAACTAGGGAGTGGGAGAAGAAAGGTAGCCGTGTAGGCGAAAGACTCCGTATTACGAGAAACGGGGTTGAAGACGAGTTTTTGGCAGAGAGTTGGCAGTATTACGTGGAGGATATTTTGCCTTCGGGGTTAGCCAAGCTCTTCTTTTTTAACGGGGAAACGATTATCGCCTTGGCAGAGGATGAAACAGGGGAAGCCATAAGAGAAGCGATTTTCTCAGTGTTTGGGGTTGACACCATTGATCGGATAGTACTCAACATGGGGCGCATTATACGGAAGAACGAAAAGAGATTACAAAAAGACCGGGAGTACTCGGATGAAGTAGGAGAGCTTCGAAGAGAGTTGAGGGCGCTAGTACAAAGGCTGAATATGCTTCGGCAAGGGCTAGCCCAAGTAGAAGCAAAGGTTGCCCAACTGGAGTCTAAATCCAAGTTGGTGGAAATGAGCTTAGTAAGAAAAGGGTTGACGGTTGACGAAAATCGGGGAGCAGCTATTGTCAAAAAGGAGAATTATCTACAGATAATCGAAACAGTAAGACAGCAGTTAATTGACTTAGCCGGAGGAGCACTTCCTCTAGTCATGGTCAAACCGTTATTAGAGAGGGCGTTCGCCCAAATGGAAGAAGAGCGCAAAGCGCGCTCTGCGGCGAGTGCTCTGCCGGTAATCAGCCAAAATTACAGGGAACTACTTGAGATACTAGAGGAGATTAAGATTGACAATGAGGATAGAAAAAAGCTACATGAGGTGCTATACAAGCATCAACGAGCAGTCTCTGCCCAAGCAGAAACGGAGACTGTTCTAGGCGTGTCGGACCGATGTTACTATCAAACAGAGAGTTTGCTGAGTGCGAAGCTGGAGGGTGTTGTGTTTGAAGCCAAGCAGGCCAGCCTAAAGTTCGAAGAAATAAAGCGAAAGCTAGAGCAAATAGATCAGCACCTGCTTGTAGAAATAGACAAGTCTCAATTTATTGATGAAGTCGAGGAATACAAGAAGTTGCAAGAAGAGATAGGAGGGCTTAAAGAAAAACGGGAACGGTTAAGAGAGGAAATAGGACAGCTTTCGCGGAAGGTTGCGGAGCTGGAACGAAAGATACAAACACAAATGCAACAGTATCTAGAGCGGAATAGCCAAGAATCAGATGCTGCTCGAATTGTGGAGTATGCATCGAGGACAGTACAAGTCATGAAAAGATTCCGCGCTCGGCTTATAGAAGAAAAGGTCGCTTCTTTAGCTGCGGGGGTCGAAGCAGCGTTCATGCAGCTACTACACAAGGAAAGGCTGGTCGAAGAAATCAGTATAGATCCTGACACGCTCAGGGTAGTCCTTACTGACGGTCTCGGGAGGGAGGTTCCGAAAAGTCGACTGTCGGCAGGGGAAAAGCAGATGCTGGCGGTTGCTATCCTTTGGGGACTTGCCAAGTCTTCAGGCAAGATCATACCAGTAATAATTGACACACCTCTATCGCGTTTGGATTATTCGCATCGCGAGAATCTAATCAAGTACTATCTCCCTTATGCCAGTCACCAGGTAGTTATCCTATCGACTGATTCCGAAATTGACGGCAATTATAGAACGATGTTAGGGAACCGTGTTGGCAGAGAGTATTTATTAAAGTTCGATGATTCCTCGAGGTGTACAACGGTAGTAGAAGGGTATTTCAATTCTCAGTTGAGAGGAGATATCTATGATAGTAAAACAAATAAGGCTGTCCAGTCAGGCTAAGGAGCAGCTGAGCAGGTTAAAAGGGAGAACAGGGATAAAGAATTGGAACGTACTGTGTCGCTGGGCTCTTTGTTTGTCATTACGTGAGAAAAGCATTCCAGCAGACGTAGAAATTCCGGCGGATAGCAACGTTGAAATGAGCTGGGAGGTATTTGGGGGGGAGTATAGTGAAATATATGAAGCACTTGTAAAGCAGCGGTGTAAAGAAGACGGTTTGAGTACCGACCCGGCTGCCGTGGCTCACTATTTTCGGCTTCATCTTCACAGGGGCATCGCCTATCTTTCTTCGAGTCAATTTGCACGGGATATAACCGATATCCTAAGTCTTGCCACCGAGGATGGAGAAAAGAGGGAAGAAGAGGCATGACGCTATATTTGGATTATAACGCTTCTACTCCCGTAGATCCTAGAGTCCTCGAAGTGATGTTCGAGGCATATCGTTTTTATTACGGCAATGCAAGCAGTCATAAACACGTCTATGGACAGAAGGCTAGCGCGTTGGTTCAGTGTGCCCGTAGACAGATAGCTTCTATCCTAGATGTCGGCGAGGAAGAGGTTATATTCACCAGTGGAGCGACCGAAAGCAACAATCTTGCCATTTTGGGGCTCGCGCGTTGGGGTATGGAAAACAACAGGAAACACATCGTGACTACTCCCATCGAACATAAGTCAGTGCTAGAACCCATCAAGTATCTGGCGTCTCAGGGATTTGAGGTAGAACAAGTGTCCGTCGGAGCATCCGGAAGGATTGAGGCAGATGAAGTCATCTCTCGAGTAAGACCGGATACTCTTCTTGTTTCTGTCATGCATGCTAATAATGAAACCGGGGTAATCCAGCCGGTGAAAGAGATAGGCGAGTATTTAATAAATACAGATACTTATTTCCATGTGGACGCGGCCCAGACCTTCGGTAAGCTCGTTGATGAGCTAAAGGAATTGAAGTATGATCTGTTAAGTATTAGCGCTCATAAGGTTTATGGACCGCAGGGTGTAGGAGCCTTGATAAGGCGAAGAAGAAAATATACGTTTCCGCACCTCGAGCCGCTCATCAAAGGAGGAGGGCAAGAAAAAGGCCTGCGATCAGGAACATTACCGGTGGCACTTATAGCAGGATTCGGCCATGCGGCAGCCTTGGCTGCTGTGGAATACGAAAAGCGTAGAGCCCATGACCTGGCTCTGCGCGAATCTGTTCTTGCGCAGCTGGCGTGCTCGAATATGGATTACGTCCTTATAGGTGATCAAGACCATGTACTCAGCCATACTTTGAGCGTGAGTTTCCCGAACATTGATTCCGACACATTGATTCTCGTGCTTAAGGAAGATGTGGCTATTTCGACAGGTTCGGCGTGCACATCTGATGCGAAGGAACCCAGTCACGTTTTAACCGCCATGGGTTTGCCTGGGGAAATAATCAACGGTGCGGTGCGCATATCATGGGGTCCAGGTATTGACGAAAAAAACCTCAAACTGCCATTGGAGAAGCTCCAAAACCTGGCAAACTTGAGGTTTTATTAGTGCTGGATCATTGTTCGAATTAGGCTTTTATGGAAGCACGCATCCATGATCTCTTGTTGAATTTGTGAATTGACATATCTTTTGTCGATTTCTCAATATCTAGTAGTCTAGAGAGAAAACCTTTAAAGCCATATCACTGAGTATTTGTTTTCTTTTCTCATACTCTTCTTTAGTCCATTCGGTAAACTGTTACTGCCACCCTAAAAAGTCCCGAAACAGACGGTGTTAAATGTCCGGAACATGACGGAATAACTGACCAGTTGACAAGTAGTCATTAGCAAGGGAGAACTAGTTCAGTTCTCCCTCAATTACCCGCTTTACCAT
>JAAYAC010000027.1 GCA_012719535.1 Syntrophomonadaceae bacterium | reverse complement strand
TTAAGGGGAAATGTCAGGGATAGCTTGAAGGAAGCCTGTTCGTGGGCGTCCGGATGGCGAAGCTTAAAACACGAACTGCGCTCGGAGAGACTCGGCTGGTCTTTCTTTCGGACGGGGGTTCGACTCCCCCCGCCTCCACCATGCGTATCCACAGTCACCCTAAAGGTGATCTCAATAGATTCGGGAGTTGCCACGATTTTCTCGATGAATCTTTCGAGAACCTGTTTGATTTGAACAGGGTCATCGGAGCGAAGCAATTCCCGTTGTGCCTTAAGGTAAGCAGCTATATTTTCAAGGGAAAACGTACTCTGTTCATGTCTGCGGCGCCATTCGAGAAGCCTTGCTTCGAGGATGGCCTTTCTCATTTCTAGGGATTTGAGCTGTTCTACCAGCGTCTTTATTTGCCCACCGATGGTTATGGCCTCGACTATATTCGTGATTTGCTGTTCCACCGTTCTTATTTCTTGCCCTAGGTACTCATTCTCGCCTTCAGTGTCCTTCAGATCCCGTATATACTGCTTATGCAGGCGAGATGCCAGCTTGCGGATCGCACGGCTGCTGAACACTTCCTCTTCGAGCCTCCCGATTACATATGTTTCGATCTCTTCTTTGTTTATTTTGCGTGCGCTGCACTGTTTTGTGCGCCAGGCATTGTTGCAGTGGTAATAACATCTGCGCCGGTACTCCCGGCTGACGCGGGTATGATAGCTACCCGACGTGCCAACTATCCGCGAGCCACATTCCCCGCAATAAATAAGCCCTGCGAGCAGGTCCGCTTCCCTGGCCCTGTAGGAGCCGCTGGCGGCCTGGGCCAGCCTCTTGTTTTTCTCTAACCTGGCCTGTGCCTTCCGGAATAACTCTTCTGTTACGATCGCCGGTATCCCCCCAGGGATTTCGATTATCTCTTCCGGCGGCTTCGATGCGTGGTTGTTCCGCTTCCCATCCGGGGACTTACGGGTTGAGCGGTTAAACGTAAAATATCCGGCATACTTCTTGTTCCGCAGTATGTCGTGAATACTGTTCTTACCAAAAGCCCGCTTCTGCTTGGTTTTTAGCCCGCGCCTGTTCAGTTCTTCGATTATCTTTGAGTAGCTGTACCCGTCCGCATACATGCTGAAAATCAGCCGCACGGCTTCCGCTTCTGCTTCATTGATTATGTAGTTCCGCTCTTTGTCCACATCATAGCCAAGTGGTGGGGTTCCTCCGGTGTGCTTGCACTGGAAGGCCGTCTCCTTCATGCCCTTCATTACTTCACGGGCCAGGTTCTTCGAGTAGTATTCGGAGATGCCTTCTATGAGGGATTCGAGAAGGACGGACTCCGGACTGTCGTCCAGGCGTTCAAGGACGGATTCAACCCGCACACCAGCGCGGCGCAGCTCGCGCTTGTAAAAAGCGCTGTCGTAGCGGTTCCGGGCGAAACGGTCCAGTTTATGGACCAGGACAACATCTACCACCAGCCGCTTGGCCTTTATGTCGGCTATCATCTCCAGGAATCCGGGTCTATCGTCGGTTTGTGCGCTTCTAGCCTCGTCTGTGTATACTCTTATGATGCTGTAGCCCTGCCGTTCCGCGTGTTCGGTGCAGGCCCGGACCTGGGCAGTTATAGATTCTTCGCGTTGGTTATCGCTTGAGTAACGGGCATAGATCACTGCTTTCATTTCACTATTCCTTTTGCTTTAAGAATTTAACACGTATATATTGCGTTAATCAGAGGCATAATGCTAAAATAAGAACGCAATAAAATAAAGAGAACGATGGCGTCACTGGTGACCGAACCCCGTAATTCTATATTACGGTGACTCTGATAGGCATCAGGACGCCTAATTTTATTTACTGGGCCGCATGTAAAAAATGTTAAATTCTCTATTCCCAGCACTAGTAGTAAAGCAAAGATCTCTGCGTAGAGGTTATTATGCACTTTCCCGCTTTATATCCTATAACCGTCAAGGGACTGCCTAACCATCAGGGTCTTTCGTTGGCTCGCTTTCTCTATCTCTTGGACCAATCGTTCCCGGTCCCACAGTTCTATATCGTCATATTCCGAGGCTTCTTCGAGCATTTCACGGGTAAAATACCGGTTTGTGACTACGATACCCCTCTGGGCGTTGTGGTATTTCATCGCTCTTGTTAGTTCGCCCAGCACCTTGACGCCGACGTTCTGTGAGGTCCTCTTTTTGGCCTGTACGACAGTCTTAATACCGCCTTTGAATAGTACCAGGTCTGCCCCCTGGTCCTTTGAGCCGCTTTTCAGCCGGACTTTGTATCCCATCTGCTCAAACTTAACCTTGAGCCATTCTTCAAACTCCCTGCCGTTCATTTTGTCCACTGCCTCTACCCCTGTTTTCCGTGCCCGCGCGATGAACTCTTGCTCTTTGGCCCTGGCCGCAGCTTCAGCCCGTCGACGGGCGCTCTCATCTATCCATCTACCAAACGAACGAACGAGTTCGGGTAGAAGCCAGTAAAAAACGAAAGCCACCGCAAGCACGGACAGCACGGCTGGATGCGTCAAGAGAATAAAGGTATACTTAAATACATCGAGAGGACTAGGTTGCAACGCGTTCACTCCTTGATAGCAGTGGCTTCCAGATATTCTATTTGACCTTACGTTTGTTGGCTTTGGTAGCGTCCAAGACTTTTATTTGTATCTCGTGAGTCTCAAGTTTATCTTCAATGCGCTGGAGACGCTGAGTGTGGTCGTCGAGTTTTTCGACCATTCCCTTATAACCGTCAAAGAGCGCCGACAGCTTTTCTCCATGTTCGATTTCTATTCTGGCTACGTTCTGACGCAGTTTATCCAATTCCTCACTCATTTTGACCAAATGATCAATCACGAACTTCTGAAACTCCTTATCGGTCACTCCTTACTTACCTCCCCCCGAAAGAGCTCGTTATTCCCCTTCCGCTTTGCGCTTATCCAGGTCCTCTAATCCAGCGGACGTTTCGTCTTGGTTCGGACTTAGTTTTTGCTTGGTCCTAAGCCATTCTACATACTTACGTGCGTCTTCTTTCATCTCATCGTCTAGGTCGCTTATGTCTATAGAGTCGCTTTTTGCTGAGGTCGCTTCCTTGGCATCCGCGACAACACTTTGAAGTTCGGCCATCAGACGTTTCTTTTCTTCCTCCGATAAATTACGGGTGTTTGACAATAATTCTACGACCACAAAGGGTATGATTGCTAAAAGAGCAATCAGGGATTCAACCATAACGCCTGAGCGTTCATCTTTTACAAACCGCAACAAAGCGTCCAATCGATTCTGCTTGTTTGATTTGAACCCAGCATTGCCTTTGGTGTCGGAGGACGCCGGTGTGCGCTCAATGAATGTCTGCTGAGGCGGTGTTGGATCGTCAGTCAGGCCCAAGAGATAGTCCGTTGATACACCGAAAAAACTAGCAAGCTTTTTAAGGGTTTCGCTATCTGGTACAGTGTATCCAGTCTCATATTTTGACACAGCCGCCTTTTTTACGTTAAGTACTTTTCCTAACTGTTCTTGGGTAAGGTCGTGTTCTTCTCTAAGTTGTCTTAGACGATCCCCAAACTTATACAATTGCTACCACCTCGTTTATTATTATACATTTCCCTAATGGAAACCACTCTATATATTTCCGACTTCGATACTTTTTCTGAGGAAACTTCTTGACAGTCTCTCTAGAGGAAACTATAATGGAGGTATCCAGTAAAGAAACCCAGGAGGTGAGTAAGTTGCGTTACAAGCTTTACAAGCGACTAAGAAGTATTAGAAAGAGCAAAGGAATATCAGCAAGGGAAATGGCCGATTTACTCGGACTAGTGACAGAAGCAGCCTACTACAAAAAGGAAACCGGTGTAATCAGATTTTCTATTGAAGAAGCTAGACTCATTGCTCAAAAGCTTAGAATGAGCATAGACGAAATTTTTTTTGCTGACGAGGTATCTTGCGGGGATACTTATCAAGAGTCCACGGGCACTGAGGGAACATAGCCAATATCCACCCAACCTCATTACACCAGGGTCTACTCCGCTGACCAGACATATATAAAAAGGAGGTAGAGCGAAGCAATGTTAACGAGAGACGAATACATCCACCTGCGAAACATCCTTGAAGATCGCATCAACGAGCAGTACGACCTGTTCCTGGAACTTACCGACGGGCCCAATACCGGCTGCGTTGAATCGGCAGTCGAAACCCTTCTTGCCTCGATATCCAAGAATGTGAACATTCTAATGACACTGGCTGACGTGATCGAAAGCGACTCCATGTATGACCGCCGGTGGCTCGAATACGTATACAATCGGAAGCAAGAATGGCTTAATAGAAAAACCGATGTCGGACCGGGAAAGCGCGGCCTAAAAACGCTTTGTGCCCGGTTTTTTACTCATGTTTCTTGATGTCATTGTAGCATGACTGGTTTTATTTCCCAAGTGAGAGGGGGTGAATACATGGGCTCAAGAAGAGTTCTCAGTCCGGTCAACGTAGAGGTGACTATAATCCCGGACCCTGAGAGGGTGGCCCAGGCGGTCAAGCCTGCCTACCACCGCGCTCTAACGATGAAGCTTGCTAAGAAAAAAGAGGGGGAAAAGTTGCTATCGTCACTCAGAGAGGAACATGACGACCGCGAATAC
>JAAYAC010000190.1 GCA_012719535.1 Syntrophomonadaceae bacterium | reverse complement strand
GGCAGGAAGGGGCCCGGGGGCCGCGGTAACCCCGCTGGCGGATGTGGTGCTGGCCGGCGCCGGAAGCTTCCTGGACTGGCTGGGGCCAGCTCTGGTACGTCACCCGGGTGGCAAACCTCTGCAGGAGGCAGCAGGCCGGCATGGGGCGCCGGACGAGGGCGAGACTGCCCCAGCAGGCTTTAAGGTCCGTATCATCAGTGCCGGCCAGGCGGGGCAGCAGGTGGTGCAGCTTCAGCCCGGGCAGCAAGAGCTGCTGGATAAGGTCAGAAGAGGGCTGCCGGTTGCAGCCGGGAACTGCTATGAGGCGGTCAGCCGGCGCCTGGCCTGGCAGTACCCTTGCCGGAGTGCGGTGGGCAAAGCTGCCAAGCTGACTGTCACAGAAATAAAGAGGGTTTTTGACGCCCGGCAAGATGAGGAGGAGCCGGCAGACGCCACGAGGGTCCCCGTTTTTACCGAGCGGCCCCGTTTCGTTCAGGAAACAAGAGGATTAACGGCGGCGGAGCGGGGCATCGCCATGCACCTGGTAATGCAGCATCTGGACCTCAAGCGGGTCCTGAAGCGCGAAGCTGTTGTGGAGCAAGTGGCCCGCATGGTAGAAAAGGAGCTACTCACTCCGGAACAGGCGGAAGCCGTTGACGTCAGCGCCATCGTGCGTTTCTTTGCCGGAGATCTGGGGAAACGTGTTCTACAGGCCCGTGAGGTCCTGCGCGAAATACCCTTCAGCATGGCCCTGCCCGCCGGCCGGGTTTACCCGGATCTGGCCAACAACAGTGACGAACGGGTCATGGTGCAGGGAGTCATCGACTGCCTGGCCGATGAGGGGGACGGTTTTCTTTTGCTTGACTACAAAACCAACTGGCTGGGACCGGGCCGGCTGGAGGAACTGGCCGGGCACTACCGCTGGCAGCTGGCCCTTTATACCGAAGCGGTGGAGTCTATCCTGGGCCGGCCTGTCAAGCAGAAATTCCTCTATTTTCTGGCAGAAGGCATAGCGCAGGAGATAACCTGACCGGGAGCCGGGGAAAGAACATCTGAAGCGTTTCCGGTTTGAAGATCAGAAGCTAATATCCTGAAGGGTGCAACAATGTGCACAAAAATATCAAAAATTTCAAGCCTGACCCCCTGAAGAGGTGATGAGGATGAGGATGCTGCATACCGGCGACTGGCACCTGGGAAGGATCTTTCACGGCCGTCATCTCATCGAAGACCAGGTGTACGTGCTGGACCAGTTCGTGCGGCTGGTCGGCGATACGAAACCTGATGTGGTATTGCTGGCCGGGGATGTTTACGACCGTTCCGTGCCCCCGACCGAGGCGGTCAAGCTGCTCGATGAGGTTCTCTCGCGGGTCATCAGGGATTACCGGGTGCAGGTGGTGATGATTGCCGGCAACCATGACAGCCCGGAAAGGCTGGAATTCGCCCAACGCCTGCTGGCTTCCCAGGGACTGCATGTTACCGGCGTGCCGGGGGAAGGTTCCGGCCCGCTGGTACTTTATGATGCCTACGGACCGGTCTACTTCTGCCCTATTCCCTACGCCGAACCCCCTGTGGTGCGAGAGAGGATGGGCACACCCGAAGCCGTTGACCACGAGCTGGCCATGGCCGTCCTGTTGCGTCGTTTAACCTCGTCCATTCCACCTGGGGGGCGAACGGTAATTGTCACCCACGCGTTTGTCGCCGGGGGTGAGCAAAGTGAATCGGAAAGACCGCTGTCGGTAGGCAAAGCGGGCACGGTGAGCTCTTCCCATTTTCAGCCCTTCCAATATACGGCCCTGGGACACCTGCACCGGCCCCAGGAGGCGGGAGCGGAACATATCCGCTACGCCGGGTCGCTACTGAAGTACTCATTTTCCGAAGCATCCCACCATAAGTCGGTAACCCTGGTGGAAATGGACGCAGCCGGCAGGACAAGTTGTGAACTCATCCCGCTAACCCCGCGGCGCGATGTCCGCTGCCTCACGGGTTACCTGCAGGAAATCCTGGCCGGAACGCACCAGGCGGGTAACCGTGAGGACTATCTCATGGTCACCCTGCTGGATACCGGGGCCATCCTGGATGCCATGGGCAGGCTGCGTGAGGTTTACCCCAACACCCTACATATTGAACGCCCTTACCTGGCCGCGGCGGGAGATCTCCGCCGTCCTTCCGGCGACCACCGGCGGGTGGACGAAAAGGCATTGTTCGCTTCGTTTTATGAGCAGGTTACCGCCAGCGCCCTTTCTCCCGAGGAGGAAAAAGTGTTTGGGGAAATCATGGAGGAGCTATGGCGCCAGGAGCGGGAGGTGGGGGAGTGAGACCGTTACGGCTGGTTATGACCGCTTTTGGTCCCTACGCCGGGACCCAGGTAATAGATTTCACAGAACTGGGGGACCGCACCCTTTTCCTGATTCACGGTCCTACCGGCGCGGGTAAGACTACCCTGTTGGACGCCATGTGCTTTGCCCTGTACGGCGATACCAGCGGTGCCGAACGTGATGCCAGGCAGATGCGCAGCCACCATGCCGACCCGACGACGATGACCGAAGTTACCTTTGATTTTGCCCTCGGAAACGAGATTTACCGTGTGCGGCGCAGCCCCGAACAGGAACGGCCCAAGCAAAGGGGCGAGGGAACCACAACCCAGCCGGCCAGTGCTACCCTGTGGAGAAGAACGGGTTTACTCGACCCGGTCGCGGAAGGAACGGTGCTGGCCAGCAAGGTGGGTAAGGTAAACGAAGAGATTGAGAGACTGCTGGGATTTAAGAGCAGCGAGTTTCGGCAAGTGGTGATCTTGCCGCAGGGGCAATTCCGCAAGCTGCTTACGGCTGATTCAAAAGAGCGCCAGGAGATACTGGAAACCCTCTTTCACACCGAGTTGTACCGGCGCATCGAGGAGGCGCTGCGGCAGGCGGCCGGGGCCGTGCGCAAGGAAGTGGAAAGGGCCAGGGAAGAACGGGCCTGGCTGCTCCGGGAAGCGGCCGCCGGCAGCCGCGCCGAGCTGGAAGAACGGTTGCGGTTGCACGAGCAGGAGCTGGTGAGGGTAAGCGAAGAACTTACCAGGACCGCGCTGGCCGTGGAAAAAGCCCAAACCGAGCTGAACGCCGGGCAGCAGGCGAAGGAGAAGCTGGAAGAGAAAGGGCGGGCAGGAGCCATTCTGGCGGAACTGGAAGCCATGGCCCCTGAAATTGACGCCAGACGCCAACAACTGCGGCGGGCTCAGCAGGCCGCCAGCCTTGTGGACGCAGAGAATTCGGTCAAGGTGCGGCAGAAGGAGGTTGAGGACGCGGCCCGCATCCTGGCCGAAAAGGAACACGAGCTGCAGCAGGTTATGGTGAGGGTACAGGCCGCCCGGGAGCAGCTGGTATCAGAGTCCGGTAAAGAGG
>JAAYAC010000026.1 GCA_012719535.1 Syntrophomonadaceae bacterium | reverse complement strand
CCGAGGCCAGCCTGGCAGCGGTGTAGTATCTGACGTTAAAACCCTGGCTGACGAGCCTCCTCCCCAGGCCTATGGCGAGATGGGTCTTGCTATTATGGAAAGCTTTCCATAATGGCAATTATGCAAAGCAATTGCTTATGCAAAGTTGATGGGCACAAACAAGCAATGAGCCCATTTATGCCCTATTAACTTGACATAAATAAGGGGCTATTGGCAGACCTTCTGTAACCAGCTCAGCAAGTCTTGATCATCCTGCCAGTCAGGTACACCGTCAATTACTGCCGGTGAGTAAGCCTCCTCCAGTGCCAGGCGTTTCATGCGGGCATCCGCCCTGGCATATATTTCACTGGTGGTAACACTGGCGTGGCCTAAAAAGTCTCGGATGTAAACCAGATTCACGTTCGCCTGTAAAAGATGCATAGCTTTGGTGTGCCGGAATACATGTGGTGATACTTTATCCGGCAAAAGGATGGCGTTTTGTTGTTTGACCCCATTCACATACTTGTTGATAATGTACGAAACCCCTGCCCGGGTCAGCTTCTGACGACGGCTGTTGAAGAATAACGGGTGATCTGATCTGTCAGCGGCAATTAACCGTCTTTCTTCCAGGTAATCCTTCAGCAGGACAGCTGTCCGGCTCATCAGCGGCACATGTCGCACTTTTCGGCCTTTCCCTCTGAGGGTGATGGTTGCCGGCTGTGTTAACCGGATGTCGCGGACTAATAGATCTGTTAGCTCCTGTACCCGTGCGCCAGAATCGTACAGTACTGTTAGAAGTAGCAGATCCCGTCGGCCTGCCGGTGTTTTCCGGTCGGGCTGGTTTAAGATGGCTTCCAGCGCTTCTGTTGTTAGATAGGATACTGCTGGTTTTCCTGTCTTTTTCAGTGGAATGGACAGTATACGCTGGTACATCAAGAGCCTTTCAGGGGTTTGTGCTTGCACATACCGAAAAAAAGCATGAATGGCAGCCAATCGCTGGTTGCGGGTAGCAATACTGCATTCGCGTTCCGTTTCAATCCAGGCCATAAACGCCAGTATCAGATTATCATCAATGTGCGCCAGTGTTAAACATTCAGGAGAGATGCCTTTTTCTTCCCGGCAAAAAAGCAGTAAAAGTTTGAAAGTATCCCGATAAGAGATGATGGTGTTTGGACTAAGGTTTCTTTGGCCAGGCAGATAGATACTCAGGTAGTCTGTTAGATACTTAGCAAAATCCGTGGTCTTCATTGGTCATCACCCGGCAGTAAACCCCCGAACCTTTCATCCATGGTTGCCACGATGTGCGGGTAGAGTTCTGCTGTCAGGCGCAGATAATGCTGAGAGCTTTTCAGCCCCGTATGTCCAAGGTAAGCGGACAAGTAAGGAAGGGCAACTGTCAGGTCAGTTCCGCTGCGCACCCATCGTTTCAAACAGTGGACTGCGAAGACATGACGAATATCATGAAGGCGTGGTCCTTTTCCCCTGCCGCCGTGAGAAATGCCTGCTTGCCAAAGAAATCGCCGGAAGTTGTCATAGATGCTTTTTTCACAGTATTGACCGCCATGAGGAGATGGGAAGAAAATGTATTCAGGTTGTTTGATGGGGTGCATCACCTCCATGTAAATGCGACATCTTTCATTCAGCGATGGAGCCATCGGAACAAGTCTGTCTTTGTGAAATTTGGCATTTCTAATGGTCAGTGTTCCGTCTATTGTATTCACATCGCCGACGGTCAAGTGAAGCACTTCCGAAACGCGAAGCCCGCATCCATATAGGATTCTGAACAGTAGGGGGAATATACGGTGGCGATACGGGCTATTCGCTACAGGCTGGCACTGGTCTACCTGGTTAAAAAAGCGGGCCAATTCTGTTTCGGTAAAAAGATACGGTTGATACTGTTGCGAATTGCGGCGGCCGAGATGGTCCGGATAAATGTAAGCATCGTATCCCAACCGAACCAGGTATTTGGCCAGCATGCGGACGAGCCTGCGGCTGCCTCAGTTTGGGTACATCACTAGATAAATCTTTTTCATGGTAGCCACTGAGGTACAAAAACCTTAAGAACGATCTCAGCGTTGTCAAAATAGCTGAAATGGATTTTTTGTGATAGCCGGCAATGGTCCTTGTGTAATCTGATAAATGTTGGGCTGTCAATAATGACAGAGATGTTATCCCGCAATCATCCAGATAGTCAATGAACAACTGCGTTCGATAGATCCGTGTACGCATTCCCTGCTTAGAATAATTTCGGCACACACATTCTTTTTGGTAACTCTGCAGCGCCTCTGCAAACTGAGGTGTCCTTTCATAAGGGGCTTTAGTGGTTCTGCGTCGCAGAATGGCGCCATGCAGTTGATAATCTCCCAAGACTCGGATGCAGCGGGCTTGACCTCTAAAAGTGCGGTGCGAAGAGTTTGTGTAGATGTCCAGGTCAAAGTGATGGTGAATCCGTAAATACTTGTTGCCGAGATCTTCTGAATACACTGTTTCACCTATGCTGTCAGCAAAGGTGATGAGACGGTTGTAAAATCTTCGGTAAGTGTTGCGTGTGTTTTCTGCACAGTTTAAGCGTTCTAGCTCTGCCAGTACTTCTGAAACCAGTTTTCTGATAGGTACTCCCAAAACTTAAAAGAAGGTTCTTCGAGGTAGTTAACTGCTTAGAACGTTTTTACAGGAAGTTTGGGACTTGACCTTCTCGATAATTATGTAAGTCATATACGCATAGAATTTGAAAATCCATGGAACTATATGAAAAAGGAGGGATTCGCAGTATGCAAATAAGTGCACGCAATCAACTAAAAGGCCGTATTAAGGACATTAAGTCAGACGGCATTTCCTCGGAGGTAACACTTGATATTGGCGGACAAGAAGTATGTTCCACCATAACCGCAAGTTCTGTAAACAGACTGGGGCTTAAGGTAGGAGACGAGGCCTACGCCTTAGTTAAGGCAAGCTCTGTAATGATTATGAAGTAGCGGTCTAAATATGAAGATGTTTAGGGCAACATCCTACAAAAAATGTAAAAATGATTAACCTTGACCCAAACAAACAGGATGCAGCTGCCTTGGAGACTATTAGCCAGGTTTATCCCCGGGCTATCCGCACGAGAGGTAAGATCCAGGATTGGGACTAGACACCCTTACCAGCTTTCGGTTGTTCGTACAATTTCCTCTATCTCGTGCTTTTTCTTGCGCCGCATTAGGCTCCACACCGCTTCCATCGGGTCCTTCTTGCGGAACAGGATTTGGTAGGTTGCCCGGGTAATCGGCATATTTACTTTAAGCTGGCGAGCTATCTCGTGGGCTACCCGGGTAGTGGTCACGCCCTCGACCACCATCCCCACCTCCTGCAAGGCTTCCGGCCAGCTTTTGCCTTGCCCGATGAGGATCCCTGCCCGCCGGTTACGCGAGTGGTAGCTGTTGCAGGTAACCACCAGGTCCCCGATTCCAGCCAGGCCGGCAAAAGTGGACTTCTGCCCGCCCATAGCCACTCCCATGCGCGTTATCTCCACCAGTCCCCTGGTTAGAAGGGCGGCTTTGGCGTTGTCTCCGAAGCCCAGGCCCTCGGCAATACCGGAGCCCAGGGCGATGATGTTCTTAAGGGCCCCGCCCAGCTCCACTCCGGCCACGTCGGGATTAGTATAAACCCGGAAGGCGGGAGCCATGAACGCGTCCTGAACCAGGAAAGCGATTCGTTTGCGGTAGGCGGCGGCTACCACCGCCGTGGGGACCCCCCTACCCACTTCCTCGGCGTGACTTGGCCCGGACAGTACCGCGTATCTCTCCAAAATGTCCTCACCCAAAACTTCGGCCACCACCTGGCTCAGCCGCAGGCGGGTGGAAACCTCCAATCCTTTGGCTACATTGACCAGCACCATTGCCGGCGTCAACCGGGGTTTTATTTTTGTGACCACCTCACGAACAGCCTGAGAGGGCACCGCGAGTACGGTTAACCGGGCCCCGGTCACCGCCTCATCAATATCCTCCGTAGGCTCCACCTCCAAAGGAACCGGTACCCCCGGCAGAAACCGCGTGTTTTCTCCCTGGTCCTTAATGGCTCGAACCCCGTCCTCGGGCCTCCCCCATATGTACACCTGGTGTCCTTTGTTGCCCAGCAAGACAGCCAGGGCGGTTCCCCAGCTTCCAGCGCCCAACACTGCTATTTTCAACATGTTTTCCCCTCCCATCCTCTAACCCTTGCCCAGCTTTGGTTCACTTCCTCGACGCAGCCGTTCGATATTACTTTGATGCCTCCATATGACAATTGCCGAGAGTACGAGCGCCATTATCACCAGCGGCACAGAACCGTATAAAACGGCAACCATTACCGGGTTGGCGATGGCAGCTACCAGCGAGCCGACCGAGACCAGTCGCAACAGGGCAACGGTGATAACAAAAATGACCAGCAAAGCCAGGGCCACTTTTGGCACCAGCACCAGGAGCACACCTGCTGACGTGGCCACTCCTTTTCCACCCCGCAAGCCCAGGTACACGGGCCAACTGTGGCCGATTACAGCCGCCGCACCGCACGTGCTGGCCAGTACCTGACCACCGAGCACCAAACCCAACCAGGCCGCCAGCGCTCCTTTAGCTATGTCCCCGGCTACCGCCAGCAGGGCGTATTTTAACCCTGTGGTTCTCAGAACGTTGGTTGCACCCACGTTGCCACTGCCCCGGGTGCGGATATCTATGTCACCAAAACGACGGCTTACCAGGTAGGAAAACGGTATCGAACCTATTAAGTAAGCAAGTATGACTATGGCCACCTTCAACAACCTATTTCCCCTCCACTTGAGATAATTAACACCCTGTCAAGTATATAGCAGACTTTCAGGTTGGTGTGCTGGCACCAGCAAAAGCATCTAAACACTTAAGTTCAAAGTTTCGCGTTCAGCGGCTCTCTCTGTGGCGCAGGAGGAAACGAAGCGGTGTTCCCTCGAACCCGAAGTTCTGGCGCAAGTAATTCTCCAGGTACCTGAGGTAGGAAAAATGCACCAGGTCCGGGTGGTTGACGAAAAGTACGAACGTGGGGGGCCCGGTCTTCACCTGGGTAGCATAGAATATCTTTACCTGGTTCTTCCCCGCCCCCGGTAAAGGATTTAGCATGATCGCCTCTCTAAGCACCCGGTTTAGTTCTGCGGTAGCAACTTTGCGGGCATACTGCTCGGCTACGAAGTCAATGACTTCCAACATTTTAAACACCCGCTGGCCCGTCAGGGCCGACACGTACAAAATGGGGGAGTAGCTCAGGAATTTCAACTCATCCCTGATCATGCAGTCGTATTCCTGCATGGTTCGCCGGTTCTTCTCGACCAGATCCCACTTGTTAACTACTATTATATTGGACTTTCCCTCTTCATGTACGAATCCGGCAATCTTTTTGTCCTGCTCGGTTACTCCCTGGATAGCATCCAGAATTATCAACACCACATCGGATCTTTCTACCGCTCGTAAGGTCCGGATAACACTGTACCGCTCGGTGGCTTCCCTTATCCGTCCTTTCTTGCGCATGCCGGCAGTATCAATAAGTACATACTGCCGCTGCCCGTATTGAAAAGGAGTATCCACGGCGTCCCGCGTGGTTCCAGGTATCTCGCTAACAATAACCCGTTCCTGTCCCAGCAGCTTGTTGACCAGCGACGATTTACCCACATTTGGCCGGCCAACGAAGGCGATGCGCGTCTCCAGACCGTTTTCCTCCCCCTCGGCCGGAGGGGAAAAGAAACTGACCACGGCATCCAGCAGGTCATTGGTGTTTCTACCGTGCGCGGCGGAGACCGGGATCGGCTCACCCAGCCCCAACCGGTAAAACTCGTAGTAATCCAGTTGCCGCGCGAAATCCTCCACCTTGTTGGCCGCCACCACCACCGGTTTGTCTGCCCGGCGCAGCATCCCGGCCACCATCTCGTCCTCCGCCGTCACACCTTCCCGGGCATCTACTACAAAGACTATTACATCTGCCTCCTGGATGGCCAGTTCAGACTGCTTTTTGACCTCGGCGGCCAGGATGTCTCCGTCCTCGAACCGGATACCACCGGTATCGATCATGATAAACTCGTGTCCGGCCCATTCGCTGCGTTCATAAATCCTATCCCTGGTCACTCCCGGGGTATCCTCCACTATAGCTTTCCGCATCCCGGCCAACCGGTTGAACAATGTCGATTTCCCGACATTAGGCCGGCCCACCAGGGCTACCACCGGCTTAGTCACTTGTTTCACCTCGCCAATCCGGGTATGTTCACGATAAAGTCAAACAACCCATCCACTGTAGGCTCTACGACTACCACGTCCGCTTCAGTTGTGCGTCGCAGTTCTCCGACCGTCATATCATCTAGAAATCTATCGTCGGCCTCTCTTAATACCACAGAAGGAATAAGGACCGTTCGTCCCCGGTACTCTTTGCCCAGGGCTTGCTCAATATCTCTTCCCGTCAAAAGGCCGGTAACCGTGACCTGCTCCCCGAAAAACCGGTTTTTGACAGCCAGTACTTCGATACTGACCCCCTTAATCAGGTTAAACCGGTGCGCAGCCAGCTCCAGAACTTCCCGGGCCGACTCCCCGCAAATAACAGTCAGTGCCCGCGGTTGTCGAACTGAAGCGGGCAACTCCTTCTCCAGCTCATCCAGCCGGTCAAGAAACTGCCTGGCAAGTCCTATCCCGTTTTCAAGCTGGGGATAATCGTCGTAGTATTCACCGGTGGGAAATTCATGGTGCGCCCTGATGAAGAATTCATCAGCCAGGTATACCAGCCCGATTCCGGTTCTGTGCCGGTAGTAGCTCTGCCAGGCTTGGACAACCTCGATAAGCTCCCGGGCCTGCTGACGTGTTACCGGTTGGAGAGGGGCCAATCCTTCGCGGTAATTGGTAAGGCCGACCGGCACAATACCGATTGATAATACCGTCGGCCAGAACCCGGCCAGAGTCTGTACGGTATTCGCCAGAACCTGCTTGTCATTAATACCCGGGCAGAGCACTATCTGGGTGTGGGCCTGCAGACCATGTTGCTTCAGCCGTTCTAGGTCAGCAATAATATTTCGAGCCTCTTCGTTGCCCAGTAACCTCTCCCGGACACCCGGGTCGGTAGCATGCACCGATACATAGAGGGGACTAAGCCTCAAGGTCAGTATTCGTTCCCAGTCCCGGTAATCGAGATTGGTAAGCGTGATGAAATTGCCATAAAGAAACGAAAGCCGGTAATCATCGTCCTTGACGCGCAGCGTTTTTCTCATTCCCGGGGGCAACTGGTCCATAAAGCAAAAAAGGCACTTGTTCCGGCACACCCGTAAACCATCAAAAACCACCTGGTCAAACCCCAGTCCCAGGTCTTCATCGTAGTCCTTTTCGATTTCCAGTCTCCACTGTTCGCCTTCACTTCGCTGGATATCCAGTACGACAAAGTCATCTGCCGTGTAATAGCGATACTCGATTATGTCACGAACCACTTGCCCATTGACAGCTATCAGCCGGTCCCCCGGTTCCACACCCAACTCGGAGGCTATACTGCCGGGAACAACTGTGGCTATCGGTACTCCTTCGCCCCTCAACCCCATCCACCTCTTTTTAGTCACGACAACATTATCCAACAAAAACTTGTCCGCCTGCAAGCCGTCCCCCGATACCGGTGATTACTGAGCCACCCTTTCCAGGAGGGCTCCATGGTTCCCACCTTCCCCCGAAGCCAAGCCTATTTGGGCTCGCAGTCTCTCCACCTGGGATTGTATCCGCGGAAGCTGCCCCCTCAGGACCCGGCCCGATATCAGTTCGTTCACCCGTCTTCCCCACGGCAAATGGCTGCAGAGCATTGCCATTCTTATCCATAATTCTCCCTGTATGGTGATTTCGGTCACCACCACCTGGTGGGGAGAGTCCCGGAAAAGCTCCAGCATTGAGCCCAGCGCTTTACGGGCCACTTTCAGTTCCCTGCCAACACCCAGGGTATATACCCGGTGGCCATCCCGGTCGGTTCCGACATAAATAGGACAGCCGCTGCGATCCAGCCAGGTGTCACAGTACCCCTTCATTGTTGTCAGCTCACCCTTAAACCTGTCCAACAGCATGTTAGCGGCGATAAGGGTATGGTGTACTCCCGAAGTCCCCAGGATAAGAATGTTCAATAGTCTCCCCGCTTTCCCATCAGTGTGCCACCTTGATCTTGACAGTTTTTACCAGAGCTGCCAGGTCAAAATATGCGCGCCGGGTACCCAGGCAGACCAAGGGACGGCCCACTAACGGTACCCCGGCCCGCCGGGAGAGAAAACCGCGCACCATCATAATCCAGTTGACATAGACCATGGTGTTCACCACGACCAGTTCCTGTTCCACCCCCATGAGGCAGGCCATTCCCTGTAACACCCAGTTAAATCGTTCACCCAGGTGTTTCTTCCCTAAGACGTAGACCTGGTTTCCATACTCGTCAATGCCCATTTCCCGAATTATTCCAAAATCGTTTTTCCCGGTCTTGTCGAAATGCGGTACTGCTAGCAACTCCTGGCTAGTCGGCAACCGGTGGGTCGGCAACATACCCAGGTGGATGGCCGCGGCGGTAACTGACGAATGGGACCCTCCGAAACAATGGTAGATGATCTTCATCTTCTAGCCTCCGGCTGTCAGGAATAGTGAAGTAGAGACAATAATGGCACCCCGGCGCACCCGGTTTGGAACTGCCGTCCACGGCGTTCAAACTGGTACCTGCGCCAGAGCGCCATACCCAAGGGCGGTAACGGTCCGGCTCCAACCCTTATTTGGTTCTTCGCCGGTTCAGGTAGACATACGCGCCATAGGCCACTCCAACCGCCACCAGGACCCAGAGTATGCTGCTCCAGTCAGCAGGCTGGCCTCCTCTACGGTTGACCCCCAGCGGTTTCTTGGCGGGGGCTGCCTCAATTCCCAGCACCGGCGGCAGAGACTGGGCAAATAAGCTTATCCCCTGCTCGGCTGCCTTCTTGTCATTGCTGTCCGCCCCCACTTCCACCAGTATTGCCCGCGGACTCAGGTCCTGGTTATAGTTGCCTTTGCCCACGAATATACCGCCAGATAAACCTGGGGTTACCTGGTCCATCTGCGCTTTTAAGCGTTTGGCAAACTCCAGGTTGGATGATATGTTGGCATTCTGCCTTCCCACTACCAGCTTGACCTTGGTGGCCCTGGTTCCTTTAACTTCGGTCGAGTAGACCTGGGGAGGGACTGAATCCCGGTGTATATCTACCAGCAGGATCGGGCCTTTTTTCAATAACTTCGTCGCCGTCCGGCGAGAACGGTAATAAGCGTTGGGGTCATGTGGTTCGTGACTGGTCTGGTCATGGATAGCGTTAATGCCTATGGACTGCAGCTTGTCCCGGAGGGCATCACCAACATCGACAATACCTCCCCTGCCCCGCCTGCTGTCAGTCCCGTCGCTAGGAACATAGGATTCGTCATTGTGGGTATGGTAGATGGCTATCGTCGGCCTGCCCCCGCCTACCACCGGCACTCCCAGAGGCAAGGCCATGGACAACCGCCCGGATTGCCCCCCTACCTTCGGCATCTTTTCCTTTCCTACATAACGGCAGTGGGCAGTGTCTCCCTCTACCCGCACCACCCTGAACCGCTCGTTGGAGGCAGTAATATACTCGTCTCCTACCGTAACCCACAGGCCGGTTTGATGGATAACCCGGCCTTCTTCATCTACAAGGGAAAAATACCCCCCGTCACTGCGCTCGATTTCCGCCTGGGCTACTCCACTCAGGGACAACAGTACCATCATTGCCGCCAGAATAGCCCAAACCAGCCGCCTACTCATTTGTATCCCCCCGTTCCTCGTGCAGGGGCTTCTTGGCCGGTTCCGCCCCGGGTTCCTGGAGGTTGGCCAGTAATTCCTCCGGGCGTCCTTCTTTCCTGGGCCCGCCCTGCATACGTTCCAGAACCTCACCAATAACCTCGGCCAGCAGTAGGGCCAGAATACCCGACAACACTAACGCGTCAAATGCACCGGCCCCCCCTATGTGAACCACTCCGGGACCGCCTACCCGGGACAGCCAGAAATACTGCGCCACGTCCAGGGAAAGAACCCCTAGCACAGCGGCGAAAAATGCACTCCGTCGCGACCTGCCCGCCAGGTATCCCACCACCCCGGCGACCAGCGGGTAAACGTATACCGGGTCAATAAACATGTTTTCCGGCTCCGCCCCCAGCAGCCTCGCTGCCAGAAAAAGGGCCAGAGCTGTAACTCCCGCGGCGATTATGGCCCGAATCCATTCATAAGCCTTACCAGCCCCGACCAGGATATAGATCGCCAGGATAACCGGTATAATGCCACCCAGGTTTATGGTAACGCGGCCGGTAACCGGGATATCGATGAAACTCCCCACGATAATGGCGGCAATTACTGCCAGGGCCGCCTTGTCGGACAATCTCAACCGGTCCAGGACACGATGGGCTACTCCAAAATACACCAGGATGGACACCACCAGCAAAGCAATCATCCCAATCGGATACGTCGTCACGAACACCCTTCCTTTCGTCCTTTTTCAAGGATATATTTCCCCGGTGTCCTGAGATTATGCAGCAGCACTACCCGCCCGGCCCATAACCGGGGTACCAGCCGCCATCCGGTTTTTTGCGGCTGTCCATCAAACGGACCCGGAGCAGCAAGAAATATCCACAAAACTGAAGGTGCAAAATTCGCTGCATGCGAAACAAACAATTCTTTAGCCGGAACGTAGCACCTTTTGCAAGGACAAACACCCCAGCGATGGTGCACCGATTAGCGAAATAAAAAGTCGAGTATACCCCGGCTAAAAAGGTATTTTCACCAATTTATAGAATTACTTGTGTTAACGAAGTTAATCAGCCAGTGCAGGTTCATTGAAAAAGGGTTTTCTTAATATCTGGGTACAGGAGAATGGGGGTTCGATCATTGGGCAAGAAAATTACTGTATGTTTCATTACCATCTTGTTGATGCTGGTTACAATAGTTAGTCCAATCCATGCTGTAACCACAAAGCCCACTGCCAAACTCCCGGTAAAAGCTGCTGCAGCAACGTTCAAACCGCTTCCGGCTGGCCTGGACATTGAAGACATCGCCTGCGGTAATAACGTTTTTCTATTAACTGCTTCCCGAGACTCATCTGACGGCAAAGCAGTATACATCTATTCTTCTCTCAACGGGAGAAATTGGGTTTTTCGCAAATATCTTGGGCTGAATGCCAGTTCCCGTATTATGTATGATAATAGACGGTTTGCGATCTGGGGTTCGGGAAGGTGCTGGACCTCGGTAGACGGGGTCACCTGGTCTGAACAGAAGATGACTGTAAATGAACCGGAATTCAATGTGAAATGCTTTCGTGTTTTTGGTCATGATATGGAGGTCGTTGATATGAGCTATAACGGCCATAGGTACGTGGCCGTCGGCAACGTGAATGGGTCCGGCCCGCTGATACTCGAATCGGAAGATGGAACAACCTGGAACGATATTAGCTGGGAGCAGATAGCAATCAATGAGCCAGGTTTCGGTATATTTGGAGAAGGAAAAGGCTATACCTTCTATGGCCAGCACCAGTGCATTAAGAAGGTGCTGTATGGTAATAACTGCTTTATAGCAGCCTCCGAGATTGCCTTTTATCGATCAGAGGATGGGGTAAATTGGGACGTAATCAAAATAGGAAACAAGGAGATCCTTGAGGATATAGCCTGTGGAAACGGGGTTTTTCTGGCGGTAGGATGGCAAGACAGCCAAAGCTATGACAGCCTGTTATGGAGGTCTACTGATGGAAAAAACTGGACCCGCGTTAACCTCGGGAGGACGTTCAGATTCCCCCAGAGCGTTACTTTCAGTAACGGGAATTTCACCGTAGTTGACGATAAGGGAAACTTCCTGACTTCGGCAAACGGGATGAATTGGACCAAAATGGCAACAGGAAAAGCTTACCGGCTGTTCGAATTGATTTCTGGAAAGAGTATCATGCTAGGGCGTTTATTATCTTTTCCCCGTAATACTTTATTGCAAATAGCAGTATGATGCAGCATTGAAAGTCTGTGCTCACACTTCCACCCTATGGCCAGTGCCCAGGCCGGGCGCACACCAGATACTTATCGGTGACTCCTGCTACCGCAATTTCTGGCGGAAGGAAGGCGAATCCCTTGGTACTGCCGTTTTCGAAGCAGGCCGCAAATGCGGTTACGGTTTGCAATTTCGGCAGGGCAGGTAGTTGGCCCGAAGTGCTTCATCACGTGTCTTGAAGTTGACCCGGTTGTGTGGAGCAGGCAGCGAAGAACAGGTGGGCCGGTGAAACTTTTTGGACTTCAGGTTGCCGATGTAACCGTCCTGCCCCCCGGGCGCGGGTATCACAGGCGCGGTCGGGCTGCGCACTCCCGGGCGGGCCGAGCTGCTGGTTTCCCTTAACGTAATACCCTCGCCATCCGAAGTGAACACCAGCGTGCCGTCCCGGTCGGTCCGGTACACTTGCGCCCCGCTAGCAGACAGTTTGGCAATGGTTTCTGGGTGCGGGTGACCGTAATCATTGTTTGCCCCTACTGATATAACAGCAAACCGGGGGGCCACCTTTTTGAGAAAAGCATCCGTACTGGAATCATGACTACCATGGTGTCCGACCTTGAGAACGTCGGCCTTCAAGTCCGCTCCGGAAGCAAGCATTTCCCGCTCGGACTCGGCTCCAGCGTCCCCCGTGAATAAGAAAGAAGTATTCCTGTAGGTTACTCTGGTAACTGCCGAATAATCGTTAAGCTCCTCGTAGCCAGAGCGACAAGGGGCTGCCAAGACCACCTCCAAATTGCGGTCTTCGAGTAGCCGTAGCCCGGCCACGGCGGCGGTTGTCTTTACTCCCCTGGCCCTGGCAGCCAGCAAGACGTCCTCGAAGGTTCTGGTGGTGTTAGTAACCCGGGGCATATAGAATTTGCCTATAGGAAACTCCTCGATGACGTCGTCCAATCCACCGATATGGTCTTCATGCGGATGGGTCCCGATAAGCAAGTCAATCTTCTTTATCCCTTGCCGTTTAAGATAGGCCACCACAGCGGGCCCGTCGTCGTTGCTTCCCGCGTCGATCAGCATGGTTTTCCCCCGGGGAAAGCAGACCAGGATTGCATCCGCCTGTCCAACGTCCAGGAAATGGACCGCCAAAACCGCCCGGGCGGAATCCCGGCTCAGGTCTTCCCCAGCCACCTGTCCTGGACCGGAAGCCTCCCGGGATACTTGAGGTGAAGGGGGGTTGCCGTTGCTGCAACCCGAGAGCATGGCAGCAAATAACAAAAGTAGGATGGCAAGCAGTCTGCTGTGTTTCACCGGTTATATCTCCTTGTCGGTAAAAAGTTCACCGGCCAGGTCTTCCACCCTGCGCACCCGCCCCGCCGTAGCCCGCCTATCAATTTCCACCGTTATTCTGAGGACATCACCTTCCTTGGCCTTTGGGGGCAACAGCACCCGGGGTAGGTTGAACATCCCGTCACCACTTTCCACTACCGCCCATTCACCTTCAAAACGGTCTATTATGAACAAGTGATATTCTCCCTTCATTGCCAGCCGATCTCCCTTACCCTTACGCCAACCTCGCCCTGGCCACCAGGCGACGGGCCTCGCGATCAGCCTGGCGGGTCAGGTCCTCTTCATCCAGGATAGCCAGCTTTCCTTCTCGTACCAGAACCCGGCCGTCAACAATCGTGTACCGTACATCGGAAGCTTTAACCTGGTAAACCAGGTCCGCATACGTATTCTCCTCCATGCGTGGTCGGGAATGGGGCCGTACCGGGTTTACAACCACGATATCAGCCTTCTTTCCAGGTTCCAGGCTTCCTATCTCACTTTCCATACCGAGGATGGCAGCCCCGCGGGTGGTAGCCATCTCAAACACTGTCCCGGCCGGCATCGCCGTGGGGCCGTGAACCGGTTTCTGCAGCAGGGCGGCCAGGCGCATTTCGTTGAACATGTCCAAGTAATTGTTGCACGGGGGACCATCACAACCGATACCTACCGGTATCCCCGCTTCCAGTAAACGCACTATGTCGGCTATCCCCGAGGCTAGTTTCAGATTGGCCGATGGACAGTGGGCCACCCGCGTACCAGTCGCCCCAAGCAGGTCCACCTCCCGCGCGGATAACCATATACAGTGAGCCAGAACTGTCCTTGAACCACACAGCCCGATTTCACCCAGGTACTCAACATTGCCCCTGCCGGTCATTTCCCGCACCAGCTGCGTCTCGGCACGGTTTTCCGCGGCGTGCGTGTGAATTAACACCCCGTAGGAATTTGCCAGTTCTCTGACCGCTTCCAGCAACTTGCGTGTACAGGAAAGCACAAAACGGGGGGCCAGCGCATACCTGATCCGCCCGTTTTCACGACCGTGCCATTTTTCTATCAGCCTGACCGTATCCCTCACCGAGCCCTCCGTTGAATCCAGCAGTGCCGCGGGAGCGCGCTCGGCCATGTCCATCATGCACTTACCCGACACAATCCGGATTCCCGCCTGGGCCGCTGCCTCAAACACAGCCTCCTGGTGGTTGACAGTACCCATGTCCAGTATGGCGGTGGTCCCCGCCAGTAACAATTCCGCACATCCTAACAGGGAGGAACTGTACAGGGAGTCGGGATCATGAGCCGCCTCCAATGGCCAGATGCGTTTTTCCAGCCAGTCCAGCAGGGCCAGGTCGTCGGCCATGCCTCGCATCAGGGTCTGGCACAGGTGTACGTGGACCTGGATCATACCTGGTATTACCAGCATGTCCTGGGCGTTGATAACCTCATCAGCCCGGGTACGCCCTGAGCCAACTTCCATTATCACTCCGTTTTCTATGTAAAGCGAGCCGTCAAACACCTCTCGCCCCGGGTTCATGGTCACCAGCCTGCCGCCCCGGATCAACAAACTGCCCATGAATACTTACCTCCTTGCCCAGTGACGGGCGTCAATACCCCGTAGCTTAAGCCATTCGGCGGTCCTTCCCGTTACCAGCACTGGTTTTTGCCGCAGCTCCGCCAGGTTCCGCGCGCCGACCATGAGCGTAACAGCCCGCAACCGGTAAGCGAACAGGTCCATCTCTTCCATCAACCCGTCCACTCCGGCCGTGCGTAGCACCCTCAGGAACGGGGCGGCAATGCCAACGATATCCGCACCCAGGGCCAGCGCTTTAGCCGCCGGCAAAGCTCCCCATATACCCCCCGAGGCGATAACCCTGGCCTGTGGTTGGGTAGAGAGTACCTCCAAGAGACTGACTGCCGTGGGAATACCCCATTCGGTCAGGTCGGCAAACAACCCTCCCCGCATGTTCTCTATGGCCACAAAATTGGTACCGCCCGAACCCCCAATGTCCAGACCAGCCACCCCGACCTCCGCCAGCCGCGCGGCAGCTTCTCTGGACATGCCAAATCCGACCTCCTTGGCAATTACCGGTACCGGCGACTTGTATACCAAATCAGCTATGTTGTCCAGCACACCTTTAAAACTGCGGTCTCCTTCAGCCATGGCCAGTTCCTGCGGTACGTTAAGATGAACCTGCAGCCCATCCGCCTCGATCATGTTTACCGCTCTCACGGCCGGGCCAGCGTCGGTAGAAGCACTAACGTTAGCTAGAACCACGCCGTGCGGGTTCACCCGTCGTACCACCCTGAAACTCTCCAGGCCATCCCTTTCTTCCATGGCTACCAGCTGCGACCCCACCGCAATCCCAATTCCAGCGCTTGCAGCCACCTGGGCCAGCCCCCGGTTGATGTCTTCAGCTTCAGGTATACCCCCGGTCATGGCGTTTATGAGCAGGGGAAGCTTCAATTTCTTCCCCAGAAAATCAGTTGCAACATCCACCTCATCCAAACTTAGTTCCGGGACCGAGTCGTGCAGGAGAAAGACATCCTCGAACCCGGTGCTGACCGGGCTATCAGGTACATTCGTGGCCAGGTTGAGGTGTTCCTGCTTGCGTTGACTTCTTATATTACCATCCTCCTTGCTATCTCTTGCGCCCTGCTTAGGTTTTCCCGGCTATTAACATTGCAGAATATGACCTCGGGATCCCCGAAACGCAGAACATCCTCCTCGGTTATATACTTCACCTTCAGTTCTTCCTGGTATACGCGACTGATCTTCAATTTGTCCTGGACCAAACACCGTTCGAAGACCGGCAGGCAGCTTCTGGAATACACGGCAAAGAGCGGCTGAAACCTTTCCCTGACACGCGGAGCCACCACATCACACCCGGGCAACATCGCCACCATATACCGGGCCAAATTCATATCGATGAACGGCATATCACAGGCTACAACAAATGCCGCCTCGAAACGGGAATACGCCAGGCCGGCATGCAGACCGCTCAATGGGCCTTTACCAGGGATAATATCCGTCACCACCCTGGTCCCCAACTTCTGATAAATTTCAGGTTCGTTGGTTACGATTATCACTTCATGGAAATGGCGGTTAAGCTTTTCGACTATGATATCGATTAGCCGGCGCCCGCCCACCCGCACAAAAGCTTTGTTCTCGTCCATACGGG
>JAAYAC010000025.1 GCA_012719535.1 Syntrophomonadaceae bacterium | reverse complement strand
TTTCAAACACTAAATTACTAGATGAGCAAAAATCACTCCATCGTGGTTTCCGTCCCCTTACGGGGTTCAATGGTTTCAAACGAAAGGTGTTGAATTGATGAATTTCCGCATCATGAAGGTTTCCGTCCCCTTACGGGGTTCAATGGTTTCAAACCTCAATGAAGAAAAGGATTAAGTGAAGCAAGTAGGCAAGGTTTCCGTCCCCTTACGGGGTTCAATGGTTTCAAACCCCAAACTAAAAATCTCTGAAATTCAGGACGTAAATTAATTGTTTCCGTCCCCTTACGGGGTTCAATGGTTTCAAACTCTGTCTGGTGAATCGCCCGCCAGTCCTGAGTTGAATGGCCACCTTGCGGCTCCAAGGCCTTTGGCCAGAGGCAAAAGCTGTTTCCCACCCCTGCAAGACTCTTCTATTCCCCAATATTGCTTGTGCGGCTCCCACATCCCACTCACATACCTCACACGACAATCTCCTCGAGCTTAACTCCTCCCATTCCCAGTGCAGTCTTAATTCCTATCCCGGCAAAATCAGCATACATACCAAGCATCGTAGCCAGTCTCCTCAGCGCTTCGGGGCCTTTTATGCTCATCTCCCAGCGACCTGTAAACCCAGGGATGCGAATCCCTTCTATATGATAGGTCTTGCTTTCCAAACGATAACGGGTTATGCGGAGCGCAGCTACCAGGGCTCTAAAAGCTTCTTCATCGTCAAGTGACACCGCATCCGCGAAAGCGTTCCAGCGGTTGACCAGACTCTGCATGATATGAAACTCGCTTGGGAATATCTGATACTCCCTGTTTGAACGGAAAGCTACAGGAGTAGTCGCAAAAAAAACCAGCCTCCTTGCGGGATCCTGCGCCAGATAGCACCCATCGGTCAAATCTTTATAGGAGGCATAAACCTTCCCCATCTCGCTTCCCTTCACCGGAAAAGCCCGGCCCTTGGCTTCGAGCTCGACAAACCGTGGGGTGTTATCGGCCAGCGGTTTAAGGAGATGGCTAAAGGCCTCTTCATTTAGGGTAGAGATGTGCCAGATAACCTCTCCCCTTTTTACTTCCAGGTGCTGGCTGAACGGTTTGGGTCCAGGTTGGTGCAGTTTCTTGGCATAATAACCGGTAACCCTTTGCATAAGCCAGCCATGAAAAAGCGAACCCATACTTACCGCCGGCCATTGGTCACCGGACGGTTCCAAATAGATATTGAGTTCCGCCAGCATCATAACTATACGGCCTCCAGAGAGCACATCCCGACAACATAATACTCTTCTTCATAGCGTGCTAGTTTCAACGTCCGGGGGGAAACTCTGTCGTCAAGTAATGCGTGCCTGTGAACCCAGAATCTTTTGTCCAATAATGTTTTGGTCACCTTCAAGCATTCCTGGGGATTAGGAGCCAGTTCGGGCCAAAAAACCTTGGTCGGCCACCCCGTTTGGCCCCCCAGGTAAAAATTGGCTGACATGTTCGGTTCGCAAGACCAACGGTATTCACCCAGGCGCTTGAAGTGCGCATCTCCCATCAACACGGCAAACCGCCGGCTTGCCCTGCCCAAGGTATCCAAGATATCATGTACGGTTCGCCAAGGGCTGTTTTCTAATAACCTCCGGTTCAGGCTTAGGGTAAAAACGATCTCGGTTCCCGGTTTCAGGTACTCCAGATAAACCGGCAGGGCCTTTATATGCCCGTTTTTATTTTTGATAGAAACGCGAAGCTGCCTCGCGATGTAGAGGTTTTCCGGATCGATAGGACGTGAATCGCTTACCGCAATGCCACGAAAGATATCCCTCAAAGGCGAATCCTGTCCGGGACCACTACGATGCCTGTTCTCCACATCTTCATCGAAACTCACAAGCTTCGTCATGCGATCCTCTATCTCTCTCCCCAGCCTGCCGAGCGTTCTGTTCTGCCCAGAAGTAACCAATGCCAGCGCTCTCTTCCAGTCATCCGGTCTTTTAGCTGTCAGTAAAGCTTCCTTCAACAGAACCGAACGAAGGGCACCTTTGATGGCTGTGCCTGGAATGTATGGCTGCCATAGGCCGTTGCGTGCGAAGCATCTAAGGTCGTTTAGGTTGCCCTTATCGACATCGGGTGCTGCTACCGCGTACCGCGCAAGCTTCTCGTATCCGGTGAACCCTTTTGAGGCCAGCCAATCCGCCAGGTGTACGAGGTTGGCGTTGGGGTTTGCGTGCCTGCTCCGACGGTTTCCCGTGGCCCTGGGGTTTCGCGGAGGTTCTCCAGAGTTCTCCACTACATACTTGAAGTACTCGTCGAAAAGATCCGCTGCCCCTAGAAACTCAACAAACTTGGCTTCGTCCAGGATATAAACTTTCTTTTGTGCAGAATCGTATATATAGCCTGTGCGGTTCAAAACTGAATCATTGCCGCCTCCTACAAAAATAGGAGTTAAAACCTTAAGCCGCATTTTGCAGGTTACTATGTCCCCGAACGCGAGATTCACCCTTCCACCCCCGCCATAAGAGCCAAACCGTAACGGTAAACGGGATGGCTCCCTTCGTTACTAACATCAACTATCTGCCCTTTTAGTTTTGCGGGAAAGCAGGAACCGGCGTTTATCATTATCAACGGCCTGCGTTTAAGAAATCGGTCGCTGTATGTTTTTGAGAGTACAAATCCTCTCCTCTGTATCAGGCTGTAAGTTGATGAAGAGTCCTTTAAAACGTCCATATCCTCGTCATTTGGGCAAATAACGGAAAGCGTTAGAAAAAGGCGGCTATTCTCGGCTTTCAACATTCTGGCCAAGGCCTCCTCGCATTCGGTGTAACAGTATTCAGTATCGCTCAGGTCGTACTCGCTGTCCTCCAGTTCAAAGTAACCGCAACCAGCGGTGCGCTTGCCGCCAAGCCCTGAATAGCCCAACGATTCAATCAGAGCACGGTAAAAGTCGAGGTCACCTTCCTCTCCCAAGCCTATAATAAAATACAACCCCGCATCAGGTAAGAACCTGTAAGTTCCTACCATATACGGTCGGGGATTGCTCTGGTAACTCAGGGCTACCCTGGGGTAAAGCTCATAGGCCCCGAACTCAGGAGGCACAGGCTCCCAGGAAGATTCTTCACCTGCTAGGAATTTAAGATACCCTGCCACATCCGACACTTTTATGTGGCTTATTCTTTTCAAACGTTTTTTCTGGGAAGGGTCTTTCCCTTCTGCTTCCAGCGCAACTACCGGCCGCGGGATGTACAGGTCCTCACCCCGGTAAGGCATCAAATCAGAAAGCAAAAGCCCGCCCTTTTCAGCCGCCTCAATCAGGTACCTAAGCCCTTTTTCGCCATAAATGTAAACGGCCTCGTGACAAAGAGCCGAAAAAAGGGTATCGGCATGGCAGGTCATCATGCTCTTTTCCAACCCAAGGCCGGGCACATCCGCACCGAAATGAACCGGTCCACTAAAGTTCAACTTAAACATGTAGTAACGCATAGTCCTTGGTTTCCTCCAGTTTTTTTGCCAGCCTGTCAACGTCAATGGAAATACCTTCGGAAACACCAACCTGCTCAACCTTGAAGTTATAAAGCGCCACCCTGCCGTTTCCTCTAGTACCTCCTCGGCCAAGATAATCGAGTTGCAAAAGCTTGAATCCGGTGGCTAGAAACTCGAAATCCTCTTCAACCTCATCCGGTTCTTCAATGTTATAAACCAGGAAAAAATCGAATTCAGCTCTGGCCGGCACACGCTCTAGCTGTCTCGGGTTGGCTTCACCGGTCAACCTGCTGATGGTGTTCTCAAACTTGATTTCGGTCAGGTAGAGATCCGTGTTTGCCTTCTCCAACCGCTTGGCGCTGTTTTTGTTGAGGAAGATGTCAAAAAACTGAAGCCTGGATGAAATGAGCTGCCGCTTTTCGGCGTTATCCTTGCTGGTCTTTGTCTCACCGCCGAACAACCGTTTCAGTTCTATCGGCTCATCTTTGATGTCGTAAAAAGGTCCCCCTTTGATGTTTCGCGCTAAAAGGCTACGGAACTTGCCCTTAAGCGAACTGCCAGGAATTATGGGATAACGGGTTAGCGGGTCGCGAACCACCACGCTGTCTACCGCTCCTATAGAGGAAAAATCGTTAGACGCCCCTATGTGCAGCCCCGTCAAAAGTTTCAGGGTAGCCGTGATTTTTAGTTTTCCTCGCAAAGCCCCAGCGTAATTCGGCATCAGTCTCCCCCTCCCTGGAATTTGTGGTAAGCGACGATCGCCTCGACCAGCCTGGCGAATTCCTGAAATCTCGCCGCATCGTTGCCTATGGCATCAATCCGCTCGAGTATCTTTGACTTCTCAATAAAACCGTTTATGGGCCCCTTCCTGTTCTTCTCACGCCCGGCCTGGTATACCAGCTTTACCTTAAGGAACTTTATATCGTTCACAAGCTCAGGCGGCAAGGTCCCGGATTTATCCTCTTGACCGTCCTCACCAACCTGGCTCCGCCAAACCTCAAACCGGTTCTCGATGCCGTTAACCGCCGCCAGGAACTTCCTTAGCTGGCTCGTGGTGAGAAGTATCTTGCTTTTGTCTTTGGGGTGGCGGTCCAAACTACTGACAATCCTTTCTGCCTCCTTTACCACATCCACGCTCACCTATCATCACCCTCCTTTGTCTTCCTGTGCTGGTAAACGAAAAGGTTGATCGCAGTAACAAGCTCCCGCCGGTCCTTTTCGTTGCCGGCCCACTCGTAAACTCGACGGTGCAGCTCGCGATAAGAGTCTTGTACATCGCCCCTTGCTCCGGCGGTAGGCTCCATTCGTGCCAGATGGTAGGCCAGACGCGCCAGGTTGCTCCTGCCGTCCGGGGCAGCCCGCCTGTTGAGAAGGATCAGCCAACGGTACATGACGCCCATTCCTACCGCCAGCCTGCCGCTTGTCTCAATCTCTTTCTCCACCGCCAGCCGGTCATTGAGGTAGCCCAGCTTTTCTCCCAACACCCCCCTTATGAACTCGTTCCACTTAAACACATGCCTGACTTCCGGGGTGTCTTCACACTCGCGAATACTCCGGTCCAGTCCGAAAAGCGCTATTGCATCCTTCCCATCAAGCTCTTTGGCAGCCTCTTCAAGCCTGGCAGTCAAGGCCGCCATCTGGGAGATGGGGAATCCTTCCCTGAAAAACCCTATGCCTGCCGAAAAATGAAGGCGCTCGCAGGTAAACCTGGTAAATGCCTGGTACAGTTCCACCGCAAAGTCTACAACCTCGTTCCAAGCCCCAACTATGAAAAGGTCATCACCCCCGGAGTAGACTATAACCAGGCTGCGGGGTGCAGCAATCTCTTTTCCCGTTAGATACGAGTGATGCCGTTCACTGCCACAAATAAGGTTGATGTGCTTTTTGAAGAAGAGCGAAAGCTGCCGGGAGAGGGTGGCCGAACGGCTCAAGCTCAGATAACGATACTTGTCTTTCTCGTCAGGCTGTTCAAGTCCGCGGGCGAATATTTTTCCGAGGTTGTCCACATCAGCTCTTAATACCGCCATCCGTTTAATGCCGGTGCTGTCCCCGGCGAGTTCCTCAAAATCCACGTGCCCCGCCTCTTGAGATGACGGCTTGCTGTAATGACCCATCCAGAGGTTGGTCGAGTAAGCCAGCCCAGTCATGAGGTCGTTGATCGAATACACCCGCCGATATGCTTTCTTGTCAGCTTTAAGCGTTTCTTCTGCTTCTTTTTGGGTTGTTATACATATGTAAGCGACCTTTTCCTCTAAACATGGTACCTCCAGGTACACCCGGTCAGAAGGTCTTTTTTCCTGTACTGACACTATAAGGGGTAAGTTAGGTTTGACACGACGTCCCAATTGCCCACCAATATCGCGGAGGGATTTGCAATTTCTGCATATCACCTGAACTTCTCCCGTATCAAGCACGTCGTCCACCAGTTCGATGGATGACGTGCGGCAGATACCACATTCGCGGCCTGCATCCATATCTGATTTCATTATCGATTCAGTATCCATTATCTCCGGCAGAAGACCTGATGAATAACGCCTTATCTTGCCCAGATTCAATTCGTTGGCCAGAGTCTGATATGCATCACCCAGGAGGTTCGACGAATGTCCTTCCGGGCCTCCATTGGTGAGAACATTGGCGGTTACCGGTACAGCCGCCATTTCCAAATACAGAGTGGTTGAATACAAACGGTACAACCAATGATTGAAATCACGATGTGCCTCTTTAAGTACCTCCACGACTCTTTTGGTATTGGGAAGTAAAAGGTAAAAATGGCCTCCTCCCGAGTACAAAAGATTGGCTCTGGTCAGGTCCAGTGCTGAAAGTATCTCATCGGCCATGTGTTCCAGAATTAGCTCCAGATAAAACGAACGCGCCCGAAGAGATTTCAAGGCTCCACGTGAGGAAATGGTATAGATAAAATCCTGAATACCGGAAATATCCGCCGAAACCAAGAGGAAAGATTGGCAAGTACGAAATTCCTGCCGGCCTTTCTCGGTAAACATGGCATCTCGGTAGTCTGTTACTCGCCGGGCATCAAGATACTGGTACATGCAGGCGGCCAGGGCCGCTGTCAACTTGAGGTGGTCAAAAAGTGAAATATCCGGAATCTCCCTTTGATATGTGCTCGACGGGACGTAGCTCGCAACCGACTCCAATACCTTCAGCAGGGAGTTGGGACTTTCGAGTTCGTAGTTGATACGGGCAAGATTACTCCTTAGATACTGTTCTAGACGGGCATAATCGGCCTGCGTCAGCATAGGCACATTGGCCAGCGGATAGGCTATGCCGTCCTCGTCTCTTAATGTCAGAGGGCGGTAACTCCTTTCGTCTCCTTTTTTTCTTCCTCCTATAAGGTTAAACACCGCCTGCAACGGCACTCCCGCGACAAAACCCCTATCCATCCCCTCGTTGGGTCTTCGGTCGGCAGCGGCAGCAATATTGTCAGCCTCATAGACGATGTATGCGGGGTGGTTGGTTGGCAGCGAGGCAGCCTGAAGGGCCTACATGTGATGGTAGCGGACGATCTCAATAATCTCCTGTTTGTGTGGAAGACGTATTCGCTCATCGTCTAAAAAGCGGGCTCCAATCTCGGAGTGGGAGAGACGTTCACTTCCGGCACGTTGTACCAACTTGCCTATGTCATGGTACAGGGCGCCCATGGTTATGGTGTACAGCTTTTTCTCCATGGTCACTCTCCTTTTTCCTGCTGTCTACAAGGCCAAACTCCTCATAAATTCCTTCGCTCCTACAGAATAGGCTAGCAGCGCCAAAATTATTGAATTAAATACACGGCCCTGATTGAACGTACCTGTCAATATTGGTCGTAATCTTTATCTCATATTTGGATTTTTTCTCGACGAGGAAAATTATTCCTGTTTTTCATCTTCAAAAAATGACAACAAAATAGATGCGCCAACCTAACCTGCTAATCACAGGTTTAACGCCTGTTTCCCTAGGGCTAGTAAATTCGGAACCTGCGGAAAAAAGCTCTTGATAGGCCCTTTCCTTGGGTTTCCGTCCCTTTACGGGGTTCAATGGTTTCAAACCCATTCAGTACCTAATCTTCTCAACTTGCAGTCTTTTCCGGAGTAGTGCTTGTTGTGTTTACAAATAATCACAGTGCCCGGCCCGAGACTGGCTTTTCCGTCAAGTCGTCAGATAACCTGCTCCATGCAGATTTTCGTCAAAAGATAAGTTTATCCTGTCAAAGAAACAAACCTATTTATCGACAAACATCGACAGTTTTATCGTTGCAAACACCGCTTTCGTTATACTGTTATGAATTACCACTTCATATCCCACGGCATTTCAACCGGTGCAGTAAAAACAGATCCCGCTTGAGGTCGTGCAACTCGGATACTGCTTCGCGATCCGGTCTAACAAGCAGTATGTCTTCCAGGTCGTCCAATCGCTCCCCCAGCCGGTCCAACAGCAGGAAGGGCCCGTCCACCAGTGCATCGCATATGCTGTAGGCCAGATAGTCAGCTCCCATTCTACGGATGATGCTGCTATCTTCACGCAAGCACTTCCGTATCGTTTCTAGGATTTCCTGCTCAACCTCTTCCAGGGTTATAACCAGCTGACTTCCCACGAACATGCTTACCTGGTGAGCCTGCGGGCTATCAAGTCCAGTAAATGAATACATGAGCAAAAAGTCATATTCACGGTAGCGTTCTCAAAAAGCAGTGTCCTTGATAACAGAAGCTTCTTCCAAATGGTCGCAGGAGCTGTTGGAGAAAGCCAAAAAGCTTCATCAGGAGGGCAACTACATAGAAGCCTTTGCCCAGCTCGAGAACTGCCTTAAATTGAACCCGAACAACCGGGCCGCCATAGCCCTGCAGGCGGACTACAAGAAGGACAGGGACAACCAGATTTACCGGCAGGAAAAAGCGCTGTTCAACCAAACCGAAAGCAGGAAGAAAAGCGGGCAACGGGTCTACGTGTTTACCCGCAACCTGTCTTCTCCCCGTCTCGACCCCAGAATGGCACTCATCCTGGCCCTGAGCCTGTACCCGCAGCAGAGGCAGCTTTTGCCCGATCAGTTCGAAGTGCTGATGAAGCTGGTCTTTGACAGCATGCTTCAGCGAATGACTGAATGGCACCGCCTGCGCCGGGAGGTGGAACGTTACGTGTACATCTCGGGATACGGCCCGGCACAGCCCGAAAAGACCTCTCAGCTGGTCGAAAGGGTACTCGAGGCCATCCGTCTGGTCAAACGAGCAAAGATTTCCTACCGCCGCATCTACGACGGGGAAATGGTCGAGCGCGAGGTCGAACCTTACGGCCTGCTCAAAGTCGAGTCAAGGTGTAGATAGTCGTGCTTCTTTCAGTAAACTCAGAATTTGCATATGGTAAAACTTATCAAATTTACCACAAAAAGATATAGATACGACCATTACCGGTGTACTATTGTAACCATATCTAAATCCAAACCCTGACGCTGTATTTCGAACTGTTTAGATTGCCGTATAGCTGCCACTGAAATATCCAGGTGAAACGGAAAAGCTGAGGGTAGCTGCGGTAATTGTTGCAGGATCGCTATTGGAGCAGATTCTGAACACAACAGGGCTTCTAAAAACCATAACTGAACACTATCACTGGCAGGGCTTCTCCTAACAGTGGGAAAATAAACACCTTTTGCGGCAGTATCCTGGAGAACACCCCAGTCTACCAATGAGCGTACCACTCGTTGGCTCGCCCGGCGAACAGTTGATCTTTCTCCCCACCGTTCTGCCAACCGACGGTAAATCTGCTCTAGAGAAACTTCATTCTGCAGTGTCAACAAACGACCAGTAATATTCGCTATGTCGCGAAAAAATGGATATGCTAGAAGTGTCATACCCCAGTGCAACCAGAGTCTTGTGTCAGGTCCCACCTCGGTTAAAATCCTTAAAGCCCGCTTCTGTAATGACCGATATTTTTGCGGTACCCTGACCCAAATCCGAGTCAATACGGTTATGGTCTTCCTGCGTGCCTCTCTACTTCGACATTCTGATTGTAAGAAATCATCAAGGTACTTCCGCACCTCAGCAATATCTGTTTCCGTTGCAGCTTTCCAGGCGGCGGCATCCAGCCATTCCAGCTTAACTCTCCGGTCAAAACCGACATTTAATATCATAATCAATGCTCCTCCCATATCCTGACAAAAGGAACGACAACCTCTTCCAAAGATATTCCGCCGTGACTTACAATTTCTTCACCCTCTAAAACAAAGGCCGACTGTCCCCTGGCCAGCAGCACGGAATAACCCTGAGGCAAACCAAAACCAGGCCAGCAGATGACATTCTCTATTTCTTCCATCATTTGCTGCCGGAAAATGTCGGAATGATAAATTCTGGCTCGTTCACCGCGGGTTTCAGCCAGGCCCCCATCAGGCAAACGCCCCTTCCCCCTGGCCGCAATATTACCGTGGTCCGAAGTCAGGTAAACGGCAAACTTGTTCTTCAAAAGATAATCAATTAGCTGCACCAGGTAACCCTGTTCGGCCCACAGTCTGATTTGCTGGTGCATACCAGCTGTTCCCAGCTCCATGCCATGCATGATTCTGTCCACCTTATCTATAACCAGACCGACAATCTCGAACTGTGAGTCCAAAAGCTCTCCGATCTCACTTGCCGGCTCGTCAGCCAAACCTCTGCGGTAGCAAATACTTCCGCTCCTGACCCCGCTGTTTTCCCAGAATTTATACCAGTGCTGTCCTTCTTTCGAGGTTGTCGTTAAAGAGTCCTTGAAGTACAGGGGTGCCTCCGCAGCGAATAGTGCCTGCCGGGAGATAGAAGTTAAGGTCGGTACCCAGGCAAAAACCTGGTTTTCCTCGAATCGCCATGCCGGACACCTGTCTCTCAGGAAATTGCGGATAACCAGCCATTGATCTAACGCCAAACCGTCAATTACGAGCAGAGCAATGTTTTTTGCCGCCTCTTTAGCACGCAGATGAGTCAGATAACGGGGTATGTGATGCACCATCACCGGTTTGGACGTGTAAGAAAGGTTGGCCAAAGAACCGTAGCGCACAAACATCCAGCTCGCAAATCGCTCTTCCAATTCATCGTGCAGTTCCTCAATTTGCGGTTTACTTTTCGTTTTTACGTCATGATTTAGTTCACCGCTGAGTACAATTAACTCCGCCCACAGAACGGCCAGGCGCTGCCAATCCCTGTAGGACGCCGTTTCTCCAGGCAAATCTTGTCGTATCTTCTCTAGCAGCCACTTAATCCTGCACCTTTCCTCAGCCTGCTTATCGAAAAGCACACCTGCCCGGACCCACTCGGGCATACCTTCCGTACTCGCAACCGGAACAGGTCTTAAATTTCCTTCTAAGAACAGGGTGTCGATATACACCCGTATGTCATAATGGTCAAAGGGGACCTCGGTGAAATTCTCTCCTCTGGCCGTGCTTTCCAGGAATCGACGCCATTTTTCTTGCAGAAAAGCAAAAAAGGCTTCCCTGCTGGGGATAATGTCTTCCAGCGGCCAGTTCTTAAAAACGCTCTTTTCTCTTGAACAATGGATAAGATGTTCGTCCAAAATCGGGGGCACAGTCACAAAATTACAATGCCGCGATAACAATATCTTCATCAGTTCGACCGGTGAATTGATAAGGTCGGGCATTACTCCAAAAACGTGCTTTAAGATAAAATCCTTGGTCGCCTTCTCTCCCAGCGCAGGACCATTGTAATTCTGGTATGCCCTGTAAAGCTTATCTATGTCCGACTTTTCCACAGCCGCAACTACCGGATAGCTGAGTTTGGGAAAGATATCGGCCAGGCTGAAGAAAAGCTTATGACCCCTCTGCCACACATCGAAGGGCAGGCGGCGCAATTCTTGCGGGCCGCCCTGTACTACCACTACCAAATGTGCCGCTTCGCACCGCTCCCACCTTGAACGATAGTTTGCTTCATACACATAACGGAATGTAATTGAATCGCCAAAAGTAAGGACATCAAACCCCATTTCCCCTAAGGTCGAGAGAACATCTTCTTCCAAGAGCAAGCCATCGGGATCAGCCGCTAAAGTAAGCCTCGATACGCCTGGCTGTAAGTTCTGAAGGATGAGGTCGCGCCAGTTCACGGTCATGCACCTTCTATGTAAATAATTATAATTGCCCTTAGTTCCGGCAAGATTTTTTCCTTCTGCTGTAGCCGCAGGGCCCATTCTTTCTCTTCACGTTCCAGTTCGGACAGACGGTGCTGGCGCACAGCGGGCAGTCCAACCCTCATAATGGCCTGCCGGCGAATTTGGAATGCATACTGGCCTTTTTCTCGCTCTTTCTGCAGGTAGTCTTCATACTGGTTCTTGAGTTCCAGGAAAAGATTATGCCCGTACCGCACCGCCTGCTTCTGGAGCTTCTCAAAGATTTCCTCGGATTTTTCGCCTGTAATATAACCCTTGATTTCGAGGGAGGTTTCTTCCTGTAATAACAAATCCCATATCCTGCGGGCGGTGGGCATGAGTATTTTGCCGTCTTTTTCCTGCTAGAACAAGGGTATAACCCGAACCTCACGAATGCTTTCCGCCGTAAGAGATATCCGCCATAAAGACCAGTGGCCGCTTATTTCCTGCGGCAGTCCTTTGAGCCTGACCTTCGCAAAAGGCTGACCCGCCACGGCCAAGGGCAGGCGGGAGACAAGAGCGCGAACCCTCGGTTCTTCCAGGCTGAGATAAGACATTGAGCGCTTATCTGCCTCCTGCCGGGAGGAAGTCACATCCTCCACGGTGAAGCCGTCGGGCCAGGTCAAATCATAACCTGCCAATTTGGGCTTTACTACGCCGCCTTCGCTCACCAAAAAGTTAACGGTCATGCGCTCTACCCAGTACGGCAACGGATGGCCGGAAATCTTCTCCACCAGCCGGGAATCGAGCTCTGCCTCTTCTCCCAAAAGCCGGTTGGCCGCAGTCGCTTCCTGGATGCGCTGCCGCAGAGAAGCCTCCAGCCGTTCAATCCTGGACTCAACTTCTTCCGGGCTGAGGATCACCTCTTTATACAAGTCCTCGAAATCAGACGCTACCTCAGCCGAGTCGAGAACGTCGCTCATCTTGTCAACGCCGAAGTCCGCCAGGATTGCGGCCAGTTTTTCCTGGAGGACTTCCTGAACCCGGTATTCAACAGTGTCCTGCAGTACGAAGTTAAGTGCCCGGACGACGTGTTCCTGGCCGATGCGGTCCACCCAACCGATGCGCTGCTCCAGGCGCATGGGGTTCCACGGCAGGTCGTAGCTGATGACCACGTGGCAGAACTGCAGATTCAAGCCCTCGCCGCCGGCATCGGTGGACACAAGCACCCTGGCGGGACCGGCAAATTCCTGCTGCGCCTTGCGCCTTTCTTCCAGCCCCATGGACCCGTTTAGACAAACGACTCTAAAGCCCCTGTTTTCCAGAAACTCCTTGAGCATCTCCTGGGTCGGAATGAACTCTGTAAAGATGAGAAACTTGAGCTCGGGGTCGTTCTCTTCGGCCTGCAGCCGGTACATCCA
>JAAYAC010000194.1 GCA_012719535.1 Syntrophomonadaceae bacterium | reverse complement strand
GAGGGAAACGCAGTAAATGAACCCGGAAAACAAAATTCCGGGCTTAACAACCCCCGCCCAGGTTCGATATATAAAACATAGACAATTTAATACCGCCATAACACGAGAAAACCGTGGAAGGAGGAATGCCCAAAAGAATTTATCGCTGCGAATTAAGAATGGTAACACCAACTATTTCTTAATTCCTGTTCCTACATTTCCTATTCCAAACTCTTTGGCGGCATGGACGCCACCAAGTAAAAACAAGGAGGTAAAGTCTAATGAGAATCAACCACAATATCGCAAGTTTGAACACTTATCGCCAGTTATCAGCCAACAATGTTTTAAGTAACAAATCACTAGAAAAACTGTCTTCTGGATTGCGCATCAACCGCGCCGGTGACGATGCCGCGGGACTGGCCATCAGCGAGAAGATGCGGGGGCAGATAAGGGGCCTGGAGATGGCTTCTAAGAATGCTCAAGATGGCATTTCGCTACTTCAGACGGCTGAAGGTGCGTTAAACGAAGTTCATAGCATCTTGCAGCGGATGAGGGAATTGGCTGTTCAGGCGTCAAGTGACACTAATACATCTAATGACCGTGCTGAAATTCAGAAAGAGATCGACCAACTAGTTGATGAGATTAATAGAATCGGTAATACAACGGAATTTAACACGAAGAAACTTCTAAACGGTGGTGCGGCTGTAACTGCGACTGTTACCTGTGTCAACCAAGCTGACGTGGGTAAGATTAAAGTTCTCGGCGGCTCTGCTGATACCCAAGTCGGGGCTAACGTTGAAATAACAAACAAAACTGATGCAACAGCTGCCACTAGTACAACGACGGCTACTTTTGCGACTAAGAACTCTGCTCTGAGCGGAGCAAGTACAGTCACCATAAATGGCGTTTCTTTTACGTTTAGCGCCACCGACACGGTACAGAATGTACTGGACACTATCAACGCGGCGGGAATCGGGGTAATAGCAAGTCACACGGATGGCGCGGGCATTACCATTACTTCGGGAACGGTAGGGAGCAAGGCGTCGTTTACTATCAGCGGGGTAACTGGCGATTTTGCAGGCCTTGCAAGCGATACAGGAACTGATGCAACTGTAACTTTAACAGGTGGAGTAGCGTACACTGCTGATGGGAACATCATTACTATTCAAAGCGGCAATGCCAAAGGGTTGCAGTTTGAAGTCAGCGGCGGAGCCCTAGTCGGGGCAACCGTGGATCTGGATGTAACGAGCAACGGCGGTTTGAATATGCACATCGGTGCCAATGAGGACCAAACCATGTATGTTTCAATTGGCGATATGCGGGCGGCCTCACTTGGTGTGAATGCCCTTGATGTGACCACTACTCAAAACGCAGAGAGTGCGATTACCACTATTGATAATGCAATAGTGAGGGTATCCAGTGAACGCTCCAAACTCGGTGCCTACCAGAACCGCCTTGAACATACCATAAATAACCTCGGTACATCTGCTGAGAACCTGACCGCTGCCGAGTCCCGCATCCGCGACGTAGACATGGCTAAGGAAATGATGGAGTTCACCAAGATGAGCATCCTCAGCCAGGCGGCCACCGCCATGCTGGCCCAGGCCAACCAGCAGCCGCAGTCAGTGTTGCAGCTCCTCGGCAGGTAGTATTGACCACCCACGAAGAGACCCTGGTGCATCCAGGGTCTCTTTTCGATGGGAATAGAGGCTTTTTTGGAGAGGGTTTTAATTGGATCCTCTGATGCGGGGGAGAAGTTTGCGATTCTTTGTGGATGAGATATTCCCCTTCGGTGACGACAGGTTCCGGCCGAGTGTTAATAATCTTCTTTTCTCTGCCAGAATTATCCCTGACATAAAATCTAAAAACCTGCCACCTTTTTTTACAAGAACCATCAACATCACAGCAGATCTGTTGGAGAATTCCTTTTACGAATCTATGCGGTCTAAGCTTGCAACTAACCAGAATTTCCGCAAGGATTTCGATTGCCGCGGCAGTGTGGTTCAGGGTGGCTATTATGAGATTCCGGTCAAGAATGTTCCGCCCCACGTATTATGACAGGGGATTGGGTTGGCGGAGTGGTCCCCTTCTTGGTGAGCATTTCCCTGCCCACTCGCCCACTTTTAGTTAAGTAATCGCAGTCAGGCACAAACAGGTCTCGTTCGGTTTTCGGGTAACCGCAGGATATTGTCGTACCAGGTCGAAACTTAACGATCTTTTTCAAAAGGTAAAGTTAGAATTGTCGTTGTATTAATAGGTATGACGACAGTTTTTTACTTTTATGGGACGACTACGGCCTTGAACCATACCCGGTTTCATGGATACATGGAAAGCAAGGTAGAAGAGTGATAATTTGATTAACCAAGACTTCGGGTTTTCACAACCCAACAGCCACATGGTAAGGCTATTGACAGCCGGAGCCAACAACGAGTTGAATCGTTATGCCACTCGTTTTTCAAAACTTGGTGTTGAACGAGCATACGGAAGGTACATAGTGTAAAGAGGTAGGGGTCTGATCTATTTGGAAGCTTGGGGAGTTGAAAATGGATAACAGATAACAATAAAGGGTTGAGGCCTCTGCGAGGAGCATGTTTATGGCCTTGCTTCGTAGCGGAGACTTGAGTCTCCAAGGCATATCCACGTTTCTGGCTGCTCGGAAACTGCCGCGTCCCTTTAGGGTAAGATCTCCCCTATGGTTAAAAGAACAGGGGGTTTTTGCAGTGGAGTCAGAGTTTGACAAAAAACTTGAGCGGTTTATCCGAAGACTATTGGAAGGACGAGTTATTCCGTTCCTGGGAGCCGGTATTTCTTTAGAAGCGAAACATGAAGATGGAACTGCTGGCTTAGCCCAAACGAGTGGACTTATAGATAAGCTTGCCAGGGCAATATACCGGTCATATAAAAAAGGAGACAGTTACCAGAAAAAGTGGGGAAGATGGTGTTGTAGAACCACCTTTAGTAGAAGCACCCTTACGAGCCTAAAGAATGCCCCCCTCGATAATCTATGCGAAATGTATGCGTGGTTGAAAGGCAATGATGGCCAGCAGTCACTGGTTAGAGAAGTCCTGGAGATACCAAAATTTGAAGGTCTCTTACCTACTCCTGCGCATCATTATATAGCCTTTCTAGCCCGGGAGGGGCTTATTGATGAGATCATAACCACCAATTATGATACGTGTATGGAAAAGGCGTATGAGCAGACATTTGAACATCATAATGAAAATCCAGCTTGTGTAATAACGGACCTGATTAGCTATCGGCAGAAATCTGGGAAAACGTATGTTGAAGATGGCCAATCACGGTTAAGATGCCTGAAGATCTATAAGATTAATGGATGTGCTACTCAGGCTAAGGATGATCCGGAAAAAATACTGTTGACTGAACGTCAGTTGCAGGACTGGGGAGAGCGCCAATGGGCAAGAGAGCTTTTTCGGGAGAGATTGCGCTCTCGCTCCCTCATCTTTTCGGGTTTCGGTAGTGATGAACCCCAGGTAAGACATACTGTACTGCAAGTAGTGGAAGAATTTGGTTCTAAGTATGCAGATGATGGTGAGCATTCATCCCAGCAGACGGATAGGCAGGACAATCAGTCAACGACTAAGTGTTCCTGCTGGGATCTCCCTAATGCACCCTTCATAGCAGCTTTCGAACCACATCTCTCATTCAACCAGATGCAGATTCTTCATGCTTACGCTAAAGCCCACAGTGATGCTCTAGAATATGATAAGCTTTATCAAAACGTCTTTTGTGGTAAAGATACCTATCTATTTAACCCTGTGAAAAGTAAAGTAGAGGAATTGCCGGCTAATCTCTTCTGGAAGAGGGTGTACCAGGCAACCTTTTGGAAACTTTTAAGAAGGTCGTGCCAGCCTGATTCACCAGCCAAAGCATTTCTGTCTCCACTTACCCCTGCTGCTGAAGTTCTGTTTCATAAAATGCTGGATTGGTTAGCACCGCCTGATAAACCCTTTGGAAGATTCCCGGAGTTATTGACGGTTTCGGATGATGTAACCGATAAATGTAATAAACCTGGCCTTACCCCACTATCGTATTGGATAAGTTGTGTACGATACAGTGAGTGCAATCCCCCACCAGGATGGTATGCTTGTCTAATTGATCGTCCAGTTCTCATTCCTATGCTCTTGCTGATTTTATACCTTACACTGGGGGAAGCCCGCAATGCTCAGAAGTGGGACGAGCTGAGTAATCATATTTCAACTCAGAAAGGATTTTTATTTTTTATGATACCAGATGAGCAAAATGAACAGCGTACGATGGTAATGATTGCTCACCAAGAGCGAGCATTCCGCAATAACCAAGAGGTTAATCTACCTGCTGAAGTTAAGGACTACAGCATTGTGCAGGTATTGATAGGAAACGGAACAAACATGAAGGCCAGGAAAATCAGGATTCGGTCAAAAGACTGCAATTCTAAACATGTCCGATTTGTTGGTGTTTATCAAGTTCCGTTAGCAGACATTTTTCGATACACGCACAGGCCGCATCTAAGTAGTAAAGCTTACCGATCTTCTTTAGAACGTGAAACTGTTTTGATAGCAGATAGAGCCCGACCGCGCCTGCGTGATCGAACAAATTCATTACTGTGAGAAGCTGGGGGTAAAGACAATGTATGAGGAAAGGATTGGTCAATGGAAGCTTGAATTGAGCGAAGCTAGCAAAAGAGCTTTGTTAGGTGACTTGGGATTACCCGGAGATAGCCTAATTATTCACGATATTTATCTGAGTGATGTCGCATTAGGGGTGTATATGTCCTGGAATGCCGTGGATGATAAACGCAATAATGAAATGGTAAAAGATTCGATAGGTCGGGTCTTGAGATTGTTGGGAGCCTATGCGGAAAAGTTCGGATTCATTTTGCCAGTTATTGGATTTTTACGTACTGAGGTAGAGACAAATGTAGAGTATATCCAAAGATGGGCAGGTGACCAGGATTGGCACCGGGGAGACTTCTCACTCATATTGCTTGGTAAGAATGAAGCGGACGATATTGATGAAATCCACAAGTTTATTTGTAGTGCTTCGGCTATCTGGTCTGAAGGTGACAGGCTTAAGCCATTATCGATAGATGATTATATAAGAAAACTACAAGAAGAACAGCAGGCAACCCAATTATCTCCTCAGCATACCGATCTTCTGAATACTATCACGTTGATCTGGAAACAAGAAGACATATCGATAAAGGAAACACTTGAGTCCTGGGTGGATCGTCAGATAGAGCATGCACAGAACTTGATTAGGAGGTGAAGCCTGTGCATAAGATCAACCGGGTAAAATCGTTGCAAATAGATAATTTCCGCGGCATTAAAAAACTTCAGCAGCCTTTGAACACAGATGCAGATGTAGTATTAATCACCGGACCCAATGGCTTTGGTAAAACAAGCCTGGTGGATGCCTTAAACATCTTACTTAACGGTTATTATTACAGTGAGCGGAAGCCATTGCTATGTATATATGGGGATGAAAAAGACCTGGAAGCAAAGATTACAGCCAAAGTGTTATATGATGATGGCAATGAAGAAGATATATGTGTCAGAGTCAACGATAAAGATATTCTGGAGCTTACAGCAGCGGGATATGAATGGTCAGCAGAAGCTCATAGAGAAATAGTAGCACGAGCCAGCTTCTTCTACCAGGATCTGATTAATCGCCTGTTTGATGAAGAAGGTGCGGAGAAAACTTTAAAAGAATTCCTGGCTCCATCACCAGCACGGGTGCGTGAGAGTGTAAAGGCTATAAATTCGGTGAAGAAATACCTTGATGGAAAGGAGAAAGGGGTCTTTAATTTACCCGGTGTAATTAGCCAGGAGCAACTGGACCGACAACGACAAGAGGTAGTTAGGGATTTTATTCAAAACTGGAATGAGCTAGCTTTATATCAAGACTTACCTGGAGGTAGCATTCCCAGATTGGAGGGTGCACTCTGGTTTGAGGACAGCGGAATGCTGCGTGATAACTGGACGAGCCTTTTAGCCGAACTGGTAAACAGCATCCGTTCGTTGAGAGCAGAAAAACTTGATGAAGTATCGACTGATAATGAAGCAATTCCGACTTTACAACAATTGATGACATTACTGCAGCATTTACGTGACCAGATTATTGCCAATAACCAGAGAGATAGGTTTTCCGCATTTGTGCATAGTCTTCCCGACGGAGCTGTGTTATTACCCCAGGAAAGACTTTTAGAGGAGCGGGAAAGGCTTAATAGAATTCAGCACAGTATAACCAATACCAAACAGAAAGTGGAACAGCTACAGTTATGGGAGCGTCATTTTCAGAATCCAGATGGACCGGGATTATCGGAAGTTTTGTTAGCGCTACGCAATAAGGGGCAGGAATGGTTGAATGTATCTGATTATATGGACAGCAATTATGCTCCTCCAGTTCAAGTAATAAAATGGCTAAAAGTGGCCGTAGATTCTCTTTTTCTAGATGATAAGGGTGTAGATTATTATATGGGCTCCTGGCAAGAGCGGATCAGGCAAGAAAGGATGCAATTACAAGAACTTATAAGGAAACAGGATTACTCTTACCGGGAGGGCGTAAAGCTTTTAGATTTATCAAATCAGATATATCAGATGGCAGAAATGGATCCTGCATTAAGAGAGCTTATTAATAAATTAAACATTCGGGGGAGTCAGCTTTCAAAGGAAAATCTCATGGCCGAACTTAATGAGGTCAATGATTCGCGTCATCAGCCGCTGCAAATTATAGGTGCAATCATAAATAGCATTGTCCGGTGGATAGAGACCGAAAAAGCTATTATTTCTCGCGAAAAGAGTTTACGTGAAGCGAGGGAATTGGAAAAAGCAAAAAACTACTTGGATGGTGCCCGTAAAGCCCTGGAAGAGGAGAGTTCTAAAAACTCTCTGATTAATACGGTGCAGTCACTGCCTCAGCGCGACATGGGGCATTTTGTAGGTATGGTAAATAAGATATTCTCTAGATTTCGCATTGTGCCCGGGTTGCATCCGGTTCAATTGCGTCCGGGTAATAGAGGTGCTAGAAGCTCTAAGGTAGAGACGTGGGATATCAGAATGGCAGATGGCCGACCTCTTTCAACCTTATCCAGCGGGCAAAAGGCTCAGTTGGGGTTATCATTACTTTTAGGGTTAAATGTAGCTCTTGATGATCTCATGCCTCACCATGTGTTAGCTTTGGATGATACCACTACGGCTTTTGACATGGCTCAACTACCTCGCGAGGCTTCGCTTTTACGACAGATTGTATATGGTGCCGACGGTGACGACGAGAGGGAAGCAGCAGGACGAGTCTCTCCGCGACGTCAATTATTCATTGTGAGTCACCATGAGGATCTTACTCACCGATTGATTGATTTTCTAATTCCCCCTGAGAATAAGAACCTTCATATCCTTAATTTTAAATACTGGGAGCAGGAAAAAGGACCGGACATAGAACAGTTAGTAATTTCACCAGCACGTTCGGTTAACGCGGATAGCCGTAGAGAATTTGGGTGTTTTCTAGATTCGATCTTAAACACACAGTAGGGAGGCAGGAAAATTGCTGAGGAATTGGAAGAGATGGCCATGACCAGAGCATAATTAGAGAGGCCGTAAACGAATGGGAACGGCTAAGTCAGGGTCCCCGGAGACCCGGGTTATCTACCGTTCCCGAATGATGGCCAGAATACACCAACTTTAGGCTCTGAAGACAGTGTGGTGGTACTGAAGGAGATGATTGCCATTGCTACGACCGGACATTCGGCCCTGGGATATGTGACCCCAGCCGAATACTATCAGCAAAGCATGCTACAATTTGCTGCCTAACGGTGTTACAAAACCTGGTGTAGTACAAATCAGCACAGCAACCAGGGTATTCTCGCTGACAGAGACCTCTGGTTTATCGACCGTTTTTCGAGCGCGGGCTGATCCCGTCGGACTCGGAAAAGCTTTACCCTTCTTCCTATATTCTGGTAATATGCTGGTAAGAGCAATTACATATAACGCCATGCGAAAGAACGAGTGCATCTGAAATCCCGGGTAGAGAGGCTGTTAAGGGGTGATGGCTGTAATGGCCGAAATGTTTCTTGATGATCTGGAACGAGAAATTGCTTTGGTCAAAGGAGAAGTTGATAAGGATATATTAAGACGACGGCAGTACCGGGAAAAACTGTACCGTCGCAAGCCGCGCGACGAAGAAGAAAGAAAGATACTTACCCTTATTGCCAAGAACAAGTGGGAAAAGGCGGAAAGAGAAGGGAAAATAACTTATTTATCGCCTACGGAGTGGGGCGAGGCACGGGGACGGTTCTTGCTTGTGCATTCACTAGTAGTAATCGCTGCCAGCAAGTAGGGACTGTCCCTGCTTGCACGTAGCGGGAGCAGTAATTGCTCCAGACCGGGCCAAAGGCATATAATTTAAATAGACGGGGAGGGAAGTTGTCTGGAAACCAGGATAAGCCGCCAGAGCAGCGATATAATACTCAAGGCCACGGCAGAGGTATTCCGCGGGCAGGCCCTGGAAGCCATAGGACTTGATTTACCGCCTATAGTCGAGATGCTGCCCACCGTATTACCGGTAGCCGAGGTTAAAGAAGAACGCATTGACTTCCTCTTTCTCCTGGCCGATGAGAGCCTCTTGCACCTCGAATTTCAGACCACGGCTAGGATGGAAGACATGTACCGCTTTGCCGGCTATGACCTGAAGCTGGCGGAAAGGTATCGCAGAAGGATAAGGACGGCGGTTATCTATTCCGGCCGGGTCAGGGAAGGGCCGGAAGGAATAGACCACGGTTCGCTCGTGTACCGG
>JAAYAC010000024.1 GCA_012719535.1 Syntrophomonadaceae bacterium | reverse complement strand
GGACGGGAGGGTTTCGAATATCACCATTTTATTGTTGTCAAGTACCAGGATTCAGGGTATATTTAGCAGGGAATTGATGATTGCCGGTTTGCCAAATTGAGAGCAGGGGTGTTAGGGTGTGAACAAATTGCCGGACTACATTGGTGTATCCGCGTTTGGAATCAAAATGGGCTTAGTCTTACCCGGAAGCGACATTGTAGAAATGGTTTGCGAGAGCCTGGCCGGGTGTAACCGGGATGGACTTTTGCATGATGGTGACACCATTTGTCTTACCGAATCTGTGGTGGCACGTTCCCAGAACAACTACGTTTCTACTGATGATATTGCCAGAGAAATCACCCGAAAAATGCAAATCGGTGAGGACGGACGGATAGGAGTAGTATTTCCTATCCTGAGCCGCAACCGTTTTTCCCTGGTATTGAAAGGCATTGCCATGGCTGTTCCGCGAGGGGAGGTCCTGGTACAACTATCGTACCCCGCGGACGAAGTGGGCAATCAGTTACTGCCTGAGGACTTTGCTGAGTCTGTGGGCAAGGCTAATGGCGATGTTATCCATATCAATGAACTGGGAGATAACCGATTCTTACACCCCATTACCGGGGTTGACTATATCCAGCTATACCAGAATATCATAATGTCGACCGGAGCCCGGCCCTACGTGTATCTCTGCAACGACCCCCTCAAGGTGGCCGAATTCGTTCCCGACGGGGTGATAGTAGCCAATGTTCACGGGCGCTTCAGGACCCGGAGTAAGCTGGAAACAGTTGTCAGCAACTGTTTGACCCTCCAGGATTTGTGCAGCAGTATTGGTAACGGGGCCTGGTCGGAATGGGGACTGTTAGGGAGTAATTTGTCCTCCGGTGACCGCTTGAAGCTCGCCCCCCGCGAGGCCTCTGAGATAGCCTTGGCTATTCAGAGACGGGTCAGAGAAGAACTGGGGAAGAATATTGAAGTTGTGATTTATGGTGACGGGGCTTACTGCGATCCATCCACAGGTATCTATGAACTGGCGGATCCCCAGCCAGCATTTGGTATAACCCCCGGCTTGGAAAACAAGTACCGGGAGGGGCTGAAGTATAAATACCTGGTTGATACCCTTTATCAAAACGGTTATTCCGAACCGGATATCGAAAGGATCCTGCTGGCGAAGATGAAGGAACATCATAGTAGAGACAGTTTCGAGACGGAGGGAACCACCCCCCGCAAGGTGGAAGACATCATTGCCAGCCTGGCCGACCTGGTTAGTGGTTCCGCAGACGCCGGAACACCGCTGGTTATTGTTAAGGGTTTCCTGGGCAGCGCCCATTCCCGGTGAGCCGGAAGAACGCACCTGCCACTTGCCAAAACAACATCTGGAAACAACTGAACCGGGCTTTACTAAAGCCCGGTTTTCCAGTTGTGCAGGTAATCCACCCTGTAGATGGAAGTTGCGGGAACTAAACCCGTAGTTGTCTGTACAAAACTTCGGCCAGGCTGGTTGCTCCGCTTTTAGCCATGTTGCGGGCGTATTCTTCGTCCAGCATGGACTCAAACACTTCCCCGCCGAAACTGGAACCGAAAAAGCCGGTTCGCGGGACGGTAGCCCGCATCGCTCGGATTACCTGGTATAACAGTATACTCTCCAGTTCCTGGCAAGCCTGAAGCAGTTTCCGGTCATTTTTTTCCTGAATAGCTTTATCAAGCGCTTTTTGAAAGGGGCTTTCTTTTTCCCCGGGGGTTGCTAAACCCTGACGCGATGCGATATCTCCCCCCGGACACCATGTCGTTTCCCCTACTTTCATCTATGCTTCCTCCTAACAGAGCGTGACAGAGGGACGGTTCTTCTGTCACGTCTTAGTTAGTGGGGAAAAGCGTAACAAGAGAACCGTCCCCTATCACGCTAGCGGCGGAGATTGGTAGCGGTTGCCAGCATTTCATCAGAGGACTGAATGACTTTGGAGTTTATTTCATAGGCCCTTTGGGCGGTGATGAGATTAACCATTTCTTCAACGATTTGAATGTTGGAGGCCTCCAGGTAACCGGCCTGCAGGGATACGGTAGAGTCGGCTTCCGGGTCCCAATCCTGGGCCTCTCCCGAACTGGCCGTAGGACGGTAAAGGTTGTTACCGATCTTCTCCAATCCGGCGGGATTGACGAACTTGGCCAATTCGATCTGTCCCGCTTCCACCGGTTCGTCTTGCCCGGGCATCTTATACGTTACCGTACCATCGGCCGCAATGGTTATATCATACCCTTCGGGGTCAATGGCGTCGACTCCTACGACGTAATAGCCGTCGGTAGTCACCAGGTTGCCTTCCGCATCCAACTTAAAGGCTCCATCCCTAGTATAGACATAGTCATCTCCAGCCGGGGGTTGAACCCGAAAAAATGCCTGGCCTTGAATAGCAACATCCAGAGGATTATCGGTGGGGGTGAGGTTCCCCTGAGCGAATACGGTCTGGGTGGCGCTTGGCTTGACGCCCAGGCCCACCCACAGTCCGGTAGGCTGGTTGGTTTCGTTGGAAGCAGCCGGACGGCGCAAGACCTCATAGAGCAAGTCCTGAAATTCGATACGGGATTTCTTGTAACCGGTGGTGTTAACGTTGGCGATGTTGTGAGCAATGTTATCGATATTCAGCTGCTGGGCGTACATGCCCGTGCTCGAAGTATAGAGCGCCCTCAGCATATCGCGACCTCCTGTAAATAATGGTTGATGGCAGGGTGCTTCAATCGGTCCGCACCCGGGGGCCTCTCTCTTCGAGTCCAGCCCCGCACAAGATTTGCTACTCTTTATCATTTTTATATATCGTTAGCTAGACCCGAAAACCTTAGACATAAATGACAACACCAGCTGCAAAGCTGGCTGACGGCAACGGGGTCCTGGCACCTTACAAAACCTTGGAGATAAATAGGGATACCCACGCAGGGCTGTCCGCGGCTGTCTGGCGAATGGAGACGGGGAGAGGGTTGTCGATCGCGCCCGGTGGTGTTATTCTGAAACCAGGTAAACGAAATTAGTCGCAATAGTATACTTAACGCTAGAAAAGCAGTAAAGAAAGGGCCAGCTCGGTATGAACGAGACGCACCCGGGGAGGGACGAATGCAGTTATGAAGCGGCGGAGATTGGTGACGGCGGTGCTGGTGGCATCGCTGGTAGGGGCGGGAGTCTTCTGGGTCTATCAACGCTACCATACCCGGGAGACGAATGAGATTCAAGCCAGCGGGACGATCGAGGCGACCAGCGTGGAATTGAACGCCAGGATGGCCGGAAGTATAAAGAGGTTGTCCATCAGGGAAGGAGATGCTGTGCAGAAAGGACAGCTGGTGGCCGAAATTTACCGCAGCGACCTGGTTGCCCAGCGGGAACGGGATGCTCTGGGGGTGCTCAAGGCGAAGGCCCAGCTGGCAGACCTTACCTCAGGGGCTAGGGCTCAGGAAATAGAAGAAGCGGCGGCCAATGCTGAATTGGCCAGGGTGAACTACGAAAAGGCGGCCGCCGAACTACAACGGCGGGAGACGCTTTTCCGGGAGGGGGCTATTGCGGAAGAGGAAGTGGAACGGTTCAGGACTAACCTGGAGCTGGAAAAAAACCGCCTTCAGGCGGCCCGGGCCCGGCTTAGCCTGCTCGAGTCCGGAAACAGGCCCCAACAGATAACGGCAGCCCGGCTGGAGGTCGAAAGAAGCAAGGCGGTGCTGCGGGCTTCGGAGGCCATGCTGGAAGACCTGAAAGTATATTCTCCCATCACCGGGGTGGTTGTGAGCAAGAATTACCAAGAGGGCGAGTATGTTCAGGCGGGAGCCTCTCTGGCCACGGTAGCTGATTTGAGCGACATGTGGATCAAGGTTTATATACCTACCGATGATTTACCTTCCGTTAAGCTTGGCCAAAAGGTGCAGTTTACGGTCAGCGGCGACCCCAGGGTTTACCAGGGGGTTGTCGAGGAGATCGCGTCCCGGGGGGAATTTACCCCGAAAACCATTCAGACCAAGCAGGAGAGAACCAATGTGGTATTCGGGGTTAAGATAAGGATTCTCGACCCTAATGGGCGGCTCAAACCCGGTATGCCTGCCGACGTTAGCTTCGGCAGGGGGTGAGCAGATGGTCAGGACAGAGGAACTGACCAAGGCCTTCTGTGGTAAGAGGGCGGTAGACGGGGTCAGCCTATGCGTCCGGGAACGAGAAATATTTGGCCTGGTTGGCCCGGACGGAGCCGGGAAGACAACGCTGCTGAGGATGGTCTGCGGGCTCATCACCCCGGACGCCGGGCAGGTACACCTGATGGGATACTCGCCCGGTCAAGGGGAGCGGGCCAAGGAGTACCTGGGCTACATGCCGCAGCGTTTCAGCCTGTACGGGGATCTTACCGTGATGGAAAACATAGATTTTTTCGGTGCTATGTACCGGCTGGATAAGAAAACCATCTGGGAGCGCGCCGGAGAGATACTGCAGATTACAGGCCTGGCCGGGTTCAAGAACCGGTTGGCCGACAACCTGTCGGGGGGAATGAAACAGAAGCTGGCCTTGACCTGTGCTCTCATTACCAGACCTCGACTGCTTGTCCTGGATGAGCCTACTTACGGGGTTGACCCCGAGTCACGCAAGGAGTTCTGGAAAATATTATATGGCTTGAACCGGGAGGGTATCACCGTCTTGGTTTCCACCCCTTACATGGATGAGGCCGAGCTATGCAACACGGTAGCCTTTATGAGCAATGGTCGGGTGGTGGTTGTCGATTCTCCGGCTGGATTGAAAAGGCGGTTTCAGCACCGGCTGCTGGAGGTACGCGCGGTAAAGGACCCGGGCATCTTCGCCAGCGTACCCGGGGTACTGGATGTGTCTCTTTACGGGGACAAGTATCATGTGGTGGTGGAAGATGTAACAGCGGCCCAGCAGGCTATTCAGGACCGCCTGTCCGCGGAAAGCAACCGGATAGCGACCATCAGGGAGGTTCCCCCGTCCATGGAGGATGTATTCGTTTGGCTGGCAGAAAAAGAGGTGAACCGGTGAAAAACGTGGTAACTACCTGGAACCTGACGAGGGTTTTCGGGACCTTCACCGCGGTTGACAGCCTGACTCTGAGTATTGAGGAGGGTGAGATTTTCGGGTTTCTGGGTCCCAACGGGGCCGGAAAATCGACCGCGGTTAGGATGCTTTGCGGTATTCTGGAACCGACTGCAGGTACAGCTACGGTGCTGGGCTATGACCTCTTGCGGCAGACCGAGCAGATAAAGCGCAAGATTGGTTACATGTCGCAGAAGTTCAGCTTATACGATGACCTGACCGTACTGGAAAACCTGGATTTTTATGCAGGCCTGTACAGTATTCCTAACGGGCAGAGAAGGAACCGGCTCGGGGAAATACTCTCCCTGGTCAGTTTGGCGGGGCAGGAAGACGAGTTGGTAGCCAATCTGAGTGGTGGCTGGAAACAGAGGCTGGCCCTGGGATGTGCCATCATAAGCCGTCCTTCCCTGGTGTTTTTGGACGAACCTACCAGTGGCGTCAGCCCTACCGGTAGGCGGGCTTTTTTCAACCTGATTCAGCAGTTGGCCGGCGAAGGCACCACGGTGATTGTAACTACCCATTTTATGGACGAGGCGGAGCGTTGCCACCGTATCGCATTTATGTCGGGGGGGCGTTTGATAGCTGTGGATACTCCGGACAACCTCAAAGCCAATACCCTTCAAGGTTGTCTGGTGGAATTGGAGCTGCCGGAAGCCATGGACCGTATTCCGGCTATCGAAGAGCAACCGTATGTGAAAGAGTGCAGCCCGCATGGCTCATTGCTGCATGTTCTGCTTGACAGTCCTGCAGGCGTGGCTGCTTTGGAGAGGTTTACGGGGGCCGTGGCCCGGCCCATAACGCCGAGCTTGGAAGATGTCTTTGTGGCGCTGGCCAGGCACGATAGAGCCCGGCAGCCCCAGGCGGCAGACCGGGAGAATAGATAGGGTTCCTCATCCCTCGGGCGTATGGAAAGGAAGCGGCCTCCAATTTTAGGTAAGGCGGGATAGGTTGTGAGCAGGGTATTGGCTGTATTGAAAAAGGAGTTTTTGCATATGCGCCGCGACCGTATGACCCTGGCACTTATTTTTATGCTGCCGCTGGTACAGCTGCTATTGTTTGGGTATGCTATCCAGACCGAGGTAAAGCATATTCCTACCGTCGTGTTTGACCAGTCTTTATCCCGGGAAAGCCGGGACCTGCTTGAAGCTTTCACCGCATCCGGTTATTTTGATGTAAACTACACGGTTGATAGCTTTGCCGGGGTTACCGAAATGATTGACAGCGGCCGGGCTAAAGCCGGTATAGTTTTTCCCCCGGACTTTGCCCGCAACCTCAAGCGGGGAGAACCATCAACGGTGCAGGTCTTTGTTGACGCCAGTGACAACATGGTAGCCAACCAGGCGGTGGCGATCGCCAATTCCATAGGCCTTATCAAGTCCCAGCAGGTTGTTTTGCAGAGGTTGAGACTGGGCGGAGCGCCGTACGACATCAGGGTGCGGCCCTTGTACAACCCCGACGGTATCACCGCTTACTATATGGTGCCGGCGATTCTGGGTATCATAGTCACCCTGACCATGGTTATCCTGACTTCGGTGGCTATTGTACGCGAGAGGGAGCGTGGCACCCTGGAGCAACTGATGGTAACCCCAATCAGATCTTATGAATTAATGATCGGGAAGATCGTTCCTTACATTGTCCTTGGTTACCTGCAAATCACCGTGGCCCTGCTGGTCGGAGTCCTGGTTTTTCATGTACCCATCAGAGGGAGCGTGCTTGAACTATACCTTTTGACCCTGTTTTTTATTACCGCCTCGCTGGGGCTGGGACTGCTCATATCCAACATGGCCAGAACCCAGATGCAGGCGTTTCAAATGTCGTTCTTTGTTATGCTACCCAGCATCCTGTTATCCGGCTTCATGTTTCCCCGCGATGCTATGCCTCGCTTCATATATTATCTCAGTGACGTAATCCCACTGACCTATTACCTTGACATAATCCGGGGTATTGTCCTGAAGGGGATTGGATTCCAATACCTGGTGGGACAGGTGGCCTCACTGCTGGTGTTCTCGGTCGTATTTGTGACTATCAGCATTTTCAAGTTTAAGAAGAAGATAGCGTAAAGCGCCCGAGGGGGGAATGGCTTGGGCCCACGAGAAAAAATCATTGTGGCCTGTCGCGAGCTGGCACGCACGCGCGGGTTCTACGCCGTGACTGTGGACGATCTGGCCGCAGCGGCCGGGGTGAGCAAAAAGACTGTTTACCGGTATTTTAGAAGCAAAGAAGCGATCATCGAGGCCACACTGGAAGATTTTATGAATAAAGTGGCGGCTGAAGTAGACCGGATTGTCCAGAGCGAGCAAGAGACTGCCCGGATTGTTTCTCTGGTGTTCAAATATCTTTCCAGCCAAGGGCAGTTTATTGTTGCTTCACAGAGCCTGAACGATTTACGGCGTTACTATCCTCTTCTGTGGCAGAGAATTGACGGGTTTAGAACTGAAAAAGCCCGGGCGTTAATAGGTGTATTGCTGAAGAGAAGTGAAAAAGAGTCCATAAAAAACCTGGATCCTCGCATCATAACCGAGGTTATCCTGGCATCCATCCAGGCGGTGCTGACCCCCAGGTTCATTTTGGATAATAACCTGACTTTTACAGAAGTGGCCGAACAGCTCAGCCGGTTGTTCTTTTCCTTGCTTGATTGACGTAGGGAGAAAGCCCATACCCGCAGTCAGGACTGGGTTAAGCCAGCCAAGTGCCTGTGGGGGTTTTAAAATCCCTTAATCGACACAAGCTATCCCTAACAGTTCGAGAAGTTGTCCGGTTACCAGCTCCGTTCGCGCTGCTATAAATTTGTCCTGGAGACGCCCGCAGTAAGAGTGGGCCACCGGGCAGGCGACCTGCAGCGAGGAGCCATGGACCATGGGTACTTGGCCCAGCATACCGGGTGCGTGAGGTGATAGCCACGTTTAGAATGGCCGGGTTTGAACTGGTTCCCCCGCGAGGCAAGGAAAAAGAATGGTTATTAACCAATGGTCTGGGTGGGTTTGCGGCTTCCACGGTCGCGGGCATTAATACGCGGCGCTACCACGGGTTGCTCATCGCCGCTTTACAACCGCCGGTAGACCGCCGGGTGCTGTTGTCAAAGTTTGAAGAAGAAGTTTTCATCGACGGGCGCAAGTACAGCCTTTTTGCCAGCCAAACCGTGGGAGGCTATTCGGGACACGGGTTCAACTACCTGCATGAGTTTCGCCGTTTTCCCTTCCCACTATATACATTTCGCCTGGAAGATGTATTTATCCGCAAGGAAATCTTTATGGTCAACGGTAGT
>JAAYAC010000181.1 GCA_012719535.1 Syntrophomonadaceae bacterium | reverse complement strand
TCACCCTGAAGACCCGCAAACCGCGGTCGAGGTCCGTTTTATTGAAGTCAAGGGCCGAGCCGGGGTCGACTCGATTGCCCTTACCGCCAACGAATACAAGACCGCCGCCAGGCTGAAGAAGGACTACTGGTTGTATGTAGTATTCAACTGTGGAACTACACCGGAAATCCACCCCATTCAGGACCCGGCCCGGTTGGGATGGGAGCCGCTGGTGAAGATCGAGCACTATCACGTGGGAGCGGAGAAGATTTTGGAGGTGTGCCATGAACAACATGTAGGTATTCCTAGCGCGTAATAACTCACGCAGGCGTGTGTCTACCCTTGTTATTGTGAAGTTGGTAGGGGGAAAAGATTGATTAACTTGGAGCAGACAAAACAACTTCTTTTGGCTAATGGCTATAGAATACAGAGGGAGGAAAGACTTGGCAACGATACCGGCACACAACTAAGACTTTCCTCCGGACAGATCATCAACGTTTTTGACAAAGGTACTTTCAGTGTTCAGGGAAGAAACCCAGAACCAATTAAGGTGCTGCTAGAGACGGGTGCAGGATCACGTTCTGTTTTGCCTAAAATAAATAGTTCGGCAAACAAGAACGTATTTGTGGTTTACGGGCATGACACAGCATCGAGGACGCAACTAGAGGCAATGCTAAGACGTTGGGGCTTAAATCCGCTAATCTTAGATCAGTTACCGTCAGAAGGACAGACAATCATCGAGAAATTAGAAAACTTTACAGCGGGAGTCGGATTCGCTGTAGTCCTAGCGACTCCTGACGATGAAGGCTATCGGGCTGGTCATCCTAGCGAAAAAGCCTATCGAGCCCGGCAGAACGTCGTTCTAGAGTTGGGGATGCTCTTATCAAGACTGGGTAGAAAGAAGGTTGCAATACTACTGAAGCAACAGGATAATATGGAGCGCCCGTCGGATATTCAAGGGCTTATATATATACCGTTTAGGAATGACCTTGAGAAGGAAGCAGGGCTTCTCTTAGCTAAGGAAATGGTTGCCCAAGGATTTGATATCGATATTCAGAAGCTGTAGGAGGCTTTTAGACAATGTCACAGAAGTACTCTAAGCGCCTGATAGAGGTTGACCTGCCCATTAAGAGGATATCGTACCATGCCCGGCGGGAGAAGAGTATCCGGCACGGGCATATATCTACTTTACATATATGGTGGGCCAGGCGGCCGCTGGCGGCCTGCCGGGCGGTGCTGTGCGCCGCCCTGTGGCCGGACCCGGATGATGCTTTGTGCCCGGAAGAATTCCGTCAAGCGGCCCGGGAGTGGATGCGGAAATGGGCTACGGATTATTTGGGCTTGCTGAGCGCGGAAAGTTATTCCCGCTTCATAGGGCTGCAGAAGAACCCGGACAAACTGAACGATAACCTCGAGCTGCGTAAGGCTCTCCTCGATTTTATCGCCGACTTCGCCAACTGGGATAACTCGACCGTCAAGGAGTACCTTGAGACCAGCCGGGCCTTAACCCGGGCCGCTCATGAGGCCCTGGGCGGGGTGCCGGGCACCCGGCCCCTGGTGGTGGATCCCTTCGCCGGGGGCGGGTCTATACCCCTGGAAGCCCTGCGAGTGGGGGCCGACGTTTTCGCCAGCGACCTGAACCCGGTGGCGGTCCTGCTCAACAAAGTAGTTCTGGAGTACATACCGAAATACGGACAAGAACTGGCTGACGAGCTTAGAAAGTGGGGCCAGTGGGTCAAGGAACAGGCGGAGAAGGAACTGGCCGAGTTCTATCCCAAGGACCCCGACGGCGCCACTCCCATCGCCTACCTGTGGGCCAGGACTGTGACCTGCGAGGGCCCCGGGTGCGGGGCCCAGGTGCCGCTGATACGTTCTTTGTGGCTGGCGAAAAAAGGGAGCCGCTCGGTGGCTTTGCGGATGATTCCCAACCGGGAAGAAAAGCGGGTGGACTTTGAGATCATCGAGAACGCCCGGCCGCGGGAGGTGGGGGAAGGCACGGTGCGCCGGGGTTCGGCCACCTGCCCGGTGTGCGGTTTTACCACCCCGGTGGCCTCGGTGCGCAGGCAGTTGAAGGAACGGCGGGGCGGGGCGGCCGATGCCCGGCTTTTCTGCGTGGTCACCACCCGTCCCGGGCAGCAGGGTCGGTTCTACCGGCTGCCCACCGTAGCCGACCTGGAAGCGGTGCGGAAGGCGACCGAGGAGCTGGAGCGGAGAAAGGCCGCCCATACCGGCCCCTTGAGCCTGGTGCCGGACGAGCCGTTACCCCCACAGGGTACACTGGGTTTCCGCGTGCAACTCTATGGAATGGAGCAATGGGGCGACCTTTTTACCCCGCGGCAGGCGCTGGCTTTGACAACGTTGGTGAGACTGGTAAGGGAAGCGGTGCGAAATCGGGACATGGAATGCGAATCGGGACTGATACGTGCGCCTCAGACATGTGCAGCTTCGGTGATAGATCGGCAGGCAAACACGTTAACTTCACTGTCGCGCTGGAACGTGGTGGGGGAAAAGATCGAGGGAATATTTGCTCGGCAGGCAATCCCGATGATATGGGATTTTTGCGAAGCCAACCCTTGGTCAAAGTCAAGCGGTGGTCTTGAAGGCGCGCTTCAGTGGGTTACTAATGTTTGCGAAGTGGAGGCACGTTTGCACGAATTTCGGGGGGCTGATGGGCAGGTAAGTCTCGCGTCTGCTACGACTCACCCCCTACCTAACGATGCGGCTCACTGTTTCTTTACCGACCCACCTTATTATGATGCCGTACCCTATGCCGACCTGTCGGATTTCTTCATGGTCTGGCTGGGGCGGACGGTCGGGGACTTATACCCCGAGTGGTTCGCGAGCAGTCTGGCTCCTAAAGAGGAAGAGTGCATAGTGGATGAAGTGAAGGGTAAGGACAAGGCCTACTTTGAGACTACCATGAAGCAAGCCCTGGCTGAAGGACGACGGGTTCTGGCTCCGGATGGTGTCGGGGTGGTAGTCTTCGCTCATAAATCCACCGGGGGCTGGGAAGCCCAACTGCAGGCTATGATCGACGCCGGCTGGACCATAACCGGTTCCTGGCCTATTGATACTGAGATGGGTTCACGTTTGCGAGCCATGAATTCCGCGGCTCTGGCGTCATCCATCCACCTGGTCTGCCGCCCCCGCGAGAACCCGGATGGTTCCCTGCGTGCTGACGACGTCGGGGACTGGCGGGATGTGTTGCAGGAGCTGCCGGTACGCATCCACGAGTGGATGCCTCGCCTGGCGGCGGAAGGAGTGGTAGGGGCCGATGCCATCTTTGCCTGCCTGGGTCCGGCCCTGGAGATATTCTCCCGCTACTCCGGCGTGGAAAAAGCCAGCGGGGAACAGGTGACATTGAAGGAATACCTGGAGCAGGTGTGGGCGGCAGTGGCCCGGG
>JAAYAC010000023.1 GCA_012719535.1 Syntrophomonadaceae bacterium | reverse complement strand
CGAAGCCTTTGCCGCCCAGTTCCTGGGCGTAGGCCGGATGCTGAAGGAAAACTTCGGCATCGAACTGGATATGGACAAGGTTAACCACAACGGCTCCGGAATCGGCCTGGGCCACCCGGTGGGCTGCACCGCCCTGCGCATTATAGTCTCCCTGTACTATGAGCTGGAGCGGTTGAACCTGACGGTAGGAGGAGCAGCCCTCTGCGTCGGCGGCGGCCCCGCCATGTGCTCCCTCTGGACCAGAGGTGTATAACTGCGGGTTCGAGATTAAACAGGTAATTAAACAGGTAATTTGGAGAGAGGCAACGGGTTTCCCGTTGCCTCTCTAACATACCGTGCGTAACCAAGTAAAGGACGTAACGTGGGGCATCGTTGACACGGTGAAAAGGCTTTGCTAATATCAGGGTGTAAGCGTATACGGCGAAAGTGTGCCTAGGGTTCCGTGCACTTTTGGAGGTGTGGACTGGTCCAAGTGGCACAGGCGTTAATCAAACGTTACACCGGAGGGACAAAAGCCCAGGCGGGTAGGTTTCGCTTCTTTAAAAGGCGATGCGAACTCTACCCGCGTGGGCTGAATGTTTTATGGGAGAAGACATGGGTAAAGAGGTGAGAAAGTGGCGAGAGTGGGCATTGTTATGGGCAGCGATTCCGATCTGGAGATCATGAAGCCAGCCGTTGATGTCCTGGAGGAATTCGGGGTGGAGTACGAGGTCGTTATCTCCTCGGCGCACCGCCTGCCCAGGGAGACGGCCCGTTACGCGGAGAGCGCCGAAGGGCGGGGGTTGGAAGTCATTATCGCCGGAGCTGGCGGGGCGGCACACTTGCCCGGCGTGATAGCTTCCCTGACGGTATTGCCGGTGATAGGAGTTCCTATCAAAACCAGCACCCTGTCAGGGGTGGATTCCCTGTACTCGATTGTCCAGATGCCACGGGGGATACCCGTAGCCACAGTTGGTATAAACGCCAGTGCCAATGCGGCCTTGCTCGCCCTGGCCGTCATAGGGTTGAAGGACGATAAGGTAAGGGGAAAGCTGTCCGATTACAGGCGCCAGTTGGCTGAGGAGGTCAGCGGCAAGAACGCCCGGTTACAGGCAACAGGGATTGCGGGCTACCTGGCAGGCGAGGGGGAAATGCGGTGATCGAGCGTTACACGCTGCCGGAAATGGGCAGGATCTGGTCAGAAGAAAACAAACTAAACAACTGGCTTAAAATAGAAATCCTGGCCTGTCAGGCCTGGGCCGAGCTGGGCGAGATACCGGCCGGGGCTGTGGAGGTTATCAAGCAGAAGGCCGCGTTTAGCGTGGAACGGACCCGGGAAATAGAGGACCAGGTGCGACACGATGTCATTGCTTTTCTTACCAATGTGGCCGAGAATGTGGGAGAGGAATCCAAGTACATTCATCTGGGCATGACCTCTTCGGATGTGTTGGATACGGGTCTGGCCTTGCAGATGCGGGAAGCGGCCGGTCTGATTCTGGACAAGCTGCAGCGCTTGCAGCAGGTTATCGGGGAGCAGGCCCGCCGGCACAAGTATACGCTTATGGTGGGCCGGACTCATGGTGTGCACGCGGAGCCGCTCACCTTTGGCCTGAAAATGGCGTTGTGGTACACGGAGATGGACCGCAACCGCGAGCGCATGGAAAGAGCCCGGGAGGTAATCAGTTACGGGAAGATTTCGGGGGCGGTGGGTACGTTTGCCAACATCCCCCCTGTGGTCGAGGAGTATGTGTGTTCCCGGTTGGGACTGAAGCCGTGTCGGGTATCGACCCAGGTCATCCAGCGTGACCGCCATGCTGAATTCCTTACTGCCCTGGCGGTTATCGCCAGCTCGCTGGAAAAGATGGCTACCGAGATTCGTAACCTGCAAAGGACCGATCTGCTGGAAGCTGAAGAACCGTTTTACCAGGGACAAAAAGGCTCATCGGCCATGCCGCACAAGCGCAACCCCATGATCAGTGAAAGGGTGGCCGGGCTGGCGCGGGTGATCCGGAGTAATGCTCTGGCAGGCCTCGAAAACGTGGCTCTGTGGCACGAGCGAGATCTGACCCATTCCTCGGTGGAAAGGGTTATCATTCCGGATAGCTGCATCCTGCTCGATTATATCCTGGACAAGTTCACCACGGTCATGAAAGGGCTGGTGGTTCATGAAGAAAACATGCGGGCCAACCTGGACAAGACCCTGGGTTTGGTTTTTTCCCAGCGGTTGATGCTGGCCCTGGTCAACAAGGGGGTTTTGCGGGAGGAAGCCTACCGCTGGGTACAAAGAAACTCCATGCAGGCCTGGGCTGAACGCGTGCCCCTAAAGGAACTGGTCGCCCGGGACGAGGATATAACCAGGCGGCTCGACAAGCGGGAGATTGATAGTATCTTCGACTATTCCCATTACACCAGGTATGTGGACTATATTTTTACCCGAAGCGGGTTGAATTAGGGGTGATGAGTGTGGAGAAAAGGACTTTTCTTTATGAGGGCAAGGCCAAGCGAATCTATACTACGGATGATGAGGACCTGGTGATTATTGAGTACAAGGACGACGCCACTGCCTTCGACGGGAAGAAGAAAGGAAGCATCGAGTGTAAAGGAATTGTCAACAACCGGGTTTCCGCGGTGCTGTTCAGGCGGTTGGAAGAGCACGGTATTCCCACCCATATGGTGAAGCTGGTAAACGGGCGGCAGATGCTGACCAAAAAGCTATCCATCATCCCGGTGGAGGTTGTGGTAAGGAATAAGGTGGCGGGTAGCCTGGCCGAAAGGCTGGGTCTCAAAGAAGGGACACCCCTGGCCAGGCCGGTACTGGAGTTCTATTACAAGTCAGACGAGCTGCATGATCCAATGGTGAACGACTACCATATTTTAGCCATGGGATGGGCTACCGCTGAACAGCTGGAAGAGATGCGCACCCTGGCTTTTCGTATTAACCAGGTACTGCAACCGTTTTTCCTCGAACGGGGTCTGGAATTAGTCGACTTTAAGCTGGAATTTGGCCTGCACAAGGGGCGGGTTATACTTGGTGACGAGATATCCCCCGATACCTGTCGGCTCTGGGATGTCAGTACAGGGGAGAAGATGGACAAGGACCGTTTCCGCAGGGATCTTGGTAAGGAGCGGGAGGCATATATCGAAGTGCTGCAAAGGATTGAGGGGGGTGCCCAGGATGTATAAGGGCAAGGTGCTTATCACTCTCAAGAAGGGAGTGCTAGATCCTCAGGGGGAAGCGGTGAAGAAGTCCTTCCATGTTCTTGATTACAAAGAAGTCCGGGATGTAAGGGTGGGTAAGTATATAGAAGTGTGGTTGAACCAGGATAGCCCGGAGGCTGCTTACCGGGAACTCGTGGAGATGTGTGACAAGCTGCTTGCCAATCCGGTTATCGAACAGTATGAGGTGGAAGTCGTGGAGGTTGAGTAACATGAAATTCGGCGTAGTCGTATTTCCGGGTTCCAACTGTGATGCCGACTGCTACCACGTAATTAAAGAGGTACTGGGAGAAGAGGTCGAGTACATTTGGCATGGCGAAACCAGTGTGGCCGGGTTTGATGCTCTGGTCCTGCCGGGCGGCTTTTCTTACGGTGATTACCTGCGCACCGGGGCTATAGCCAGCCTGTCGCCGGTTATGCCGTCAGTAGTTGAGTTCGCCCAAAGGGGAGGACTGGTTATCGGCATCTGCAACGGGTTTCAGATACTTCTGGAAGCAGGACTGTTGCCCGGGGCGATGCTGCGTAATGACAGCCTGCAGTTCCGGTGTCTAACCGTGGAGCTCCGGGTGGAGACAGCCGATACCCCCTTTACCTGCCTGCTGGAGGAAGGGCAGGTCATAAGGGTTCCCATCGCCCACGGGGAAGGGAACTACTTCTGCGATGAGCAGGTGCTGGATGAGCTCCGCCGGAACCGGCAGATCGTATTCACCTACCGTGATCCGAATCCGAACGGTTCGCGGGCCAATATCGCCGGGATTGTCAACCAAGAGCGCAATGTGCTGGGAATGATGCCCCACCCCGAAAGGTGCGCGGAAAAGGTGCTGGGCGGCGAAGACGGGTATTATATTCTGGCCTCCATGGTTAAATGGTTCAAGGAAGGTGGCAGGTAATGAAGGATAAACCGGTATGGCAGCAGATGGGGTTGACTGATGAAGAGTACCGGATGGTGCAAGAGATACTGGGCCGGGATCCGAACTACCTGGAACTAGGCATGTTTGCAGTAATGTGGTCGGAACACTGTGGCTACAAGAATTCCCGTCCGGTCTTGAAACTGTTTCCCACCGAAGGCCCGCAGGTTATCCAGGGACCGGGGGAAAACGCGGGCGTGGTAGATATCGGGGATGGCCAGGCCGTGGTTTTCAAGATTGAGAGTCACAACCACCCTTCGGCGATCGAACCGTACCAGGGGGCAGCCACCGGAGTAGGAGGTATCGTGCGGGATATCTTTACTATGGGAGCCCGCCCTATAGCTTCGCTTAATTCCTTGCGTTTCGGCCCCCTGCACGACGAGCGGGTAAAATACCTGTTTGCCGGGGTGGTGTCGGGAATCGGCGGCTATGGCAATTGCCTGGGCATCCCGACGGTGGCCGGAGAGGTGTATTTTGAGGAAAGTTACCGGGGCAATCCCCTGGTAAATGCCATGTGTGTGGGCCTGGTGAACGTCGATGAACTGGCCCTGGCCGTGGCCGGGGAGATCGGAAGCCCCTTGATGCTGGTCGGGGCGAAAACAGGCCGAGATGGTATCCACGGGGCTACCTTTGCCTCTGAGGAACTCTCGGAGGAGTCTGCCGAGAAGCGACCATCGGTACAGGTAGGGGACCCGTTCATGGAGAAACTGCTTATAGAGGCCTGCCTGCAGATCATTCAGGAAGGTCTGGTATTCGGGGCGCAAGACCTCGGCGCCGCCGGCCTTACCAGTTCGGCAGCGGAGATGGCCAGTAAAGAGGGGCGGGGGGTAGAGATAGACGTCCTGCGGGTGCCGCGCCGGGAGCAGGGCATGACCCGCTACGAGGTAATGCTGTCCGAGTCGCAGGAACGGATGCTCATCTGTCCCCGGCCGGGCCAGGAGGAGCGCATACGGCAGATATTCGCGAAGTGGGGTCTGGATGCCACGGTAATCGGTAAAGTTACCGGCGACGGGATGTTCCGGGTTAAAGAAGGAGACAAAGTGGCCGGGGAGGTACCGGTTGCCGCGCTAACCAAGATGTGCCCGGTTTACCATCGCACTGAAGAGGAACCTGCTTACTACCGGCAACATCGGGAATTCGACCCGTCGACGCTGCCGGAACCCCTTGACTACAACCGGGTGCTGCGAGACCTGCTGGCTTCGCCCAACATAGCCAGCAAGGAATGGGTATTTACCCAGTACGATTACCAGGTCATGACCAACACCGTTGTGGTACCGGGTAAAGGAGACGCCGCGGTTCTGCGGGTCAAAGGCACGGGCAAGGGGATAGCCCTTACGGTTGACGGTAACGGCCGCATGGTTTACCTGGATCCTTACCGGGGTGGGATGCTGGCGGTATGTGAGGCAGCCCGGAACCTGGCCTGTACTGGAGCCCGACCCCTGGCGCTCACCAACTGCCTCAACTTTGGTAACCCGGAGAAACCCAATATATTCTGGCAGTTCAAAAACACCATTCAGGGCATGGCAGCTGCCGCCCGTCAACTTGATACACCGGTAGTAAGCGGTAATGTTAGCTTTTACAATGAAACCAAAGGAGAAGCCGTTTATCCCACCCCGGTGGTGGGGATGGTAGGCGTTCTGGAAGACATAGAAGCCCACATGGATATGTCTTTCAAGCATGACGGGGACCTGATTGTGTTACTGGGTAGCTACGGTAGCGAGCTGGGGGGCAGTGAATACCTGAAAATCGAGCACGGGTTGGTAACCGGTGCGGTCCCGGAAGTTAACCTGGACGAGGAGAAAATGCTGCTGCAACTTCTCCAGCTGGTGATCCGGAAGGGAATGGTGAACTCCTGTCATGATATTTCCGAGGGTGGAATGGCCATAGCCCTGGCCGAATGTGCCATCCAGGGCGAGCGAGGATTTGTCGTCAATCTGGAATCCATAGCCGGACGAGCCGACGGGGTTCTTTTCAGTGAGGCCCCTACCCGGGTGGTGGTTAGCGTGCCCAGGATGTTGCTGGGTGACGTGATGGCGTTGGCGGAAGGCCACCTCATCGACGCTAGGGTCCTGGGAGAGGTCGGCGGAGACCGGCTGGTGTACCGGGTGGATGGAAAGGAGATTATTAACCTGGCCCTCGACGAGGCTACTTCTATTTGGGGAGGAGCTATTAGATGTGCTATGAGCTAGAGGATAAGATGAAAGAGGCCTGTGGGGTTTTCGGCATTTACCTGAAGGATGCGGCCCAGGAATCCACCGATGCCGCCCGGACCACGTTTTACGGCCTTTACGCCTTGCAGCACCGGGGGCAGGAAAGTGCCGGTATTGCCGTGTCCAACGGCCAAAATATACAGCTCCACAAAGGAATGGGGCTGGTTTCCGAGGTGTTTTCCCCGGAGATAATCGCTCGTTTGCCGGGGAAAATTGCGGTGGGGCATGTCCGTTATTCCACTACCGGTGATAGCCAGCTGGTTAACGCCCAGCCCCTCGTATTCAGTTACTTGCGGGGTATGGTGGCTCTCGGGCATAACGGTAACCTGGTTAATACCAATGAGCTGCGCGAGCGCCTGGCCACCCTGGGCTCGGTGTTTCAGAGCACTACGGATACCGAGGTTATAGCCAACCTTTTGGCCCGTTATTCCCAGGATCGGCTGGAAGATGCCCTGGTTAAAGCGATGATCGATATTAGGGGGGCGTATTCGGTAGTCCTCACGACGGAAGACAAGCTGGTAGGATTCAGGGACCCATTTGGCATCCGGCCGCTGTGCCTGGGAGAGATTGGCGGGAACTACGTACTGGCCTCCGAAACGTGTGCTCTGGATACGGTGGGAGCCAGGTTTGTGCGGGATATCGCGCCGGGGGAAATCGTAGTTGTCGACTCCCGGGGCTTGAGGTCTATTCAGGGATTGACGTGCCCAAACTGTGCGCACTGCATATTTGAGTATATATACTTTGCCCGTCCGGACAGTACTATTGATGGCATCAACGTAAACCGGGCCCGGCGTGCCATGGGCCGCCAGTTGGCCCGGGAAAGCAGTACGGCGGCGGACATAGTCATTTCGGTTCCCGACTCGGGAACCTCGGCCGCACTCGGTTTTGCGGAGGAGTCCGGGATCCCCTTCGAGGAAGGACTGATGAAAAACCGTTATATCGGGCGAACCTTTATCCAGCCTACCCAGCAGATGCGCGATCTGGGGGTGAGACTGAAACTCAATCCGGTGGTAGAAGCGGTAAAGGGCAAGCGGGTCATAATGGTTGACGATTCCATTGTCCGGGGTACTACCAGCAAGAAGATCGTCAACATGCTGAAAGAAGCTGGGGCTACCGAAGTGCACATGAGAGTGGCGTCTCCGCCCACCATTTATCCGTGCTTTTACGGTATCGATACCTCACGGCGGGATGAACTCATTGCTGCCAAGATGGATGTGGAAGGCATCCGTAACTTTATCGGGGCAGACAGTCTTCATTATATGAGTGTGGAAGGGATGTTTTCGGTGTTTAACACTGACAAGGACTGGTTTTGTGCCGCCTGTTTTAACGGCAACTATCCCATTCCGGTAGACGACTAAGAAAGAGGGTGTGGAGCGGTGTCCGGTGGCATGAGTTACAAAGCGGCCGGAGTGGACATTGATGCCGCTGAGCGGTCGGTAGAACTTATCAAACCGTGGGTCAGGCAGACCAGGCGGGCGGAGGTTCTGGCCGATATCGGGTCGTTTGGCGGCTTTTTTGCACTGGATACGAAGAAGTTTACCGACCCGGTGCTGGTATCGGGGACTGATGGGGTAGGTACCAAGTTGCGAATTGCCCAGATGGCCGGGGTTCACGACACGGTAGGCATTGATCTGGTGGCCATGTGTGTTAATGATATTCTGGTACACGGCGCCGAACCGCTTTTTTTTCTGGATTACCTGGCGGTGGGTAGACTCGTTCCCGAGATGGTGGAGGGACTGGTCAGGGGTATAGCCCGGGGATGCCTGGAAGCGGGTTGCGCCCTGGTGGGGGGCGAGACCGCGGAAATGCCGGGCTTTTATGCGGAAGACGAGTACGATATGGCCGGTTTTGCCGTGGGAGCGGTCAACCGGGACCGGCTCATCGACGGCAGCTGTATCAGGGATAACCAGGTCATCATTGGACTGGCTTCTTCCGGAATCCACTCCAACGGTTATTCACTGGTGCGCAAGATACTACTGGACCATGCCGGGTTGAAGCTGGAAGAGAGAGTGGCCGAACTGGATAAAACTCTGGGAGAAGAGCTTCTTACTCCTACCCGAATCTATGTAAAGAGTGTCCTCAGGCTGGTAAATGAAATCGAAGTCAAAGGGATGGCTCATATTACCGGCGGCGGAATACCGGAAAACCTGAAACGCATTCTTCCCGACGGGCACGCGGCACTCATCCGTAAATGTCAACTACCACCGGTTCCTGTTTTTCAACTGCTGCAGAAAGCCGGCGCGGTGGACGATGCGGAGATGTTCCGAACCTTTAACATGGGCATTGGTTTTATCCTGGTGGTTGAGGAGACAGATGCCGACCGGGCCTGTAGATTATTGCAGTCCGGGGGAGAAAAACCTATAGTAATAGGTAAGATAATTACCGGAGAAAAAGGAGTAATCATCAAATGAGTACCGGTTCCCCCAAATTGCGCCTGGCAGTGCTGGCCTCGGGACGGGGCAGCAACTTTGAAGCCATATGCCAGGCAATTGACGAAAACCGGTTGCATGCCGAAGTGGTGATACTGATCAGCGACAAACCGGGTGCTCCGGCCCTGGAGAAGGCCCACCGGCGGGGTATTGAGAGCCGCCTTATTGTTCCGGCTTCATTTACGAGCCGCGAGGCTTACGAACAGGCCATGGTTAAAGCCTGCCAGGAGGCAGGGGCCGATCTGGTGGTCCTGGCCGGATACATGCGAATTCTGGGCCAAACCTTCCTGCGCGAGTTTCGCCACAAAACGGTTAACATTCATCCCGCTCTACTTCCCGCGTTCCCCGGGCTGCACGCCCAGCTACAGGCCGTGGAATACGGGGTGCGCTATAGCGGGTGTACCGTACACTTTGTAGATGAAGGGGTGGACACCGGCCCCATTATCCTGCAGGCAGTGGTACCCGTCTATTTTGATGATACTGAGGACACCCTGTCCGCGCGCATTCTTGAGGAGGAGCACCGCCTTTACCCGGAAGCCTTGCAGTTAATCGCTTCCGGCCGGGTGGTAATCGAGGGCAGGAAAGTAAGAATACTGTCCCCGAAATGAAACCGCTGATACAGCTGATGGACGCAGAGTAGCGCTGAAATTTGTTTTATTTGCTGGCTGGGCGACACTATTGTTCTTTTACTGTGAGGGCGAATTATTCAATTGATTAACTTATGTTTTATTTTCAGGCTTAATGATGGCACCCGAGATGCCATGGGGGTACGGGCCCAGACTTGTTTTCATGGGTGAACGATAATGGCGTCGGCCTTAATCAAGAAAATTGGGGTTCTACTATTAAAGGAGGTTTCGACCATGGCCAAGCGAGCTTTGATAAGCGTGTCAAACAAAGAGGGAGTGATAGAGTTCGCCCGGGGATTGGAGAGACTGGGCTACGAGATTATTTCCACCGGTGGCACCTTTCAGGTGTTACAGGAAGCGGGAGTTAAAGTTACCAAGGTGGCCGGGGTTACCGGGTTCCCGGAGATACTGGACGGGAGGGTAAAAACCCTGCACCCGGCCATCCACGGAGGCATCCTGGCCAGGCGTACTCCGGACCACCTGCACCAGCTGGAGGAAAATAACATTACCCCCATCGATATTGTAGCCGTTAACCTTTACCCGTTCCGGGAGACGGTTTCGCGGCCGGGAGTGACCCTGGAAGAGGCTATTGAAAACATTGACATTGGAGGACCGGCCATGGTGAGGGCGGCAGCCAAAAACCACCAGAATGTTATCGTGGTGGTCAAGCCGGCCAACTACGCCTCAGTGCTTAAAGAATTGGAAAGCAAAGGCGACCTGGCTCCCGAGTTCCGTCTCCGGCTGGCCATGGAGGCTTTCAGCCACACCGCCGCTTACGATGCCATGATCTCGTCATATCTTGCCGGCCTTCTGAATGTTCAATTCCCGGACGTGCTGTCCCTGGCGGGAGAAAAGGTCTATGAGCTGAGATACGGGGAGAACCCTCACCAGAAAGCGGCTTTTTATCGCCAAGCTCTGGCAGGAACAGGACTGCCCAATGCCCGCCAGTTGAATGGCAAGGAACTTTCATATAATAACATAATTGATACTGAAGCGGCCTGGGCGTTGGTCCGGGAGTTCGATGAACCGGCCTGCGTCATAATCAAGCATACCAATCCGTGCGGGACTGCCCTGGGTTCCAGCCTCGCCGAAGCTTACGAGAGGGCCTTCGCTGCTGACCCGGTATCCGCCTTCGGGGGCATAATTGCCCTCAACCGCAAGGTCGATGTCGAGACAGCCGTGAAAATAACCGGGCCCTTTATGGAAGTAGTGATTGCTCCGGATTACGACGCGGAGGCCCTGGAAATCCTGAGAACCAAGAAAAACCTGCGGGTGCTGTCACTGCCTCTCGCCGGCGCGGCCGACTTGCAGGTGAAATCGGTGGAGGGCGGTTTTGTGGTACAGGAGATGGACCGTCACCGGCTGAGGACGGAGGACCTCACGGTTGTCACTGCCCGGCAACCGTCTGGAGAAGAACTCAGGGAACTTTTCTTTGCCTGGAAGGTGGTCAAACACGTAAAGTCAAACGCCATCGTGGTGGCCAAGGACGGGATGACGCTGGGTGTCGGTGCGGGGCAGATGAACCGGGTGGGAGCTGCCCGTCTGGCCCTGGAGCAGGCTGGAGAAAAGGCCGCCGGAGCGGTCCTGGCTTCGGATGCTTTTTTCCCGTTTAAAGATACCGTGGAGCTGGCGGCGCGTTACGGCATAACCGCCATCATCCAGCCCGGCGGCTCCATCCGTGACGAGGAAAGCATTGAAGAATGCAATCGCCATGGCATTGCCATGGTGTTTACCGGTATTCGTCACTTCAAACACTGAAGTTCGTGCGTTGATTAGCGTGCATCTGCGGTTTCAAACTATTTTCATAGCAGGGGTGAAATATGGGTAAGAAGAAGGTACTGGTAGTGGGTCAGGGGGGACGAGAACATTCCCTGGTCTGGAAGCTGGCCGCGAGCCCGGAAGTGGGCCAGGTGTTTGCCGCCCCAGGCAATGCCGGTATTGCCGGGCAGGCGGAGTGTGTGGCCATCAGCCCCACAGATATCGAGGGACTCCTGCAGTTTGCCCGCGAGCAGCAAATTGACCTTACGGTGGTGGGGCCGGAAGCGCCCCTCATGGCCGGGCTGGTTGACGTCTTTAAAGCCAACCACCTCAGGATATTCGGCCCTTCCGGTTTGGCCGCCCGTATAGAGGGAAGCAAGGTGTTCAGTAAGAACCTGATGCAGAAGTATGGAATTCCCACGGCAGCATACCGGGTTTTTGACCGCATCGAGGAGGCTGTTTCCTATGCCCGGGCCTGCTTCTTGGGCGGGAGCCAAGCTCCCGTAGTTATCAAAGCCGATGGCCTGGCTGCCGGCAAGGGTGTGGTGGTTGTCCACAGCGAGGCGGAAGCGGTGGAAGCCCTTCAGGATATGATGGTAAAACGGGTTTTCGGCGAGGCCGGGGACCGGGTGGTGATAGAGGAATGCCTGGTAGGGGAAGAGGTCAGCGTGTTTGCCCTGGTTGATGGGGAGCATGTGGTTCCTCTGGTAGCGGCCCAGGATCACAAAAGGGTGTTTGATAATGATCAGGGACCCAACACCGGGGGCATGGGGGCTTATTCACCCGCGCCGGTTTACACCCCAGAGCTGCACCAAACGGTGTTGCATGACATACTGGTACCTACCGTAAGAGCCATGGCCGCGGAGGGCTGTCCTTATCAAGGAGTTCTCTACGCGGGATTGATGGTCACCGCGGAAGGTCCCAGGGTACTGGAATTTAATGCCCGGTTCGGGGACCCGGAAACCCAGGTAGTGATCCCCCGCCTGGATTGTGATCTGCTGCCCCTCCTGGAGGCCGTGGTGGATGGTGCTCTGGACAAGGCAGCCGTTTCTTTCAGTGCGGAGGCTTGTGTTTGTGTGGTACTGGCATCTGGTGGTTACCCGGGTGACTACTCCAGGGGACTGGAGATAAGTGGGCTGGATAGCCTGTCCCCCGAAACCCTGGTTTTCCATGCCGGGACCAAGAGAATAGGGGAGAGCCTGGTTACGGACGGGGGGCGGGTACTTGGCATCGTCTCCAAAGGACCGGATATCCGTACGGCGATTGACAGAGTATACGCTGAAGTCCCCAAGGTTCAGTTTCCCGGAGTGCATTACCGGACCGATATAGGCCGCAAAGCCCTGGAACGGTGAGGTGACTTATATGGGCAACTCCGCTTTCCGAAAACCGGCGTTTTTCTTTTTACTAATACTGGTAGGAGCCCTGCTTGTTTACACACCTACCAGGTTCTTTATCAAGATGACTATCCTGGTTGGGGGTCCCTTCGTACTTGTGTTTGCCTGGTGGCGACGTCAGCCCCGGTACAGTGTTGCCTGGGTGCTGTCCGGAGTAGTACTGGTGAGCCTTCTCGGGGTCTACGGTATCCTGGTATACAATTTCCAGGAGAGACTGCAGATAAAGCAGATAACCAGGGCTGGTGATGTCTTGCTGGCGGAAGGCAGGTATGATCAGGCCATCGACAAGTACCGTGAGTTGGAGCCCCTGGAGCGAGATAAGGCCCGTAAAAAGATAGAGGCTGCCGAGGCCCAGAAAGAATATTACCGGACCTACCTGGCGGCCAAGGAACTGGCGGAACGGGGTGCCCGCCAGAAGGCGATACAACTCCTGCAAGCCATTCCCCATACCGCTCATGTGCATAATCAGGCTCAAAAACTCCTGTCCAGGCTCAAGGAGGATGTATAAGTGAAACAACCAGGAGCTATCGTTACTCTGGAAGCCATCAAACGCAACTCAATTCTGGGAGCATACATGAACCAAGGCAATGCCTTTATCGGACACATCGGGGCCATAGAGCATAACCAGCGTCATGCCGAGCTGGTATCTTTCTTGAGCTATGATATCCTTAACACCCTGGGCTATCCGCAACGGGATGCCGAACTAGCCGCTATTGCTGGCTATTTGCACGATATAGGGAATGTGGTTAACCGGTATGGTCACGGTATGTCCGGGGCCATCATGGTGTTTGAGATGCTGGTGGACTTGGGTATGGACGGGGAGGAGATCGCCACGATAATCGCTGCGATAGGCAACCACGAGGAGCATGCTCAGGGACAGTCGGTCAACACGGTAGCGGCGGCGGTTATTTTAGCTGATAAGTCCGATGTTCACCAGACCAGGGTTAGGAAAACGGCCCAAGCATCTTTTACTACCCGCGACCGGGTGAATTTTGCGGCCACGGAATCGGCTTTGCTAGTGGATGCTGACAAGCGGGTTATCACCTTGCGGCTCAAGATTGACACCCGCTACTGTTCAGTTATGGAATACTTTGAAATATTTCTGACCAAGATGCTTATGTGTAAAAGAGCAGCGGAGTTTCTTCAGTGCAAGTTTGAACTCATAATCAATGATGTTAAACTACTATGAGGTTTGTGGGGGAGGAGTTGTTATGTATCAACCGAATTGGAGGGATGAGCATACAGACCAACTGGTGAAGGCGTTGGTAAGCATCAAGAACGAAGACGAGTGCTACCGGCTGCTAGACGACTTGTGCACCATCTCCGAGGTCAAGGCCATGGCCCAACGGATGGAAGTGGCGCGCATGCTGAGTGAGAACTACACTTACACCAGTATTGCCGGGCAGACCGGCGCCAGCACTGCCACCATCAGCAGGGTAAAAAGATACCTGCATTACGGGGCCAAAGGTTACCAGCTCGTCCTAGAACGTTTAAAGGAGAAAAAAGCCGAATGAAAACCAGGGAAATACCGCCCGGGTTCAAGGATTTCCTGCCCGGGGAGGTAAAGTTGAAAAGAAAAGTAGAAGAACAAGCTGCTGCGCTTTTTGCCAGCTGGGGTTACCAGGAGGTAATTACCCCGATAGTGGAATACCTTGATGCGATCGAATCAGCCGGCACCGGCGCAGACCAGCAAGAACTCTTTCTGTTCCAGAACCGTGACGGGCGTTTGCTGGCCTTGCGCCCTGACATGACCATTCCGATTGCCAGGTTGGCCTCTACCAAGCTGAGAGAGGAGCCCCTGCCCCTGCGGCTTTTTTACCAGGCTAACGTGTTCAGGTGCAATTCCCCCCAGCGGGGAAAGTACAATGAATTCTGGCAGATTGGGGTGGAAATGGTGGGGGCCTCCGGTGAAAGGGCAGATGCGGAAGTCATAGCCCTGGCGGTCGAGACCATGAACCTGCTGGGGGTAACTGATTTCCAGTTAAGCCTAAACCACATTGGCATTTTCAACGGCTTGCTACAAGAGAGTGGCTTGCTGCGCGATGAGCAGGAAGAACTTAAGTTACTGGTAATCAAGAAAGACCTGGTGACTTTGGAGAAGGAACTCGCCGGTTGGGCCCTGCCGGGCGATATAAGGGAGGCCTTCCTCATGCTTCCGGTTTTGCACGGAGGATTGGAGATACTCGAGCGCGTTCCCGGTATTTCCCGGGTGCCCGGTGCTGTGGCCGGGGTACACGAGTTGCAGAGACTTTTCCACGCCCTGCAGGCTTTTGGGGTCGAGGACCGGGTGGTGATCGACCTGGGGGTGCTGAGAGGTCTTGATTATTACACCGGCGTGGTGTTCGAAGGATACTCATCCAACCTGGGTTACCCCTTGCTGGGTGGGGGAAGATACGACAATGTCATGGAACGTTTTGGCTGGCCCAACCCGGCCACCGGTTTTGCCATCGGAGTGGAAAGGGTATTACTGGCTATGCAGGAACCACCGGCCCTGGCTGAGCCCAAGTGCATCGTGGCGGGCCGAGACCTGGCCAGGGTTATGGAGGCGGCCAAGCGCCTGCGGAACGAAGGTTGGATAGTGGGGCTCGACGTGCAGGGGCAGACCCGCGAAGAATTGGAGATGCTTTGCCGGCAGCGTAACTGCAGGCTCGTACTTGTCGATTAGAATGATAATAAGCTAAGTGAATAAGGGGGCAATCTATAAAATGCTAACTGATGCCCTGACCATTGCCCTGCCCAAGGGCCGGCTGTTAGAGCCATGTATGAAATTACTGGGCTCTTTGGGACTCCCCACCCAGGGGGTTGATGAGGAGTCCCGGACACTCGTATATGAGTTTCCTGAACATAAACTGCGGTACATTATGTGTCGTCCGACTGATGTCCCGGCCTATGTGGAACACGGGGCCGCCGACCTGGGTATAGTCGGTAAAGATATTATCGTTGAGCAGGGAAAGGACGTCTTTGAGATGGTGGATCTGGGGTTTGGCTACTGCCGTTTCGTGGTGGCGGTACCCACAAAGAAAAAGGGTGCTCCACTGACCAGGTTCAATTACCGGCGGGTGGCTACCAAGTTTCCCAGGGTGGCCGAGGAGTTCTTTCGCAGCCAGGGGTTGCAGGTCGAGGTAGTTAAACTGCATGGGAATATTGAGCTGGCGCCCTTAATGGGTATCGCGGACATGATTGTGGATATCGTGTCATCGGGCCGGACCCTCCGTGAGAACAATCTGGTAGAACTGGTGGAGATAATGGAATCCACCGCCCGTCTGATCGTTAATCGCATAAGCTACCGGGTAAACCATCAACAACTGCAACCTCTCATAGAAAAAATAAGCGAAGTAGTCAAGAATGAGGGAGTGAAAAAATGATTAGGCGTTTAAAGGCTGGTACACCCGAACTGGAAGAATTTCTGGCCATGTCGTACGCGGGGTTGGAGGATATCCAGGCCCGGGTGGACGACATTGGGAAGGAGATCCGGGCCCGGGGCGACGAGGCCGTCTTTGAATTCACCCGCAAGTTTGATGGGGCTGAGATCGGGCCGCATAATTTCCGGGTGACCGAGCGCGAGATTGACGAGGCTTACGCTGCGGTGGACGATAGGTTTCTGTCCGCCCTGCTGGCGGCGCTCGAAAACATAAGCCTGTTTCACCAAAAACAATTAAGAAACTCGTGGATGGAACCGGATGAAATGGGAAACATTGTCGGGCAGCTCTATCGTCCCCTTCGGCGAGTGGGTATTTACGTTCCGGGAGGAACGGCGGCCTACCCTTCTTCGGTCTTGATGAACGCCATTCCCGCCGCTGTGGCCGGGGTGGAAGAAATCGTAATGGTGACCCCTCCGGACGCCAGCGGGAAAGTCAACCCGTATACTCTGGTGGCAGCTTCCGAAGCGGGGGTAGATGAGATTTACAAGATGGGCGGGGCTCAGGCTGTCTTTGCCCTGGCCTGGGGGACGGGTACGGTTCCCAGGGTGGACAAGATTACCGGCCCGGGCAACATATACGTAACCCTGGCTAAGAAAGCCGTCTATGGCGATGCCGACATTGACATGCTGGCCGGCCCCAGCGAGATCTTGATTATAGCCGACCAAACGGCCAACCCCGCCTACCTGGCGGCAGACATGATGTCCCAGGCGGAGCATGATGTGCTGGCGCGTGCGGTGCTGGTTACCGACAGTGAAGAGATAATTGACCAGGTGGAAGCGGAGATTAAACAGCAGTTGCCATCCCTCTCTCGCCGTTCGATAATTGAACAAGCCTTGCGCGATTACGGAGCCTTCATCCTGGTGGAGAACCTGGAAGAAGCCTGCCAGGTTGCCAACCGGGTGGCTCCCGAGCACCTGGAGGTCGTGGTGGAGCATCCTTTTGCCTGGTTAGGGAATATTAAGAATGCTGGAGCTATTTTCCTGGGAGAAAATACCCCGGAACCGGTGGGAGACTACTATGCCGGGCCCAATCATATCCTGCCTACCGGGGGAACGGCCCGCTTCTATTCGCCGGTAACGGTCGACACCTTCTTGAAAAAGTCCAGTGTGCTTTTCTATTCCCGCAAGGGTCTGCAGGCTTCCCGGCAGGACATAATTACCCTGGCGGAGGTAGAGGGGCTAACCGCCCATGCTAATTCAATCAGGGTGAGAAGGGAGGATATTCCGGAATGAGTGATGAACTCAGGAGTGCAGAAATTCACCGTAAGACCAACGAGACCGAGATATTGCTGCAATTGGAACTGGACGGAACCGGCAACTATCAGATCGACATTGAGATGCCGTTTCTGGGTCATATGCTGGCACTTTTTGCCACGCATAGCCTGTGCAACTTTAAGGTGTGGGCGCGGGGTGACACCGAAGTTGATGATCACCATACGGTAGAGGACATCGGGGTATGTTTCGGCCTGGCCCTGCAGCAGGCCCTGGGGGACAAAAGGGGTATAAGCCGCTACGGTTATGCCACCGTGCCTATGGACGAGGCCCTGGCGAGAGTGGTGGTAGATCTTTCCGGACGTCCGTACCTCTCCTATTCCGTGCCGGTTCCCAGCGAGCGGGTGGGCAGCTTTGCCACCGAACTGGTGGAGGAATTCTTCCGGGCGGTGGTGAATAATGCCGGCGTAACCGTGCACATCGATCTGATTCGGGGGAGCAACAGCCACCACATCCTGGAGGCGGTTTTCAAGGCGTTTGCCCGGGCCCTCAAAGAGGCGGTCTCCTATGAACCCCGTATCGAAGGCGTTTGGTCTACCAAGGGTAAACTGTAAACGGCATAACTCAAGCATGTAGTTCTCATCCTTTCGCGGTACCCCGAGGGGCAGGAGAGTTTGGTGATAACTTGCGTACCTCAGACACTTATGTCGGATCACAGCCCCTTACTCGTGCCTAATAATGGCAATGTCTGGCCGTCAAGGTGCGTTTGTTCTGTCGTTTGAGCAGAGACAGCTGAGTGCCGGACTCGTTTATAAGTCGCTTGCCTCGGTAAACACATTCCTGGTAAAGATTGGTGTAGTCGCGTGCGTGATGAATAAGTTGTCAGCGTCTATTTGCATACCAGATTTATGGGATAGGGGAGAAGGGAAAGCAGTTTGATAGCGATAATCGACTATGGGATGGGTAACCTGCGCAGTGTGCATAAAGCCATGGAGAAGCTCGGTTTCCAGGTGACGGTAACCTCGGATGCCAACCAGGTGGCGGGAGCCGAGAAGGTCATCCTTCCCGGGGTGGGAGCTTTTGCCGATGCCATTAAGAATCTAAAAAGATTGGGGTTGGATGAAGCCATTCACCAGGTTATCCGGGAAGGCAAGCCGTTTCTGGGTATTTGCCTGGGGCTGCAACTGCTTTTCACCGAGAGTGAAGAGGATGGCCGGCATCAGGGCCTGGATATTATAAGGGGTCGGGTTACCCGGCTGCCGCCTGCGGTAGGAAAGGTGCCGCACATGGGCTGGAACCAGGTGGAATACCGCCAGCAGGTGCCGATCTTCAATGACATTCCCGCAGGGTCGTATTTTTATTTCGTGCACTCATATTACGTGGTGCCCGACGATGAACGGGTAACGGCTGCGGTTAGTGACTATGGCCTTCGGTTCACCTGTGCCATCGCCAGGGGTAACCTTTTTGCCACTCAGTTTCACCCGGAAAAGTCCAGTAGCCTGGGCTTAAGAATGCTCAAAAGTTTTGGGGAGTTATGACCATGATCATTTTTCCAGCCATTGATATAAGAGGCGGGCTCTGCGTGCGCCTGGTACAGGGAAAGCCGGAGAACGAGACCGTCTACTCGGAACGGCCGGCGGAGGTGGCCCGGTCATTTGAAGATTGCGGAGCTCGCTGGCTACACGTGGTGGACCTGGATGGAGCTTTTGCCGGGACTCCGCGGAACCTGGCCGTTATCGAGGAGATAGCCGGGCAAGTGAGTATCCCCTTCCAGGTTGGGGGAGGCTTGCGTACTATTCAGGACGTTGAAAAGGTCCTATCCCTGGGGGCCACGCGGGTCATTATCGGCACCAGGGCCCTGCAAAGCCCGGATTTCGTGCGGGAGCTGTTGGGGCGTTTTGGGCCGGAAAGAATTGTGCTGGGGGTAGACGCCCGTGACGGGCTGGTGGCCATACAGGGATGGGCTGAGGTATCCGCGGTCCGGGCCCTCGACCTGTTGCAGCAAATGAAGGGTATTGGAGTCACCCGCGCGGTCTACACGGACATAGCCCAGGACGGGCTCCTCAAGGGGCCCAATTTTACGGCCATTGAAGAAGCAGCCTGTCAATCGGGTTTGAAAATAATCGCCTCGGGCGGGGTGTCCAGCCGGGAAGATATTCAGCGGCTCAGCTCTTTGGGTCGCCTGGGAGTCGAAGGAGCAATAATAGGCAAGGCCATTTATGACGGAAAAGTTAGCCTGCAGGAGGCCCTGTGGCTGGCGCGGGAGTCTGAAACGGGGGAAGAGGATGTTAGCCAAGCGGATCATCCCCTGCCTGGACGTTCATGATGGCAGGGTAGTCAAGGGAGTTAATTTTGTCAATCTCAGGGATGCCGGGGATCCGGTGGAGCTGGCCGAGTTCTACGACCGGGAAGGGGCGGATGAACTGGTTTTCCTGGACATAACCGCTTCCTACGAGGAGCGGGACACCATGGTGGATGTAGTGCGAAGAACGGCAGCCAATGTCTTCATCCCTTTTACCGTGGGCGGGGGCATCCGTACCCTGGAGGATATCCGCCGCATGCTGCAGGCGGGAGCTGACAAGGTATCCATAAACACGGCTGCCATAAAGACCCCGTCCATCGTGATGGAGAGTGCTCGCCGCTATGGCAGTCAATGTATAGTGGTGGCTATCGATGCCCGTAAGGTTGGACTGGAAGAGTGGGAGGTTTACATCAACGGCGGGCGTACCTCCACCGGAATTGACGCCGTGTGGTGGGCCCAACGGGTAGAATCGCTGGGAGCGGGAGAAATACTCCTGACCAGCATGGACAAGGATGGGACCAAAGACGGGTATGACATAGAGTTAACCCGAGCCATCAGTGAGACAGTCAATATACCGGTCATCGCTTCAGGAGGAGCAGGCAACCTCGAACATCTCCGCGAGGCGCTGGTGGAAGGTAAGGCGGACGCGGCGCTATGTGCCTCCATATTCCATTACCGGGAGTATACGGTTAGAGAAGCCAAGGAGTTCCTGCAGGGAAGGGGAGTAACGGTAAGACTATGAGTGAAGGCTTATTGGACAAGATAAGGTTTGACGAGCAAGGGCTGGTGCCCGCCATTATCCAGGATGCTGACAGCAAGCAGGTACTTATGCTGGCATACATGAACCGGAATTCGCTGCAGAAGACCCTGGAAACCGGGTATACCTGGTTTTATTCCCGTAGCCGGCAGTCGCTCTGGATGAAGGGCGAGACGTCGGGTCATGTGCAGAAGGTCAAACAGGTATTTTATGACTGTGACGAGGATACTTTGCTGTTCCTGGTAAAGCAGGAAGGTGCGGCATGCCATAGCGGGCATTTCTCCTGCTTTTACCGAACCTGGGAAGGGGAAGAGACATCAGATAAGGTCTTTGCTCCCGAACAGACTTACCCCAGACGCAGTAGTAGCCCCGCCATCCTGTACGAGCTTTACGATGTCATACGGCTTAGAAAGGAGATTCGTCCCCAGGGGTCTTACACTAGCTATCTTTTCAACGAAGGGCTGGATAAGATACTCAAAAAAGTAGGGGAAGAAGCCGCCGAGGTTATTATCGCCGCCAAGAACACCCGGGGAGAAGAAATAATCTACGAGATAGGCGACCTCTTGTACCATCTCTTGGTATTGATGGTCTATCACGACATCGAGTTGGGGGATGTCTTTGGGGAGTTAAAGTCCCGCAGGTAGCAAGGAAGCAAGGGGACGTTCTTTTTGCTTCCTGGGGGGATGAAAGTCGATATGAATATAGATATGAATATACTAGAAGGGTTAAATGATGAGCAGAAGGAAGCGGTACTGCACCTTGACGGGCCATGCCTGGTACTGGCGGGAGCGGGAAGCGGCAAGACCCGGGTCTTGACTAAAAGAGTGGCTTACTTGGTTGGCCGCGGGGTTCGCCCGGGCAATATACTGGCCATTACCTTTACCAACAAAGCGGCCCGGGAGATGCGGGAAAGAGTGAACCAGTTCGTGCCCGGCTTCAGCGGCCAGTGGGTACAGACCTTTCACGCTGCCTGCTACCGGATCCTTCGCCAGGAAATCGAACGCCTGGGCTACCACCGGGAATTTACCATCGTCGACGAGGGGGAGCAGAAGGCACTCATTAAGGAATGCCTGCACGATATACAGGAGTACCAGACAAAGCCCGAGGTGGTCGGCTTTTATTTCAAACAGATTAAGAACAGCCTGCGCTCACCGGCCGCATACTTTAGAGGTTCCCAGGTGCCGGCGGCGGCCGTCGAGTTGTATCTCAAGGTTTTTCGCCTGTACCAGGCCCGGTTGAAGGAGATGAACGCGCTCGATTTTGAGGACCTCATTGGTCTGACCATAAAGTTGTTCAGAGAAAACGAAGATGTCCTGATTGCCTATCAGGACAGATTTCAATATATCATGATCGACGAGTACCAGGACACCAACTACAGCCAGTACGTATGGGCCAACCTGCTGGCCGCCCGGCACCACAACCTGTTTATTGTGGGGGATCCGGACCAGTCCATTTACAGCTGGCGGGGAGCGGAACCGGAAAACATCAAGCGGTTCCTCCGGGATTACCCGGAGGCCAGGGTGATCAAGCTGGAGACCAATTACCGTTCGACCCGCTTTATCCTGGCTGCGGCCAATGCGGTCATCAGCAACAACCTGGACCGCGAGGAAAAAACACTCGTTACCAGCAACCCCGCCGGGGAGAGGCTGGTACGCTTCCGGGCGGCGGACAGCTACCAGGAAGCCGAATTCATAGCCAGTACCATCAACCACCTGGTGCGAGAACAGGGTTACCGCTACCGGGACATGGCGGTTTTCTACCGTACTCATGCTCAGTCCCGCTACCTGGAAGACGTTTTCCGGCACGGTTTCATCCCTTATTATGTAGTGGGAGCGCGTGGCTTCTACCAGCGCAAGGAAGTCCGGGATATATTAGCATACTTGAAGCTGGCGGCCAACCCTGCGGATATCATTAGCTTCCGGCGAGTGATCAACCTGCCTCGCCGCGGTGTCGGGGAGGCCACCCTTAAAAAGATTGAGGAATACGCGGCAACCCATAATCTTCCTGTGCTGGAGGCCCTGGCCGGTCCCGGGCGGATTCCGGGTATTTCCAGGAAACTGGCCGGGGTACTGGAGGACTTCTACGGGTTCATCAAGTACCTGCAAAATCTGGGCGAAAATGCTCCCATGACCGAGCTCATCGACCAGACGCTGGAGCTTTCCGGTTATGTACAGGACCTGCTCAAGAGGGACCCGTTGGATGCCGAGGAGAGGATGGGCAACCTGAAGGAATTAAGGTCGGTAGCGCTGGAGTTTGAGCGGTCCCGCCCCGGCAATCTGGGGGACTTTCTCTCCGAGGTGGCCTTGACCCAGGAGGCGGATGACACCGATTACTCCGACGCGGTGGCCCTCATGACTTTCCACAGCGCCAAGGGCCTGGAATTTCCTGTTGTCTTCATGACGGGAATGGAGGAAGGGATTTTCCCCTCCCACCGTACCGAAACCGAGGCGGGTATGGAGGAAGAACGAAGGTTATGCTACGTAGGTATTACCCGGGCCTGTGAACGGTTGTACCTTACCAGCGCCGTGAACAGGTTGTTATACGGTTATGAGATGCGCAACCTGCCTTCCCGTTTCTTGAATGAGATTCCGGACGAGCTGTTTGCTCCGCCCCGGGAGGTGACACCCGGTTCCGGGCGGGCTGTCTCCGCGGACAACTTGGACCGGTCGGAACCGCTGGCGCTCGAGATGGGAGACGTGGTTCAACACCGCAAGTTCGGTCGGGGCGTGGTAGTGGAAGTGACAGCGGACGATATTGCCGTGATTGACTTCGACCAGGCTGGAACCAAAGTCCTGAAGACCGATATCGCTCCATTGACCAGGGTCAGGCCCCTTTGATTTTTTTTGAACCGGTTGTACCCACATGTGTTAAGATCGGCAGGCGATGGAAAACATTGATTTAAACCGGGGTTGGTTCGGTATAATAAACATAGCTTACTCATTGGCTTTCGGGGGTGTGAGGTTTGCACGAACTCCAGCAAAGGATTGAGAAGTTGAGGGACGAGATCCGCAAGCATGACTATCACTACTACGTACTGGATCAGCCTCTTATCAGTGACGCCGAGTACGACCGCCTGATGCGGGAGCTGTTCGAGCTGGAAAAAGCCCATCCGGAACTGGTAACGCCCGATTCACCCACTCAAAGGGTGGGTGGGGAGCCCCTGAAAGGTTTCGAAACGGTACGGCACCGGGTGCCCCTGTTGAGCCTGGAGAACACGTTCAGTGCCGAGGAAATCCGCAGTTTTCACCGTCGTATTCGGGAGAGGGTTGCTGAGCGCGAGATAACCTATGTAAGTGAGCTGAAGTTGGACGGTGTTTCCGTGGCTCTCGTTTACGAGAACGGGGTGCTGGTAAGCGGGGCGACGCGAGGTAACGGGCTGGTCGGCGAGGATGTAACCAGTAATGTTAGAACCATAACACCCCTACCCTTGCGCCTGCAGGAAAACATCCCCCGGCTGGAGGTGAGGGGAGAAGTTTTTATGCCCAAGGAGGCTTTTGCCCGCTTGAACCGGGAACGGGATGAAAAAGGAGAAAAAACCTTTGCCAACCCGCGTAACGCTGCTGCCGGTTCCTTGCGGCAGCTTGACGCCCGGGTTACTGCCAGCCGGTTGCTGGCTGTTTTTGTCTACGATATCCTCTACCTTGAGGGCCGCGAGATATCCACCCAGCATGAGGCTCTTCACTTTCTGGCGAGCCTGGGCTTGCCCGTTAACCCTCATTTCCGCTACTGTTCGTCGATTGACGAGGTGATCGGGTACTGCGGGGAGTGGCAGGAAAAGCGGCATGAACTGCCATACGAGATTGACGGGGTGGTCATCAAACTGAATCCGGTGGCGGCCCGGGAGATGATGGGGTCGACAGCCAGGAGTCCACGCTGGGCCACCTCCTACAAATTCCCCCCCGAAGAAAGGGTAACGCGGTTGCTAGGCATTGAATTGAATGTCGGGCGGACCGGAGTCATCACTCCCACCGCGGTGATGGAGCCGGTGTTTCTGGCGGGCAGCACGGTGAGCCGGGCCAGCCTGCACAACTACGACCTTATTCGCGAGAGGGACATCAGGCTTAACGACATGGTAATCGTCCACAAGGCCGGAGATGTGATCCCCGAAATCATTGGGCCGGTAAAAGAAAAAAGGACCGGCAAGGAAATGGAATTCGCGATGCCAGATCGCTGTCCGGTATGCGGTTCGCAAGTAGTGCGCTTTTCGGGTGAGGTGGCCTACCGCTGCGATAACATAAACTGTCCCGCCCGCCTCAAGGAAAGCCTGGTATTTTTTGCTTCCCGTGACGCCATGGACATTGAAGGGTTGGGGCCGGCCCTGGTGGAGCAGTTGGTGGATAAAGGCCTGGTCTCAAATGTGGCCGACCTCTATTACCTAAACGAAGAGCAACTGGCCGGGTTGGAAAGGATGGGGAAAAAGTCTGCCGCCAACCTGATAGCGGCCCTGCAGGAAAGCAAAAAACGCCCTCTGTCCCGCCTGCTGCATGCCCTGGGCATCAGGCATGTGGGACTGAAAAGCGCCCGGCTTCTGACCGAACACTTCAGGGATATCGATGATTTCAGGAGCTTGACCCGTGAGAACCTGGTGGCCATTCCCGAGGTAGGGGAAAAAATGGCGGAAAGCATAATCGCCTTTTTTGCCGAACCTCGTAACCTGGATACCATCGAACGCCTCAAACAAGCGGGGGTTAACACCTGTGAAACAGTCCCGGCCGCACCCGCCGGTACTCTGTTTGCCGGTAAGACCTTTGTTCTCACCGGCACGCTGGAATCTATGACCCGGCCGGAGGCTACCGCCGCCATCGAGGCTCTTGGCGGCAAGGTCACGGGCAGTGTTAGCAAAAAAACCGACTACGTGGTGGTGGGCACAAACCCCGGCTCCAAGTACGACAAGGCAGTCAGCCTGGGAGTCGCCATACTCACGGAAGACGAGTTGTTGCTAATGCTGGGCAGGGAATAACCAACGGCCGTGGCAAACCGGCTCTGCCAAGAGCCGGAACCCCGGAGGAATAGCGGAGTAAACCGGTCCTTCCCGGGCCGGTTTTTTGCCGGAAGGTCAACTTCAACCAATAAAACTTAGACTGCAGAAGGAAGGGGGCCAATATGACGCGCATCAGGTCATGGGCAGGTCTGGTTCGGTTCCTGACCGTCTTACATCTCTTCATCAGCGTTATCTGGTCTTTCTACTCGCTCAAGATAAAGAGATTGTGGCATTCGGAGTCCTGGATGAAAGCCCGGCAGGAACAACTGTACACCAGCCAGGCGAGGCGTTTTCGGGACACGGCGGTAAGGCTGGGCGGGCTTCTTATCAAATTGGGACAATTCTTCAGCACCCGGGTGGACATGCTGCCCCAGGCCGCCACCCGCGAGCTGGCCAAGCTCCAGGATGAGGTTGAACCGGTGGCTTTCCAGGAGCTGTGCCAGGTGGTGGAGTCCGAGTTTGGTCGCCCGGGCAGCGAGGTTTTTGCCCGCCTGGAGGAGACTCCCCTGGCCTCCGCTTCCCTGGGACAGGTCCATCTTGGCTCCTTGACCGACGGGACACCCGTAGCCGTAAAGATCCAGCGCCCCGGAATCGAGGAGCTGATCCAGATTGACCTGAGGGCTATCCGGCGGGTGCTCGATGTCCTGAAGGCCACCACCAACCTGGCCCGGCGGGTCGACGTCGAGGCCATCTACCGCGAGTTTGCGGACACCGTGCAGGCTGAACTGGATTATATCAACGAAGGTCACAACGCGGAAACCATTGCCCGCAACAGTGCCGGTGATGCAGACCTCATCATCCCCGGGATTTATTGGGAGTATACCACCCGGCGGGTACTTACCATGGAATTTGAGGAAGGGATAAAAATAACTGATTATGCGGGGCTGGAACGAGCGGGAGTAAGCCGGAAAGCGGTGGCGCGCAAGCTGGTCCAGACCTACGTCAAGCAGGTTCTGGTCGACGGTTTTTTCCATGCCGACCCACACCCCGGCAACCTGTTTGTTACCCCCTCCGGCAGGCTGGTGGTGCTCGATTTTGGAATGGTTGGAACCATCCCGCCTCCGCTGCGCGAAACGCTGGTCAAGATGGCCCTGGCTATGGTAAAGCGGGAGCACCTGCAGGTGGTTTCGTACCTGAAACAGGTGGGATTCCTGCACCCCCACGCCGATGATGAGCTGGTGGCACGGGCCCTAGGAGTCCTGATGGAAAAGTTTCTGGGTTCCGGGCAGAAATTCCTGAACGCCGACCTGGGAGCGCTACTTAAAGACCTCGAACAACTCCTTTACGAGTACCCTTTTCAAATTCCGGCCGACTTCACCTTTCTGGGACGGGCTCTGGGAACCTTGTACGGGTTGTGTATAGGGTTGGACCCGGCCATAAACTTCCTGGATGAAGCAAAACCTTACCTGGCGGAGCTTACCCGGGAAACCGGCGGGTTGTGGGAAGCGTTCCGGGATAAAGGAGCTGCGCTGCTCGGCTCGCTGGTGGAACTGCCTATCCTGGCCGACAGAGTTATGCGGCGCGCGAAACGAGGAGACCTGGTGGTAAAGGTTCCTTTACACTCGCTGCGGGAAGCCGTGGAGGAGAACACCCGGGCTGTAAAGTTTCTTGCCTGGGCGCTGGTTTTCGGATTCTCCGTGGTAACATCCGCTTACCTTCTGGTCAATAACCTGGTCATCGAGGCCCGCTACGGGTTTGCCTTGAGCGGCCTGCTGCTGGTGGTAATACTGACCAAAGCGTGACAAGGCGACGGTTCTCCTGACACGCTTTTAGGTCTTGCCGTGGATTTCTTGCTATCAATATGATATCATTATAATATCTAAGGAATTGGCGCAAGGAGGGAGCGGGTGATGAGGGAGACGAAAGCATGGAAGGTCAACGGGTTTGTGGGGATTTTGCTGATTTTGCTGCTGACCGTGGGGGCAATCTATTTATTCGCGAGGCAGAGCTTTGTTACAGGCATTGTCCTGGCCGTGGTGGCTTCCTTTCTGGCTACCGGCGTTACTATCGTTCAGCCCAATGAAGCCAGGGTGTTGACGTTTTTTGGTCGCTATGTCGGTAGCGTGAGGGATAGTGGGATGTGGCTAACCGTGCCGGTTACGGTCCGGCCCAAGATCTCACTGCGAGTAAGGAATTTTAACAGCAAGACGCTGAAGGTAAATGACGTCGAAGGCAACCCGGTCGAGATCGCCGCCGTGGTGGTGTTCAAAGTGGTGGATTCCGCCAAGGCCATATTCGATGTGAACGACTACGAGGAGTTTGTTGAGATTCAAAGCGAAACCGCCCTGCGGCATGTTGCGACCAAGTACCCCTACGACACCTTCGAAGAAGAAGGGTATTCACTGCGCGGTAACGCGGAGGAAGTCGCCAGTGAACTGGCCCGGGAACTTCAGGAACGCCTGGCAGTAGCTGGGGTGGAGGTACTCGAAGCACGTTTAACACACCTGGCCTATGCCACTGAGATTGCCAGCGCTATGTTGCAGCGCCAGCAGGCAACAGCTATCCTGGCGGCACGCCAGAAGATTGTAGAAGGAGCCGTAGGCATGGCTCAAATGGCCATCGCTCAACTGCAGGAAAACGGTATCGTTGAGCTGGACGAGGAACGGAAGATGGCGATGATCAACAACCTTATGGTGGCCATCATTTCCGAGCGGGGTGCTCAACCGGTCATGAACACCGGGAGTCTGTACTAGCGGTAAAGGGAAAAATGGCGGCAAAGAAAGGTTTTCCCCTGCGTATTGAGCCAAAACTCTACGAAATCCTGGAACGCTGGGCGGCTGACGAGTTCCGTAGCGTCAACGCCCAGATAGAATTCCTCTTGCGTGAAGCGGCGATTAGGGCCGGGCGCTGGCCGGGCGGCAAACGCGGAGAAGAAAGCGAGCGGCAGGAAAAAGAGTAAACAGGGAAGGCAGCCCGACCCCAGCCTCGTGTTAAGGGTCGGGAGTCTTCCTTTTGCCTTATCCAATAAGGGGGCTGTTTTCCACCAGTTCGTGCACCGGTACCCGGGTCCGTCGCCCGGTTTCCAGGTAGCGGATCTCGGCAAACTCACCATCCAGTTGTTCGATCCATATGGGAGAACCCTGGTGCAAGACTTCGATAACTCCCAGCGAGTCAACGATCTCCCTGGCCCTTTCGGTTTGCAAGTACAACACCACCTTGCTTTTTCTTGTAGCATTCCTCAGGTTCCGGGAAGTTATAGCACGGTTGAGCGCAAATAGGCAGCAAATAAGGAAGTCCGGGGAGAAAACAAACATATTGCCAATTGATTGTTTGGTTGCTATTATTAAGACATATAATTCACAAATGAAAACTTGAAGGCAAACTTTCCGAAAGGGAAGGACGCAAAACCACGGGCCTACGGACAGAGTCCAGGGTGGCCGGGTTGCCTTAGGAATAATCCCAGAGCTCCTAAGTATTAAGGTTCTTTGGGATTTTTTGCTAGGTTGACCAGTTTTCCCTTAACAAGACTTAACTTTAAACCCCAACCATAGATAAAGGCCGCAGAATCGGGGGTTTTCTACCAAGTCCTGTCGGTGTTATCAAAAGGCTTTGGGGCCGGGCAAGGCCCGAGAGGTTTCTTCTTATGAGAGGTCGATTACCATTACGGGCAAAGCTGGCGAGCAGAGCAGGAAATCAGATAGCGACATGAGCCGGGCCACATTCCTGGAAAAACAGCTTGAAGAACTACGCTCGCAGATTGGGAAGAACCAGCTGCTTATCGAGGCTCTAGCCCAGAAGATCGCCGCCTGGCAAAGTGAAAACCAAGTAATTGAAAATTCTCTGGAAGAAAGCCAGAAGACTGCCGGGGAATCGGAAAACCAGGCGCGAGCCCGGGCCGAAGAAATTTTGGCGGACGCGGAGGCGGTGGTGGCTTCTCAAAAAGCTCAGTTGGCGGCCATTCTTATGGAAATCGAGTCACTAAAGGAAGAATTACGCGCCTGTGAAATGCCCAGGAGCGAGGCCGCCGCGCCCACCAAGCGGAGTGGGGAACCTTCCGGGCCGGGTTCCAACACCCGCCGGGAAGAAGAGACAAGAGCCGGCGAAATGGGGCCGGGGGAAGCTCTGAATTTACCGGTAACCGTAGAAAAGACTGCCTATACCATCAAGCTCACTTCCTTTCTTAATGCCCGCCATTTTGTGACCTTGGGGGGCAAGCAGGGTCCGGTACACGCTCACTCCTGGCAGGTTGCCATTGAAGTAAAGATACCCTCTCAAAGCGCCGACCTGGTAGCGTTTACCAGTATTTCCGACGGCATCAAATCAGTGGTTGCTCCTTATGAGAATACGGTTCTAAACGATATTCACCCTTTCAACCTGATTCAGCCTACTACCGAGAATATAGCCATGTATTTCTTTAATCGGCTGGAAGATGTATTATCCAGCTTGGGGCTTGGTTTGGGCCGGCTAACCCTGTGGGAGACCCCTACTCGGGGGATCGAGGTCGACAGCCGCCGGGAAGAGTTCGATGCCCTGACTGCCGGTGGTGAAAAGATTGGTGAAACTGTAGCTGCCCGGGCTGAAGCCGCTTCGGCATTTGAAGATTGGGAACAAGAAAGAATTCACAGCCTGTTGAACGATGATCCTGGTGACCCTGATAGGAAAGATGTTCAACCGGTTAAATGGGAACCGGAGCCGGTTCACCAATATTCCTGGCGCCAATACCTGGCCGGCGTGGTTATTATCAGTTTAACCGCCTTGCTGGCTTACTACAATGTCCTATCTGCCCTGTCTGCACTTCGGTTTCCCTGGGGCTCAGATACATGGGGGCACCTCTTCAAAGCTGATTATCTTTACCACCAAATCCTGCAGGGAAACATTTACCCTCAATTTACCGAGTACTGGTATAACGGTAGCCAGCCTTTCCGTTACTGGGCTCCCTTGCCCTATTATGTGCTGGCCGGGTTGCGGGCCGTGACCTGCGATATCTTCCGGGCAGGTACCTGGTATGTTTTTGTCTGCGCCCTGTTCGGGGGACTTTCATGGTTGTTTCTGGCACGACGGATGGGCCTTTGGCCCGCGGTTATGGCCGGAGCTATATGGGTGGTGTGGCTGGACAATGTACGCGTAGCCTTTGCCGAGGGAAACCTCCCCCGGGTACTGGCAACCGCCCTGTTACCACTGTTATTTACGGTTTTTCTGCAGGTGCTGGAGGAAAAGAGGTCCATTGCCAGCATCCTTTTCACGGTTATACTGGTTCACCTGGTCATCCTCTGCCATGCCATGATCGGTGCCGTTTATTGCTTGTGCCTGTTCTGGTTTGCCTTCTGGCTATGGGTATTGCGCGGCTGCGAATTAAAGGATGCGGCCCGTGGGGTGGTAGTCCTGGCCGCCGGGGTAGTCACGTCATCCTGGTGGTTGCTGCCCAGCCTGACTGGGGGAATTACCGGGGTGGATGCCGAGGCGGTGAGAGCCTCCTTTCAGTTTGTTCCTGCTCATATTTCGCTGAATCCCCTGTACCGGTTCAGCAACCCGGAGACATTTTACTGGGGGACCAGTATCCTGCTGGCGCTAGCAGCCAGCTTCATTAGTTGGCGTTCCAAGCCGCCCTGGGCCAGGAGTCTTATCATCTGTTCCCTGATGCTGATGATTATTACCTTCCCCTTGATGCGAGGATTCTATGTTATTCTGCCGTTAAGCCACCTGCTCTGGCCTTTGCGTTTTACTACTTTTGCCGCTCTGGGGATTCTGGCGGGAAGTTTTACTCTGAGCGTACCGGATCACCGCCAGCCTTGGCTGCGCTCACCCCTGGCTGCCGGGGGACTTATGCTGGCAGTATTCCTGGCTTTGATGGTTGATTGTGTGTTTTCGACCAGGCTGCTGGCCCACACCGGAGCCAGGTCGTTCAACCTGATGCAAACGGCTCAATTTGTGAAGAATACTCCCGGGTGGAGGATTGCCACCATTGATTTGAGCCAACTCGGGTCAGCCCCCTCTTTCATCTTTTCCGAGACCAATGGCATGGAACAGGTCTTCGGTTGGGCCTGGCAGGGCGCAGTAACTTCCAAGAACATAATGTTGCTTAACACCGGCCTGGAAAACCAGTGTTACCCGTTTTTATTCCGTTCCTGTACAAACTTGGGGGCCACCGAACTGGTGGTCAAGGATGACGTGATCAAGCGGCCGGAGGCCTTCCGCCAGGCGGCGCACCAGGCAGGGTACAGCCACCAGGCTACCTTTGGGGGAATCAGTGTCTGGCATAGTCTTGACCAACCGTACCTGTTGGAGAAAAAGCCTGAATGCCTGGTTATCGGTAAATATGCCGGAACCGTGGTCCTCCAGTTTCCTCAGGCCGAAATGGGATTTTCTGACTGTATAGACAAATACTCAGTTAATTACCTGAGAAAATTTCCCAGGGTTATACTGAGCGGAGCGCGGTGGCTTTCCCAAACCCGGGCTGAGAGAATAATTTCTCAGTATGCGGCTTCGGGGGGTAAGGTCTATATTGAACTGGGCGGTATGCCGGAAAATGTCCTGGCCAAGCAGCCTGAATTTCTTGGTGTGTATGGGGAACCGGTCACGGTACGGGGTGGTATTGAGGTTTTTGGCGGAGGAAGGAGGTTTTGGCTGCAGCCTTTTGCCCCCCAGAATCCTTCATGGAAATCCTATGTACCCATGGGTTTGGACCATGTGGACCTGGAATTCTCCTATTACGGCAACCAGGCTCCCATTGTTGGGTACAAACTGGTGGCTGGCGAGAAGGTCTGGTTTCTGGGAGGTAACCTGCTCTTCCATGCCTATAAAACGGGTGACCCCATTGTCGGCAAGTTGCTCCAGGATATCCTGGATTTGAGGATGGATTACCGGCGGGGCCCCGTCATTCCCCTGGAGGATTACCGGGCCTCGGAACAGGGTTATTCTATGGTCTACCAGTCAGACCATGACTTTGAAGGGATAATCCCCGTGGCCTTCCTGGATGGTACCAAGGTGCAGGTCGATGGTGTCTATCATACTCCGGGTCGGTTTGAAAACCTGGTGCAATTATCTTTGCCGGCGGGGAGACATAGTATAACCATCACTTTTACCAGAACTCCTGTTTACCAATGGGGTACAGTTTTGTCCCTTCTGTCAATTTTGCTAATTGCGGCCTGGTTGGGCTATTATAATCGCTGTCAGAAAGAGCAGGGGCTATGAAACGAATTCTGCTGGTGATAGGATTCTTGTTGGCCATACTGGGAATTTGGTACTGGCCTCCGGGCTCCTGGATGGTCTCTAAACTCGAAGTGGACGGCCAATTTGGGGACTGGCAGGGGAGAGCCTTTCTTTCCGATGCTGAGGATGATGGTACCGCCGGTCAGGACTTTGAGAAGGTTTGCTGGGGTACCAACGCAAACCAACAAAAGCTTTACTTCATGATCGAAAGGTATTTGCCTGCCGGTGAAGCTCCTATGAACTGCCGCTTATTCTTTGATATCAACGGGAATGGCAGTTATCAAGACCGCATTGACAAGTTCTTAGAAATTTCCTATAAACCGGGAAGCGGGGAGCGCGGGCGGGTAAGCGTTCACCTGTATTCCATTGAAGGCAACCTACTGGCCTCCTATGGGGGGAGATGGGGAGAGGATGGCCGGGATGGAGGACGACGGTTTGAGTTTGGCGTACCGATGAAAGACCTTAACGTTTACCCGGCCCAGCCTTTAAGGTTCTATCTTTGCGGCATTGGCTCAGCTGCCGACTGCTTGCCCGATAATGGTGACATCCAGTGGGCACCTTTCCCGGTGGCAGTGAAGGACCGACTGCCCATAGCCGTCTTCTGCTTATTTTGGCTGGTTATCACCGTTATGTTCTACCACCACCGTATCTGGATATTCTATTACATATGGGCGGTGGTGGGATGCACTTTCCTTCTGGTATTGCTTTTGCATGGTTCATTGGTAGAATATAAACTCGGATACCAAACCGCGCTAGTACTCCACTACCTCTTCGGCTATTTTGACATAATTACCTATGTTTTCGATAAGGCTCCCGGGACCTTGCTAGTTCTCATCAAGGTGGACAACAGTTGGACCACCATGGACATAGATATCGAGAGTTCCGGACTGTTGGAGGCGTGCGTCCTTCTGGCCCTGGTCCTCTTTTACCCTGCTTTCAGTCCCGGCAAAAGGGTGTTGTTTTCTTTGGGAGGTGTGGCAGCGGTATATGTCATTAATCTTTTCCGTCTGGTGCTGGTTATTGCTGCCATACACTGGGGGGGTCGTAACATGTACTTTGTGGCTCATACCCTGCTGGGAAGATTGTTCTTTTTCGTATTCATTGTGGCCCTATACTGGCAGATCCTTACCCGACCCTCCTTAAAAAAGGTAAGGGAGTATCTGGACAATGCTTGAAGCCTTCATGGAAAGAGCTCTTGGCTTCCTCCTTTTCTGGGGGGTGTGGCTTCTGGCGCCGCTGTTGATAGATATTTCCACCGCCCTGGTCTATTTTGTCAGCCTGTTAACCCATCGGGAAAAAAACGAGGAGAGAAAAACCGAACTGAGTTACTATCCCATCGTAACCGTGGTGGTACCGGTCCATAATTCGGCGGATACTCTCTATAAGTGTTTGTATTCCATCAGCCAACAGACTTACCCCGGGCACTTGATTCAGGTGGTCTGTGCGGATAACGGGAGTAAAGACAACAGTTTCGATGTCTTCCAGCGTTTTCAGTACCGGCACCCTGAGATACGGTTGATGTGGACCTCAGTGGAAAGGGCGGGAAAATCAATCGGCCTTAATTCCGGCATTTATTCAGGGGAGGGTTCCTACCTGATTAATGTCGATGCCGATACCTGGTTGGACCGCGATGCCATCCGGCAGGTGGTACTGGCCTTTGAGAACGATGACTCGCTGGTGGCCGCCACCGGCTCCATCCGGGTGGATAAAGTTTTGGGCGGGAGCTTTAGTCTCATCGATGTAATCAACTACTGTGAAGTGATAGAGTATCTCATCGCTTTTGACATCGGCCGGCGTTACCAGAATCTGACCAACAGTGTGTTCACCCTTTCCGGCGCTTTTTCCGCTTTTCGCCGCGATGTTTTGCTGCAGTCGTATCTGTACCAGGAACGGACGGTATCCGAGGACACTGACCTGACCTTTGACATTAGAAAGGCTGCCAGGACCCGCGGGGGAAGAATCGGCTGTATTTCCCGCGCCATCGCCTATGTGGAACCGGTTGAATCCCTTGGTCGGCTCTATTCGCAGCGGGTGCGCTGGCAGCGGGGAGAAATAGAGGTTACCGCCATGTATTATGACCGGGTGCCCGGGGTGATGAAGGCACTGGTGGATTTTACCGGGCGAATCCTTATATCCGACCACACCATGGCCTTCATGAGGCTGGCGTGGACTTTCTTGATTCCTTTCCTTTATTTTCTCGGGTATCCATTGCCGATGTTAATGGTGGCCATGGTGGGGCTGTTCGTCTGTTACATGTTGCTGGACGGCATTTCTTTCCTGGTGGCTTATAAGGGCAGCGCGCCTTCCTACCGGGAAGAACTGAAAAAAATCTGGTGGGTCATTTTCATCTTACCCTTTTACCGCTACTTGTCCTACTGGTTCCGGGTGGGGGGTATCATCTGCGCCCTCACCGAACCCCAGAGCTGGCGGGTAGAAAACCCGGTCACCCAGCTATCCGGGGTGGTTAAGGGCTATGTGGAAAAGGTAAAAGGGTGGGTAACAGGCTGGTCGGGGCACCGAAGCAAGCAGTCATAATGGTGCACGAGACACGGGCCTTTTCTATTGAAGGATTATTCATTTTCCTGGACCAGATACTGTATTACGAGTTCCTGAGGCCACCTCTCCACACTTATGGAGTTGGTCTTGGAGGGCCACGTCCAGATATTGTTCATTGTGAAGTTCCAGAAAACCGCCGCAAGAATTCCCATGAAATTGGCTAGCAAATGGTTGAGTTGGTGGTGGTAGTAAAGCAAAGATAGGACTTCAACATTGAGGACAATACCAAGACTTGAAACGAGAAAAAACCTTAAGCTTCGCAGCCAAATGGGTCCCCTTCGTGCATTATACCAGGTTATCCGATCATTTAGAATAAAGTTCGAAGTCATTGCCACCAGAGCGGATGTGGTGCCCGCTGTTCTTACTTCCACCCCCATGAGTGTCAAGGAATAGTACACGAACATGTTGACGAAAACACCCGACAGGCCAACCAGTGCGAAGCAATAGAACCGCCTGTCCTCCGGGCTGTCCTTGACAAGACCAATCAAATGGCGAACATAGTTCAGTTGCTCCTGAACCGACATTTTCGAAAAACCATCGGAACGTGCTTTAAAACCGTACGGGATTTCCACAACCCGAGTATAGGTACCGCGGACCAGTATTTCAATTAGTATCTTCCACCCGATTGGCTTAAGATTCACACCTTCGATTACGCGGCGCCGAAACATAAAATATCCGCTCGTCACATCGGTAATATTCCGAAGTCTTCTAAGCAAGGCTTTACCCATATATCGGGCTGTAGCGGAGACGATTTTGCGTTTAAGGCTGAGCCCGCCATCATTTCCACCGGGAATAAAGCGGCTGGGAATCGCGATGTCCGCTCCCTGTTCTATTGCCCACAACATGGGCACCAGTATTTCCGGGGGGTGCTGCAAATCTGCGTCCATTACAGCAATGATGTCGCCCTCTGCCACTTGAAATCCCCTGAGAACAGCTGTGGCCAGTCCTCTTTTACCTGCCCGGTGTCGATATACCACATGCGGGTCTTGACGCGCCAAACTCGACAACAGTTCGGGGGTATTGTCGGTACTGTCATCAACAAACACAACCTCATAGGGCTTATCTCTAAGGACTTCCCGGATGCGGCCGGCTATTCTGGCGACGTTATCTCCTTCGTTGTATGTGGGTATGACAATGCTTAGCATAGCGACGCCAAATCTCCATTCCAACCGTACTGGTCATGGTAATAGTTTTACTTTCCACACGCGCTATGCATTTCCTGCCAACTCAGTAAGGAATATCTTAAAGTCTGGGGAGAATAAAGCCGACTACGATTAAGATATCGATAATTCCCATGTGCAAAAGTGCTGCTTGTTCTAAAGCACAAGGCCAGGTAGGGAGTTGAAAGTATTGGGGATTTACTTTCTTTATTGGTTCCGGTACAGCCCGCCCAAATAGGACTTGACAATGTGGTAGCTCTGTTTCTTGCGTTCGTGGGAGGTTGGGTGATCCCAGTTGCACCAGTTATAGGATACCGGCGGTTCTACTCGAATAGTCGGGCGTTCTGCCTGATTGACCTGAAGCACCTGGAGGTTTAAGCCGGGTGAAGTGGTGCTGGTGAAGTAAGGAAGCCTTGAACGGTACGGGTAAGCCCATACCTGGTGGCTGCTGGGGTCGGTAAACCCCAGCATCATCCAGGGGATACGAATTTCCAATAGCTCGGGTCCGGCATAGAAGTCGGCCAGGCTGTCGTATTCTTCTGACTCGGGATCGGTGTTTCCGTGCCGCAACCGTCCAACCTCGATATCTTCAAAAGGTATACGTTGTTGGGAAACCGGCAGGAAAAGTTCACGGCTCAGGCACAGCTTCCAGGGCAAGAAGATGCCGTTTTCTTCCCGTGACCATTCTTCTTTCCACGGTATCATCTTTTTTTGCTGACCGTACAGGAAGGTGTGCTGGTCATAGGCGCTGGCTACTTCCAGGGTGGCATGGTCCTTATCAGATATCTTCAGTAAGAACTCCAGTCCCTGGTCAAAACGGGCGGGAATCCCGCTGGCAAACCTGTTGCCTCCTGGCAGAGTGTCAAAACCGATGTAGAGGTCATCTTTATTCCAGTCCCAGCCCCCGGGCTTAAATAACGAGATATACAGGTATCCTTCATCATTGGTGATCATGATTTTGCTCCTGTCGTCAAACCTGTGTTCATACAGGTCGTCGATTTCATTCCAATCGTTGCCGCGGCCATCCAACACAACCCGCATCTTTTCTCCCGGTTCGACCGCGAGAAGACCGAAGTTTTCTTCATTGGTAAGCCGGTTCATCCACATGGGACGCCTATCCCCAGGAATCTCCAGGTCCCAGGTGTTCCAGGTGAATTTAAACCACTCATCATGCCACTCAAACAGGATCCCTCCTGCCGCTCCAACGTTTTTTATGGCCTTGAACATGGCTACATCCATTTCCCCTTGTTCTTTTTCCGTGTGCATGCCCTGGTTTCGCCCCAGGGGCCCCCGGTGGGCCATACCCCGGGAGGAAGGTACACCGAACTCGGCAATGACCAGAGGTATTCCGGCATGATGTTGCTTGAGCTGCCGGAGATACCCTTCAAAAGGGTCAGGCCGACCATATTGGTTGATGTATTTCTGGTAGTCTTGCTGGAACCGCAAGCTGTCCGGGTAGTAGGGGTAAACATGATAGGCAGCATAATAGCCGGCCAGCCATTCCCCGGTGGGGCGTATATGCTGGGGATCAACCGTGGCCAGGTCTTCCTGTTCCAGGGGCTCATCCGGGTGAGGCAGGGGATCGGTGGTTACCCAGTTGACGAAAGCAATGGGATGCTGCCATCCCATCACGGTTTCGGTCCGAGCCAGTTCCTCCAAACAGGCGGCCAGCCATGCTTCGAAAGGGCTGGCGCCGGGGACAGTAGAAAAATACTTTCCGTGGAAGGCGGATTTTCCCGGGTTGAGGCGGTCGGTTTCCTTTACCATGTATGGATACCACTCCGACCCCACCATCCATCCTAGCAGGTAGGGGGCGACGTTAACGATGAATTTTCCGCTGGCCTTGCCGGGGCTGGGGGAAATCACTCCCTGCCCGTAAACCGCCCGGACGGCCAGGGATATCTCCCGGTGAAATTTCCGGGTAATCGAGGGTAGAAAGGCGTTTTTCTGGCTGATAAGCTCCTCTTCCGGGGACCATATACCCTGAATCAGCCATAACTTGTTTTTAGCGGTGCGGTTATGGTCGGCCAGGGCGCGGTAAAAATCAGGTGGCAGGATGGTGTAAACCCTGACTACCTTGGCTCCGAGCTCTTCTATATCGGTAAACCAGCGGCGATAGTCTTGGTAGGTGGGGCTAAATTCGCCGGGGTGGTGTCCGGGTGTGGTAGCCCCGAGGTTAACTCCCGCCCAGAACCGTTTTTGCCAGGTACCGTGTGAATAGAATTCGATATCATCTCCCTGTACTCGGCTGACCATCTTTATGCCATTGCCGGCCTGGTAAAAGTCTTGCTCCGGTCTGGGTTTTCCGGAACACCCGGAAAAGAGCACCAGCATCAAGCACAACCCGGCGGTTACCAGTCGCCGCAAGAATAATCCCCCCTTGCCCCCGAATATGGTATATCTTCATTCTCACATGGTTGGGCCCCTGAGTCAAAGGAATATATTCGACGGCAATGCATTAGAATGAATAAGGCAAAGACAGGCATCCCGGGAGGGCACTCAGATGACTCACAACTCCACCAACATACGGTCAATAGCCTGGCCTAGTAGTGCGGCTTTGGAACTACCTTTTGCGACATTTGCTGTGCAAGGAGACTTAGGATTTTGGACCAACGAAGGAAGCAAAAAGATCGTCCCCTTGCTGCCAGTGAAGACAATACAGGTGAAGGATTATTATGATATTATCAGAAACAGAGCTGTGGAAATAACCGGGAGCGTACTGGTAAAGTGAGGGAGTTTTTGCTCGGTGAAAATTTGCTAATAGCTGAAAAACAGCTTGTATTCTAGAATAAGAGGCTCCACGGGATGCAGCCTGGTGACCATCAAGAAGGCTAATGGTGTAGTCATCCTGAACTCTCCAGCCGTGGAGTTCTTCAGGTGGGTGATGCGGTAATCGTCATGGGGACCTCATCTCAACTGCTACAGCTTACCAGAATGAACGGGAGGACATTCCAGCATGGGTAATCCCATTTTCGGCGCCGTCATACGGGCCTTTATCGAACATCGTGTTCGCTGTCCACGGTGCGGACATTATGTCTGGATCAAGAAAAAAGGGCAGGAGATAGTGTGCAGCAAGTGCCGCAACAAGTTTACTCTTTAAACCGTGTCGGTCGCGGGAAAAGATCCCCTGGTCACGGCTGTGCGCTCGGGGCAGTGGACAGATGACTGCCGGCTACTTCCTCTGCTTGAATACAGCTCGAAGGTACTGACGACTTTAACACCTCAAACCCTTGGTCACTCTAATCTTTCCAAGAACTTGTCCAAGTATTAAGAACTGTTGCCCGATACCGGGGTGTCAACCGGTGCAGCTTGCTTCTTCCCGAAGCCAGCGAAGGAAGCCAACAGAACATCCCCGTGCTTCCCTCGGCATCGAAGTCGGCCAGGCTGTCGTATATTCGGACTCGGGAGCGGTGTTTCCGTGCTGCAACCGGCCCAGCTCAATATCGGCAAACGATATGCGTTGTTAGGAATCCACAGGAAGACTTCATGGCTCAGGCACAGCTTCCCTTATGACGTAGGTGGGTATTTCGATGTCATACATAGCCATCAGCTCGAACAGGCGTTTATGGGAGAGCGGCAGCCTGACTATGGTTTGGTGTGCTTTAACGGTCGCTCTATTCAAGGCATTCATAAAACGAACGAGAGCTGTTTCCGAAACGAAGGTTAGGTCTCCCGCATCGATTAACAGGTTCTGATAAGTGCTGTTCAGCGCTTTCAGGAAGGACTTAATGGTTTTGCTCATAGACGTATCTCCAAGCTTGCCGGTTACTTTGGCCACAGCGGCGGTACCTTCACTGACAAGCTCGATACTCAAAAGCCGGTTCTTGATTACTTTGATTACATGGGGCTGCTGATTAAGCGGGTTTGAAAAGGTGTTGGAAGAACACATGTCATCAAGAGCCTGGTAATACCACTTGTTTTCTTTTTCCCACTGCCTTACCAGCCAGTAACCCAAGGCGCGGAAGGCCACGGACCTCCAACCGCTCACCCAGACATTCTTAAAAATGTTGGCAAATGAATAAAACTGCTTGAAAGCCTTCACCGTCTCTACCTGAAGTTCTTGCGGCGACATGTTCAACGGATTGAAGACTACGTGGTGGGCATCGTAATTGCTCCAATCGTAGGTGAGTATGCGACCTGTTTCCTTAAGGTCGGTAAAAGTCCGGGTACCGGGCAAGGGAGTGAGGATAAGGAATTGGACGGTATCAATCTTGTTTTCGCACGCGAACTTTACAGTCTGTTCTATGGTCTGCGCCGTATCTTCATCGCTGCCGAAAACAAACATGCCGTGCACCATTATTCCGTAATCATGAAAACGCTTGATACAGTATTCGATATCGGAAACCTGCTGATGCTTGTTGTAGCTTTGCAATGTTTTCGGGTTGACCGACTCCATACCCACATAAACGTAACCGCAACCGCTGTCGCGCATCAGCTTGAGAAGTTCGTCATCCCGGGCCGCCTCGGTACGCACCTGTGCGAACCAGCGCCTGGGAACAACATTGTGTTCAATAATAGCCCGCATCAAGGCCTTGGCTCGGGCGGAATTGGCAGTAAAATTGTCGTCTACAAAGAATACCTGTTTGCCTTTATACTGCTCCAATTCCTGAAGGATTGCATCTATACTGCGGCAGCGGGTCTTGTGACCGAACATAGGAGTTACGCTGCAGAAGGTGCAGTTATATGGACAACCCCGCGAGGTCATTACGGGATAGGTAGATAGCTTTACTCCCCCGAATATTGATATTTCCGGATAAGGGATACCACCAACATCTGCCCAGGGACCGGAAGGAGTGTGTATAAGTTCGCCGTTATGGTAAAAGCTAACGCCGCGGACACCCAGGGGCGCTTCTCCCCTGGCCAGAGATTCTACCAGGGCAGGAAAGGTTGTGTCTCCCTCTCCTCTTATAACGTAATCACAGTGCTGGAGAGCTTCCTCCACCTGGAAGCTGACATGTGGTCCCCCCATTACCACAGGTATTCCCTGCGAACGGACGAAATCAGCCAGATGATAGGCCAGGGGAGCAGTCGAGGTGGTAGAAGATATACCTATCAGATGACATCCAGCCAGGTCGGACACACGCACATTACGATGGGTCCCATAGACAATGTTCACCTCGTGACCCTGTTGCTGCAGGATAGTCCCCAAGATGGGAAGTCCCAGCCGCGGCATTTTAACTGTATTGAATACGTGCTTGCCCGGTGGTTTCGGCTCAATCAAAGTTATCTTCACGGGTATAAACCTCCTGTAAGGTAATGCGGGGGCGGCTTCTTAACCTGTTTGTACCAATTCGGCTGTAGAATATATCCCCAGCTATATTATTGCCCCGAATTACCCAAATTTGCAGTTGGACCAATAAGTTTCCACATGGGTCATGCCTCGGGATGAGCGACACCTGGTCATGGTATTCACCGTCATGCATGAGAGGGAGGAAACACCTAAGTCAGACACTGCTCGATCATCATAGTCCCCTCCTCCACCTTCGGCGACAGACATTGCTGGTTTTATTGACTGTACTATCTTTTTTACCAATAGTCAAGTGGAACAAGAACCTTCCTTTGACCAGTAGGAAGAGCACGTATACCATAAGTTCAATTATGGTGCCATATCGGGTGTTGTGAATGAGACCGGTAATCCCCAGGAACAGCATGGTGGCTTCAATCATAATTCCTCCTGCGGCTGTTAATTTCTGTACCAGCAGGGCGGGCCAAGCGGTTTCATAGGTTGGACCGAGGGCTCCAGAAAACTTATTTATCAGGCCCGCACGGGATTGATTTGGCATACGTACCGAGCTTGTTTCCAGAAACACCACCCCGATAAATAAGAAAAAATGCAGGGGTGGGGGAGGAATTTGGCTAAGTATAGCGAACAACTTACAACAATAATCAATTAAATAAAAACTACGTTCTCCGAGCCCACGTAACCTAAAATCTCGCGATCATGGTTCGTGGGCCGATAGGGTGCGAGGGGAAACGCTCGTGCCTCCCGTGTTTGGAAAGGAGGGCTAATCGTGTTGGTACGTTCACGATCGGGCTAAGCTTTCCTTGCTTAGCCCGTTTTTTGTAGCCGGGAAATGGGGTTCACTGCGATGCGGCAGGCAGCAATTATTTATCATACAGGGAGGTTTAGTGGTGAAGAAGAGTCTAAGCATAATGCTGGCGGTTCTAATAGTTCTGGCCACGGCAGCGGTGGCGAACGCCGCCAGCCCGAACTTTACAGTTGGGGGACAAAGCTATACTCCTTTTCCTCAGCCGGTACTGGAAAAGGGGACATTACTGGTTCCGGTGTCTGCCATCGTTGACATGTTTGATATTGACGCGAAATGCAATTCAACGGCGCAGACCATTCTTCTAAGCAAGAATGACAAAGACGTGCAGTTGAATTTAGCGGCGAATGAGATAAAGGTAAGCGGGCAGGCTGCAAGTCTCCAGGGCCTTATCAGGATCATCGGCAACCGAGCGTACGTACCCCTGCGCCCGGTAGCGGAAGGTCTGGGGGGGAGCGTGTCCTGGGATAAGAACACTAATACTGTTTCTGTCACTGTTCCCGCCGACACCAATACCCTGACGATATTCCACGCCGGCAGCCTTAAGGCTCCGTTGGCTGACCTTAAAGCCAAATTCCAGGAGATGTACCCGCGAGCCCGCATCTACTACGAATCTTCCGGTTCGCTGGATTGTGCCCGCAAGGTGACCGAGCAGGGCAGGAAGGCCGACCTGATTGCTTCAGCTGACTACTCGGTGTTCGACCAGCTAATGATCCCCAGGTACACGGACTGGTACGCCATGTTTGCCAGAAACGAAATAGTCCTGTGCTACACCGACAAGTCGAAGTATAGTAACGAGGTAAACGCTACTAACTGGTATGAGGTGCTCTTACGTCCCGGAGTTACTTACTGTCACACCAACCCCGACAAGGATCCAGCTGGCTACCGGGCTTTGCTGGTATGGCAACTGGCTGAGAAGCACTATAATGTTCCCGGCCTGTATGACCGACTGGTCAAAGGTTGCCCTGCCGAACAAGTTTACGACGCAGCCGGCGACCTTATCGCCGCTTTGCAGGCGGGTAAGGTGGACTACGCCTTTGAATACCTCTCCGTGGCCAGGCAAAACAACCTCAGGTATGTTGTTCTGCCGGAGGAGGTCAACCTTTCCAGTACCAAGTATGCAGATTTCTATAAAAATGCCAGAGTTGCCACGGTGGGAACATCACCTGGGACCAAGGTTGAACAGGTGGGGCAGCCCATTGTCTATGCTATAACCATACCCAACAATGCCCCTAATAAGGTGCTGGCCCTGGAGTTTGCCAAAATGATGCTGGGCCAGGACGGCCAGGACATCATGACTAAAGCGGGACAAATACCCATAGTGCCGGCTCAGTTTAATGATGCCAGCAAGGTTCCGGCCGGACTGAAGTAAAGAAAGGAGAGTGGGAGAAGATGAAGGGCATAAAGCGTAACAGATATGTTATAGCGGCAATAGTGCTGGCCTTGTTTGCCTTAACCCTGTTTCCAGCGGTAGCCGGTGCGGAAACGGTGGAGAGTACCATGACGCTGGCCACCACGACCAGTACCCAGGATTCTGGGCTTCTGGACGTACTGGTTCCGGTCTTTGAGAAGGAATACAATACCAAGGTGAAAGTGGTAGCGGTTGGGACCGGCCAGGCCATAGAGATGGGCAAGAGGGGCGACGCCGATGTACTGCTGGTGCACTCCCGTAAGGCTGAGGATGAATTCGTGGCAAGCGGCTTTGGCATCAACCGCAAGGATGTAATGCACAACGAGTTCCTAATCGTGGGACCGGCTAACGATCCGGCCAAAATAAAGGGGATGAAGGATGTAGTAGGGGCTTTCAAGCAAATCGCCGGAGCCAAAGCCAGGTTTGTCTCGCGTGCCGACCAGTCGGGCACTCACAAGAAGGAGCTGGACATTTGGAAAGCTGCCGGCATAACCCCGCAAGGGCGCTGGTATCTCGAGTCAGGCCAGGGAATGGGCGACACCCTCATGATGGCTAATGAGATGAACGCTTATACCCTCACCGATGAAGCTACTTACCTGAGCTGGCGTAACAAAACCGACCTAAAAGAGATGGTCAGGGGAGACAAGTTGCTTTTCAACCCGTACGGGGTAATCGCGGTTAACCCCGCCAAGTACCCAGGTATCCACCATAAAGCGGCGATGGCCTTTATAGACTTCATTACCGGTGTCAAAGGGCAGTCCATCATTTACACGTTTGGCAAGGATAAATACGGCAAACCGTTGTTTACACCTGACGCCATACCAACCAGCCAACTGGCAGCCGCTGTTGCTCCAAAGAGCACGAGCGCCTCTGTTTCTTCTGCCAAGGCGGAAACCTGCACGGTGATCGTCGCTCAGGCCAGTGTGCGGACCGGGCCGGGCGTCAAATACAAAAGGATAGGCATAGTCAAAAAGGGTGTTAAGCTCCCCGTTCTGGGAAAAAAGGGGTCCTGGTACCGCGTCAAGTATGGTAATAAAACCGGGTATATATATGCCAAGTCGGTAAAAAAGTAACTGGACACCATTAAGGGTGGGGGATTCCCCACCCTTCTTTCTTCCGGGCTCTATACGCCTGCCGGCGGGGAACCGGGCCTCGACAGAAGCCGTTTGGGACGCAGGTGTAAGTGACAGGTTTACCTTTGTGTATCCTGACAGCCAAGGACTTCGGAACGGAGTTGCGGCCTCCGGAACAAGTCTGACCGGTACCTCTGGGATGCGCTGCCGATTTATTTGTTTACTAGGCTATAAGTTTGTATTAAAGTAAGATATGAAAATTCATCACCGAAAGGGGAGGTTGTTAGGTTGAAAAGAAAATTAGCCCTCATCCTGTTATTATGTTTCTCTATGATGCTTGTACTTACGGGCTGCGGTTCCAAAGCTACCGACAAGGCGGATGATAAGGGAACTACTGCACCGGCATCGGCTCCGGCCGACACCTCGTGGCAGGAGATAAAGGAGAAGGGTTACTTTGTCGTCGGTCTCGATGACGCCTTCCCGCCCATGGGATTCAGAGAAGAGGGGACCCACGAAATAGTTGGTTTTGACATTGACCTGGCCAAAGAGGCAGCCAAAAGAATGGGTGTGGAGGTCAAGTTCCAACCGGTCATCTGGGACACGGTTATTGAAGAATTGAACAGTGGGAATATCGATGTCATCTGGAACGGCTTGACCATCACCGAAGACAGAAAAAAGAAAATAGCGTTTACCAAACCCTATACCGAGGATAAGCAGATCATCGTAGTACAGAAAAATTCCAAGATCAACAGCAAGAAGGATCTGGCTGGTAAGACGGTGGGCCTGCAGGCCGAAAGCAGTGCTATGGATGCACTGAAGAAAGATGAAGCTACCTACAAGTCTATCGGCAAGCTGGTCGAGTTCGCCAGCAACGATGAGGCTCTTCTCGACCTCAAGGCGGGGAGACTGGATGCGGTAGTAGTCGACGAAGTAGTAGGAAGATACTACATTGCCAAGAAACCGGGTGACTACAGGGTACTTACCGAGCATTTTGGTAAAGAAGAGTTCGGGGTAGGTGTGAGAAAGGGCGATAAGACCTTCCTGGCCGAGCTGGAAAAGACCCTGGATGCCATGAAGGCTGACGGGACTGCGGCGAACATTTCTCGGAAATGGTTCGGAGAAGATATTATCAAATAGGTCGGGCTGGATTATAATTAATGTGGTTTAAGACAGGCTAATAGCGTGCTGCTGTTAGCCTGTATGTTTATGAGAACAGTCCTTATCAGCCGGCAAAGGGGATTCATATGCAGTATTTAGCTTCGCTGCTTCCAACTATGTTGGAAGGAACCGTTATTACTGTGGAGCTTTTCGCTCTAACTCTGGTTATGTCACTGCCCCTGGGCGTTATTATGGCCATCGCCCGTATCTCGCGATTTAAGCCTTTGAACCTGTTGATGCAGTTTTATGTCTGGTTGTTTCGGGGGACTCCCCTGCTTTTGCAGCTCCTGTTTATCTACTACGGCCTTGGTATTGTAGGAATCCGCCTTGAGCGTTTCACGGCGGCAGTCCTGGCTTTTGTCCTCAACTATTCGGCATACCTGGCGGAGATTTACCGTTCGGGTATTCAATCCATCGATAGGGGCCAGTATGAAGCAGCAGACGTGCTGGGGCTGACGTATTTCCAGACCATGTCCAAGATCATCTTGCCGCAGATGTTTAAGCGAGTCCTACCTCCCATCAGCAACGAGGTTATCAACCTGGTTAAGGACACGGCCTTGATTTATGCCATCGGGGAAAGTGAATTGCTGAGGGTGGCCAAGACCGCGGCGGTGCGGGATTTCTCTTTTACCCCCTTTATAGTGGCAGCCTTGTTCTACCTGGTTATGAACGGCGGCATCCAGCAGTTTTTTAAGTGGCTCGAGGCAAAATACGATTATTATCGCTAGGAGTGGCGGTTATGTATATGTTGCAAGCCCTGGATATCTACAAGAGGTTCCACCGTACCGAGGTCTTGCGGGGTATTTCTTTACGGGTGGAAAAGGGAGAGGTCATAGCCATTATAGGTCCTTCCGGCTCCGGTAAGAGCACTTTTCTCCGCTGCCTGAACCGCCTGGAAACGGTTGACCGCGGCATGATCGAAATCGAGGGGGAGGTTATGGTCCGCAACGGGCCGGACGGTAAGGCGCTATACAGCGATGAAAGAGATATTGCGCGCCTGCGCCGCAAGATGGGTATGGTGTTTCAGGACTTTAACCTTTTTCCCCATAAATCGGTACTGGAAAATCTGATGTTGGCGCCGGTAATAGTACAAAAGACAGATGCAGTGCTGGCGGAAAAGACGGCCAGGGCATTGCTGGATAAGGTAGGCTTGTCCCACAAGGCTGACCAGTATCCCTACCAGCTCTCCGGCGGGCAGCAGCAGCGGGTGGCCATCGCCAGGGCCTTGGCCATGAACCCGGATATTATGTGCTTCGATGAACCGACCTCGGCCCTGGATCCGGAACTGACCGGCGAGGTCTTGAAAGTAATGAAGGACCTCGCCCTGGAGCACATGACCATGATTGTGGTCACCCATGAAATTGGCTTTGCCCGTGAAGTCGCCAACCGGGTCATTTTCATGGATGAAGGGGTTATTGTGGAACAGGGCAAGGCCGAAGACGTCCTCCTGCGCCCGCAGCACGAAAGAACCCGGGCCTTCTTGAGCAAGGTGCTTATGGCGCGCTAGGGCATCCTTCTGGTATCTCTTGCTGCCAACAAGAAAAGCCCTTCTTCCCCGAACCTTTCAGCGCTAATCTGCCCTGAAGCAAAACCACTGCTAGCCGCCGGTGGCCGCTGCTAAATCATTTAAGGGCCTCTTGTGATAGCGCGGGCATTTTTGCCCTCTGGTGGTGGCCACGCCCGGCTTTTGAAGCCGCAGACGTACCCTGGTGGGCGCAGGTTTGCGGCCCAAATTATGGAGCCCACAGCCCCAAACAGCAGCATTTTCGTGTCCGACACTCAACTGGTTCTAGCCAATGAAAGAACGAGTGCACATTCATGCCTAAAGGTGCTGCTGCCGGCATGGATGAGTGGCGGGCTTGAGTGCCGGATGAGGGGCTCTGTACGTGAAGCCGACTCTCTTCATTTCTCATCAGGGTTCTGACTGGGGAGAGGGTGCCATAACGCCTTCTTCTTGAACCTGTTTAGAACCAAGTAGAATCGCTTGCCAAATAAAACTGAAAAAAGGATATTTCCTGCTGCATGCAAGGTGTCGAAAGGAAAGCTGGCAGCATAAGTAGCAAGGAATGTCTTCCAGGTCAGCGGGAAAACGAAGGCTGCCCAGTGCCAGAAGTTCATTATCCACCCGAAGAGGAAGCCACACAGCCCCCCCAACAGCGTGAAAGCGGCCAATCTAAACTCGCGCTGCATGCCTGCCAGTATTGACGCGGCCACTCAACACATACCCCAGGCGAACATCTGCCAGGGTGTCCAGGGGCCTTGGCCCAGAAAGAAATTGGACACTAATCCAGCCACTGCCCCCACTACAAACCCGGTTTGCGCTCCAAAAACATACCCGGTGATCATGACTATGAATGTGGTGGGCTGAAGTCCCGAGATAATGGCAAACGGCACTCGTGATACGGCGGCCAGAGCAGCCATAGTCGCGATCAGGGCTACCTCAAGAGAAGAGTTAGTGCTTTTTTCAAAACGCCAGAAAAAAGCCGTAATCGCCAGGGACACGATGAGAGTAGCAAGCAAAGCCCAGCTGGCGCCGCCGGGCATACTTCCAGGCACTAAGCTGACCACGAGTATTGAAGCTATGGCAATGACAATTAGCCAGAAACCTTTTTTCCACAATTTGCCTTTCACGCCCTTTACGGCAGAGTTCTTACTGTTCCAGCCGCAGAAGTTGTCTCAGCCGCTCGAGGCTGTACGCGCACTGCGCCCTCGTAGCGCGCTGGTCAGCGCGAAAGCCTGGATACAACAAGGCGTTTTCCTGGGCAAGTTGCACATAACCCGAATACCAGTAAGGACCTTTGGCGAGGGCGGTTGTCTGGCAGCTGGGCAGAGCCCTTACCAGTATGCTCGCTACTTCAGCTCCGGTTATCTTGCCGTTGGCATCGAATACACCCCCAGGTTTGCCCTTAACATAACCCTTGCTGGCAACGGTGGAGATGGCCCTATAAGCCCAGTGGTTCGGCGAAACGTCTGCAAATCCAGGCGAAGAAGTGCTGCCTGAGTTTTCTTCCCATCCCAGGCCGCGCACCAGAAAAACCGCGAACTCAGCTCTGGTCACGGGATTCTGCGGCCTGAAGCTGCCATCCGGGTAACCGCTCAGAGCCTTCGCCTGCACCAGTTTCATGATGGGCTCATATGCCCAGTGTTCGGAAGGAAGGTCGCAAAAGCGGGTCGGGACGGAAGCCGGAAATTGAATGCCGCCATCAGCCTGCAATGGGAAAGGCTTTCCGGCCAGAGCCATTATGGCATAGGCGGTCATCGTAACCAGAGAGGAGGGCGTGCCCGCCTTCCAATTGAAAGAGCCATCGCTGTTTTGCAGGCTGACGAGATGGCTTATCGCATTCCTGCCGTTCATTGACCACTTGGTGCTTTGAGGGTTTTCCCCTACAGCTATCAAGCCCTGCAGAACCCAGGCATCGGAAGCGGCATTGGCGCCAGTTATTTTCCACGCATCGCCGCTGTTGAATCCGCCGTCTTGTTCCCGGCACCCCTGCAAGTAATTGAGCGCTTTCTTTATCGCTGGAGAAGTCTTGGGGTCTTCTCCCAGCAAGACTAGGGTTTGTAAGGCTACCCCGGTATCATCCGTGTCACTCAGCCCGCCTTCCAGCCAGCCAAAGCCCCCGTCCTCGTTCTGGCGAGCAAGCAGCCATTCCCGCGCTTTCTGGCTGTTGGGAACCTTTTTCCCCGCTGAAGCCAGTGCCAGGCAAGACCACATGTGAGCGTTAATCATCCCCTTTTCCCCCTGGGCAGGCTGGAGAAACTCTCCCCCAGGTTGTTGAAAGGAGGTTATCTTTTCTACCAGGTCAATGCCCCGGTATTTCGTTCCCTGTTGTGAGGCCGAGAGAGCCAGCAGCAACCGGGCATAGTCGCAGGTTTGCTGCAAGGGATACTCACAAGTCTTCAGGTAGTCAACCGGGCTTTTCCCGGATGGCGCCCAGGAGGGGCTGGTTACGTCTTCCTGGGCAGCTTTCAGGGCTAAAATGACCCAGCTGGTAACGGCTGGATTGCTTGGGCCCCCAGGTTTACTGGGGAAGCCGCCGTCCGGGTTCTGTATGCGATGTAGAAAACCGATAGCCTTGCTGATGCTTGGCATCGCCTGTGCACCGGCACCCGAAGCACCAGCAAAAGCCGTGCTGGTGATAAGGAAAACAAGCAAGACCGGCAAACAGAGACGGGTAGCTGCTTTTTTTGTTTTCACCTGAATCCCTCCTGCTTGAAGTATCATCTGAGCATTACCAGGGCTCTATTTTTGCCAAACCCGGTCAAATGAGTTAGCACTTCTCGAGCCTGGTCCAAGGTTACCACTCCGGGAACAATGTTGTTAAACAGCTTGCTGACCTGGGGTGAATAAAAGGTTGACCCCGTGAGCATCTCGTATTTGCTTCCCCTGCCAATGATGCTCCCGTTGGCCATTAACACTATATCATCTGCATATTCAGCGGCAAATTCCACATCATGGGTTACCATAAGTATAGCTGTTCCCTCGGCCTTGAGCTCCAAAAGAATATTCCCCAGTTCTTCCTTTAGCCGGTAATCCAAGCCCCGGGTGGGTTCATCCAGAAGCAGCAGTTTTGGCCTTGCCGCCAGGACTGACGCCAGCGCCACCCGCTGGCGTTCTCCGCTGCTCAGATCGCGGGGATTTCTGGTTACGCAACCGGTCAAATTAAGCCGGGTTAGAAGTTGCTGGCCGATACCATCATCCCTGAGGCCCAGGTTGTGCAAGGTAAAAGCTATTTCCTTCTCCACCGTGGGCAGGAACAGGTAGTCGCCGGGATACTGGGACAGGTACCCAACTGTAGCCGCCAGCTCTTCAACCGGCACCTTGCGGGTATTGCGGCCCAGGATCCGCACCTGCCCCCGGCTGGGCCGCAACAACCCGTTGATGTTCTTCAGCAGAGTAGTCTTGCCTGCTCCGTTTTCTCCCATCAGCACCACGAACTCGGCCGGTTGGATGCGGAGATTGACTCCCCGCAGTGCTTCGGTTGCCTGGGGATAGGTAAACCACAGGTCCTGTATGTCCAGTAGGTCCTGGCTGCAGCTTGTTTGCACTGCTGCTGGCTTCTTTTGGGGATGGACGGTGGCTGGCGCAGGAAACACGGAAGCACAGTTATATGACTTCAGGAGGCGGCGCCCTTGCTTGACGGTCAGCGGTACCTCCAGGCAGCCTGCGCTGGCAAAAAGCCTCGCCACCGGAGGAAGAAAGGAATTTCCAGCTCTGGAGGTCAACTCAGTCATAGGTTGAGAAACGCAATGGTCCCACACGATGTGTCCTTCCTCCATGACCAGTATCCGGTCAGCTAGGTGGAAACAGCGTTCCAGCCGCTGCTCGCTGAGAATGACGGTCATACCGGTTTCTTCGTTTAATCGCCTCAACGTGGTCAGTATCTCCTCACCGGCAACGGGATCAAGCTGGGAGGTGGGCTCGTCGAGCAACAGTATTTCCGGCTGCATTGCCAACACCGAAGCCAGAGCCACCTTCTGTTTTTCGCCCCCTGACAGCTCGGGGACGAAACGGTGCCAAGATTTTGACAAGGACAGGGCACTGGAGACCTCCATCATTCTCCGTTGCATAAGGCTAGGTGGTAAGCCCAGGTTTTCCAGCCCGAAAGCTATCTCCTGTTCAACACTGGTCATCACCATCTGTGCCTCCGGGTCTTGAAAAACCGTTCCCACCTTTTGTACCAGGGATCGCCGGTCAAGCCGTCGCAATTCGATGTTGTCGAGGAGGATGCTGCCTCCACATGTCCCGCCGAAAAAATCAGGAATCAACCCAGCTACAGCCCGGATCAAGCTTGATTTTCCACTTCCGGATGCTCCGACTACCAGAACAAACTGTCCCTCGGGAATGACCAGGTTGATGTTTTCCAGGGCCGGCTTTTCCGTCCCGGGGTAGTAGTAGGTTAGATCCTCGATTGTAACCACGGCCACTTCTTCCACCCCCGGTTCAGAATGGCAGGAACGGAAAGAAAAAAGGTAAAGGCAGCTGCCGTCTTCAGTTCGTCCCGGCTGACGCTTGCCAGCCTGGGATAGTAGTTGTAGGCGGACCAACCGTGCCAGGCGGCTCCGACCGCAATGACCATGGCCACCAGCAGGGCCAGAATTACCAGATGGTCCCGAGGGCGCCACAGCTCCGAGGTGTAGCAGGTGCGGGGGCCGGATCCGTAGCCCCTGGCGTACATTGACTCCGCGAGCTGCCAGGAACGCTCTAACGAAGATAGCAGGAGCACGCTGGCCACCGGGCCGAGGTTATGAACGCGCTCCTGAAACTTACCAGTGGCAAATTTTACTCCCCGGCAGCGCTGGACGTCGGTTACCCGGTGAAAATCCTCTATCATTAAAGGAAAAAGGCGGGTAGCCAGAGTTACAGCCAGGACCGATCTGCTCCCCCACCGGCTGAGTAGTTTCAAGACCTTGTCCGGATGGAGTGCGTGCGTGTACAGGCAGAAAACGCTCACTATCACCAGCAGCCTCAGGCCCATTCCAGCTCCAAAAGCCAATTCCTCCAGGGTTATCCTGACGTTACCTAAGCCCGGCACCCTCGGGCCAGCCATCAGCACGGTGGAACCGGCCTGGGCTACGCACGCATTGATAAGCATAAGCAGCGCCATCATCCCCAGCGTACACTTCAGATAACCTTTCCATTCACGATAGCTGTCGGAGGCCAGGATTACCGCCCCTAAGGCTACGAATAGACCCAAAAGGAAAAAGGGGTGAGAGAATAACAGGGACAAAAAGAATATAACCCCAACAAAGGCCACCGTGGTCAAAGGATGAAGCCTGTGGATCAGGTTGTCTTTTTGCCGGTATACCAGCATAACTTTTCTCTCCTTTTGGCTAGAGGGGTAAACTGATGGCCTTTCCCGATATTATTGCTGCACTGTACATCCCGCAGACTTTTTCAGGATCCCGGGCCAGGACTGCGACCGCCCCTTCCAAGCCTTTACGGTCCACACCTGCCACCAACCAGAGCGGGCTGTCATCTCCCAGTCCTTCGCCGGTAGCGGCAATGACCCCAGTGTTTTCGGTGAAACTCCGCCGGGGCTGTCCTCGATAATCGAGCAGTTCCACGGAATCACCGGTAAAGTGTACGTTGGTGCCATTTCTCTTGTACCCCTGGTTCAGATGGGCTAACCAGGAAAATTTTTCTAGATCCTTCCATTCGCCGACGACAATGGTAGGCCCCGCTCTTTCTGCCAACAGGTTTTCGTTTAACTCTCTAATACACACGCTTGCGACGCCCTTCGCCCTTAATGCTGCCTGCAGGCTTGTCGCCAGCTCAAGGGTGTTCGCCGGGCTCAGAACAATAGTGGTTTTGACCCTGCCCCGGTAGCCGTGGAGAAACGGTTCAGGATAAGAACCGATGACGGCTGAGTTCATGAGCCCGGTATTGTCCCAGGGATGGTAGTCCCACCACACCGATTCTCCAGGTTGCGGTTCGTAATCTGATGCGCCTGTATCCGCACAGATACCGTTGACGAAGTAAAACCAATCATGCCGTGGGGACGAAAGCCCCCCGCTGCGAGATTCCACCCCGTTGATTCCGGTAACCAGACCGCCGCTGTATGCAGTTTTCACTTCGGCATTGGAGTGCAGAATATCTAACACAGTCCAGCCTTTTTTCAGTGGCGCCTGTTTTTCCAGTAAGGTCGTGTTGCCAAAATCCCGGGTTACTAGCAGTTTTACCGAGGTGGCAGCGGCACCGGCAGTCTCTCCAGGGCTGCCGTCAACCAGAGTGCCTTTGTCCGCAAGTGCTTGTGGGCCGCGGGACTTGTCGGCAACCCTGGTGCTGGCGGTCTGGGGTGATGCCAGGGTTTGAACCGCCGGGACCCCATCTTGCGCTGGAGTATCCCTGCTTTTCTGTCCCGTACTGTCTTCTGCCCAAGAGGGTGAGGTAACTCTCGTCTTTTCACCTGTTGTGGTACTGTTGGCAACGGACTTCTGGCTGCCAGTGTCATGGGTTGCCCTGCTGCCACAACCGGCAGCGACGGTCAGCACCAGCATGACGAGAAGCACCAGAAACCTCAACCGGCTTTTGTTCATCAAATCATCCCCGCCTGTGCTAGATTTTCAATTCCTTGTCCTTGCGTCCCGGTACACGAGGACTGGTGGCTTTGCTTATTGCGAAGCCGGCATATCAGGGCTGGTGGGGCAAGAAGTGAGATACCGGTGCACAACAACCGCTGCTTCTGCCCTGGTGGCTAGCTGAGCGCCTCTAAAGGTGTGATCCTCGTGTCCTCTCATAAGCCCGTGCTGGAGAACATAGACAACCCCGCTCTGTGCCCAAACCGGTACTGCCTCCATATCTATGATAAAGACCTGTTCTGGGGTTGTACCCGCGACCATCTTAGGCAGGCGGGCGAGAATGCAGGCCATTTCATTGCGAGTCAGGTTACAGGTGGGCCGAAAACTCCCGTCACCGTACCCGGCTACAAGCCCTCGTGCCCAAGCGGCACCAATACTTCCTGCATACCAGTCGTCAAACCTGACGTCCTTAAAATAGGTACCTGCGACCTGGTTTGGGGTTAGAGACAAGGCGTTGGCCACCATGGCCGCGAATTCGGCCCTGGTCACCGGGCGGCCGGGCTCGAAGCCCCTGCCGGTCCCCCGAACCAGCCCCTTAGCGGCCAAAGATTCTATTGCCGGCCGGGCCCAGGCAAACTTCTCTCCCAGGTCGGGGAACGTGACTCTGACCTCGTCCTTGCCAGGAGTCTTCTCTACTGCCGCTTTAAGCTCGATTACCGCGAACTTGGTGAAGTGGTCGGTTTCGAAAAAGGCTAATCCCTTTTTCGCGTCTATCACTCCGGGAATCGGGATCCATTCTTTTTTGCTTTCGTCGTACCAGGCCGGGGTCAGGGACTCAAGTTTTATTTCCTCGGTTATCGGTACCTTAATGGTAATATTTACTGGTAACGCAAATTTGGTGCCGCTCGGCCCGAACTCGTAAAGGGATGAAGCGATTTTACCCGGGGCCTGTCCCTCAACCTGGGACGAAGTCAACTCCTTAACCGATATTTCTACCGTCTCGGTCAAGGCCTTGGCCGGGATGAAGAGCGACACCTCTTGCCTGGCATCTGCCAGCACGGACTCTTCCGCCCCTGCCTTCACGGTTACGGATACCTGGTTGTCATCGAGCTCCTTTTTTAAGGCCTCGGCTTCAGACTTGGACATGACCTTTTCGGCATTAAGGATTCTAGTTCCGGTCAGCACCTGCGCCAGCTCATTCCTGTAACCGGCAACGGTTTCCTTGACCGCCTTCACCATCTCTGGGCTGATGGTCGTTGTTTTCACCTCTTGTTGGGAGTACCTGCCGCTGTTCAGATCTTCCCATTTGGGACCGGAAGACGGGGCGCTGGTGCTGTACCAGAAGATGATATTGTCGTTTTCGCTCACGATTCTATCGCGGGCCAGCACACTGGGCATGTTTCCGTTTAAAGTATAACACCAGCCGTTCATTCCTTCATTCCTTTCGCCGGCGATGGCAACAATAAACCCGTCCCATTGCTGTGAAAGTTCCCAGCTCAAGCCCGTCTTGGCCAGGGCTCCCATAGCGGTCAGGCCGAACGGGTCTGTGGAAGAGATGGTGACCGAACCCGGGCCAAACAGGAGGTTCCCGGCCTTCCCCACCACCGCGATGTTTACGGTTATGTTTTGCGCTTGAGGCGTTTCTCCTGTTTGGGTCCCGGGGTTAAGAGTTCCGGTGACCGTAACCGTGGCCCTGCCAGCCAGATTTTCGTAACTGGCTGTTACCTCTGTGCTCCCCTGGGCAATACCCGTCAGAACGCCGCCATCATTTATGGCTGCTATACTAGGTTCAAGCACCGACCAGCTTGCCCGGTCGGTTATCTCTACTTTCCCGCCGCCGACTTTGTAGGCCGTGGCAGTAAAAGAACGGGTTTCTCCAACAGCTACACTCGCCACCGCCGGGCTTACGGTTACGTCCAAGGCTGCATCGGCGTTGGGCTGTCCGCCCAGCATGAGATAGGCGTCCAAAACCCAGGTATTGTCCGCGATGTTCCCGCAGCTGCCAAAGGTGCCGTCCTGGTTCAGGACTTCACCTTCCATATAGTCCACCGGGCTTTTCCCTTCTGAACTGACCCAGCTAGCAGGATCGATGCCCAGCAGTTTCAAGGTGGAGATAATTTCCGCCGTGTCCACCGCCGGATCATCCCAACCTGAGTCATCCTGAAAACTGCCGTTGGCTTGCTGCCGGGCCTGTAGCCATGCCAGGCCCTGGTAAATGGCTCCGGTGACAGTAGCAGCCTGCTCAGGGCTGGCATATTCTCTTAAATATTCTAAAGCCCTCACCGCCTGGGCGGTAGCCATCACGTCGTTCCAAGAGCTGGTCCAGGCGCCGGTATAGACATCCCTTTCGTCCAGAACATAGTTGATTGCTGCCGCCGGGTCATAGACCTGGTCTATTACCCTGCCTCTTCCTAACAGATCTAAAGCCGGAATGTCGCTGAAAGGGTTGCCGTCAAAGGACCCGTTGGCGGAAGCTGCCTGTCGAGCATTTAACGCTTGCAATAACTGTGCTGCTTTTTCCGTCTCGTCGAAAGCCTGCGCTGCCAGCAGGTGCTGGGCCAGCAGTTTGGAGGAATAAGCGTAGACATCTTGTCCCCACGAGTTAGTGATCTTACAGTTAGGCTCAGCTAGTGTAGCATAAGTTCTAGCAAGGACTTTAGTCTTAAAGCTCTCGTCCCCGTACACCCAACTATCCAGTTGGGCGCCGGCCTCAGCCAATACGTAGGCATCGTAAGCGCTGAAATTTCCCCAACCGTCATCGACAGGGCTTCCCGCCCGGTACAACTGGTAGTTGTTGCGCACGGCCCTGGTCGCAAGTTCAGCGCTGGAGGTGTCGGCCGTTGCTATGTTGGGAACGATGGATGGCCAAAACAAGGTTACTAAAAGGCTGATGATGACTGACAGAGAGACTGCTACCTTAGTTTTGTGAAACAAACCCATACCTCCTCATCCTTGTGCGCATTTTGCGTGTGTCTTGTTGCAAAATGCTTGAGATAAGGCTGAGGCATGCAGATGGATGCATCCATGCCCGCCGCCTCCACCAACCAAAAGACCCCATTTCCACTGAGGAAATGAGGTCTAGCTTCGGTACACTACAGAGCTGTACAAAGCGCATTCCCCCTCTCACGCGGAAGGTTGCAGATGCGGTTCCTTGGGCAGGTCTCCTGACTCACGGATCTCAGCTCGTTCCCGCCTTCCCATCCGGCACTCAATCAATCCGTACGCAGTATCAGAAATCTCAACGGGATTGACTCAGTGATAGACAGTGGCCTGTTTGGGAACGTGGCTCCCCGCTCACAGTGGCGCGACCGTCCAGGATTCTCACCTGGTTCCCTATTATCCCCTGCCCGGCAACGGAACAGGAGCACCCAAGGAACATCCTATTGACTTGTGATTTCACTGCTGAAACCAAAAGTGCGTATTCTGCCTACTTGTCCGGGAGATACCCGGCTAGAGATTTTTGCAGTGAAATTGTTAATTCCCTTATACCACATTGGGCCCACACTTGGCAAAGTCTTGGTTTGCCATGCGCGCATGGGTGAAACGAATAGGATTGTGTTATTTTATATCCGGCAACTGTGGTACAATTGAAGCCGAGACGCTAAAGGAGCAAAGCGGAAATGAACTCAAGCAGGACATCTCTGAAAACATCTTTATGGCTGTTTGGACTGGCCAGCCTGCTGATGGGGCTTTACGGGGGGATGTATGACCCTTCTTTCAACAATTACCTGGCCCAGGTTCATCATGTAAGTGAAGTGGCCCGCGGAAGCCTGGAATTTCCTCGTGAGCTACCGGGATTTCTGGTGGTTTTTATTTTAACTGCGTTGCTTTTCCTTGCCGATACCCGCATTGCCGCCCTGGCTGCGTTGTTAGTGGGTGTTGCCCTATGGGGGCAGGGCTATCTAACTCCGAATATGGCGACCGTGGTCGTGTGGATGCTGCTCTGGAGTGCCGGGGCCCATCTTTTTATGGCCATTTCACCTTCCATCGGCTTGCGTCTGGCCCTGGCCGGGCAGGAAGGCCGGCGCCTGGGACAGCTTGGTTTCCTGGAATCCCTGGGGGCACTCCTCGGGATGGCTACTGTTTACTGGGGGGCTTCCCGCTGGCATTTTACTTTTGGGGTTATCTTTGGTATTTCCGGGACCTGTGCGCTTTTGGCTGCTGCCTGTCTCAGCCTCATCCAACCCGAGCCAGTCGTTGAACCCCGGCGCCGCCTGGTATTTGAGCAAAGATATTCACTTTTCTATATCCTGAACATACTGTTTGGAGCCCGTAAACAAATTTTTCTAACCTTCGCCCCCTGGGTGCTTATCAAGGTTTTTGCCTGCAATGTGGCAACCTTCGCCCTGCTGGGCTTCATTGGCACGGTATTAAGCCTTGTTTTTAGACCGTTAGTGGGACGGGCTATCGACATGCTGGGAGAAAGAACGATTATCACCGTGGAATCGTTGACCCTGATCGCAATCTGCATTTTGTATGGTTTTTCCCCGCGCTGGTTTCCCGGTCATGCTGCTCTGCTGGTAATCATGGCCTGCTACATCGGCGATCAGCTCTTATTCGCCGTACGTATGGCCCGCATTACCTACCTGAACCGGATTGCCCCCAGCCCCGATGCCGTGGCTCCAACTTTGTCAATGGGTCTTACCCTGGACCACGCCGTATCAATGCTTATTCCATTGGGGGGCGGGTTGTTATGGGCGCGGTACGGTTATTCATGGGTGTTTATGGGGGCGGCTGTCATAGCCCTCTTGAACCTGCTGGCTGCGCGTTTCATACCGGAGCGAGCCGGATCCAGTTCGGTTACTAATGAAAAGGAGGGTAAAGAATGGAAGAGAGCCATGTAGTCACGTGCTTTATAGAAAACAATTTCAAGATACTGCTGTTGAAAAGAAGTGGCCGGGTTGGTTCCTACCAACAACGATGGGCGGCAGTAAGCGGCTACATTGAACCCGGCATCACTCCCCTGGAACAGGCACGACAAGAACTGAAAGAAGAAGTCGGCCTGGGAGAAGCCGATGTGATTCTGGAAAAGGAAGGCGTACCTCTGGAGGTAGTCGATGGTGACCTGGGTAAAAAGTGGATCGTGCACCCGTTTCGTTTCCGCCTGGCCGGTTCCGCCAAGATAAAGACTGACTGGGAACATACGGAGTGCCGCTGGGTTGATCCGGATGAAATCAGGTTGTACGATACCGTGCCAAGGTTGGATGACGCCTGGGAGCGGGTAAGATGAATGAAATTGAGCGCAGAATTGCCGCCATCCGCACGGATCGAAGCCGCGGGGCCAGTGAGCTGGCCTGCCAGGCCCTGGAAATACTCCGGGATGCGGCTAGGTTTACCCAAGCGGTGGATACCGCCGGGTTTATGCAAGAAATACAGGATACAGCCGGGCAACTGATTCACTGCCGGCCGGCGATGGCTGCCATCTGCAACTGTACGTACCGCTTCCTAACCGAGTTTATCAATTGCTCCCGGGTGGCGCGCAATCTTGAGGAACTGAAGGCTCTGTCGGTTCAGGCAGGGGATGACCTCATTGCCAGCGTGAGCGCAGCTAGAGACAGGGCGATCCGTAACGGCGCCTCCCTTGTCAAGGATGGTGACCTTTTGGCCAGTTGCAGCTATAGTTCTAGCGTGATTCAGACGCTGAAGTGTGCCGCGGGCCAAGGCAGGTCGTTTGCAGTACTGGTCATGCAATCAAAATGGGCGGGGCGAAGTTACGGGGATATGACCGCCTCCCGGCTGGTAGAGTACGGCATCCGCTGCCGGGTAATCCCGGACGACCGCGTTGATAACCACCTCTCAGGGGTTGATTTTGTTCTGTTAGGGGCCGATACCATCCTGTATGACGGTACCCTCGTCAATGGCTACCCCAGCCTGGAGTTGGTTAGGGCTGCTGCGAAACACGTTCCGCCCGTGCCGGTCTATTCTGTTTGTGAATCCACCAAGTTCTACCCTCGAGACCGGCTGGCGAATCAGGAAGAAGGTTTTGACCTGGTTTCGCCCGAACTGTTAAGCGGTGGGATTATTACCGAAGCAGGTATTATCAAACCTGGCCAGATTTGGCGCTATATGCCGGACTTACCAGACAGTTTTCCCCTGCCAGCTAAGTAATGCTGTCGCTGCCAATCCTCTCCAGGGTGTGCTTTAGGTGCTGCAATCTTAGCTCACAACCTTGTCAATGGTCTCCCTGTTATTATTGGTGCCAAGGGCGAATAATAAGAACAGCTCCGGGGTAAGCTGGGAACAACTAGTGCCATGGAGGTGATTATCATAGAAGCGGGTGTTAGAAACAGGTTGCGCGGTAACATTTGAAGGATTAAAGCCGACGGCGTTATGGCCCAGGTCACCATGTGAATGGGAGACGTCGAACTCACGTCCGTGATGACGCGAGAATCTCTTGAAGAGGCGGGTTTTGTTGAAGGCGAGCCCGTGACTGCCCTGATCAAGGCTATCAACGTGGTTTTTGTCAAATAACCACGGGCAAGAGGTTGGGCGATCGCGCCCACCTTTTTGTGTGTTACAAATATCAAGCCTGACGCCCGGGAGGAAAGAACATGCCCTTTGTGCCGCACAGGGTTTTTTTTGAGGAAATGGCTCTGAACTACCCCATCGGTCGCAGAATGTGGGAATTGTTTCGGAGCCGGCAAGGGGTTAGCGTGCGGGTGCTGAAGCCGGGCCAAAGGGTTGCGGGCATCCCAGGCGGAACTCCCCTCGAGGCCTACCGTGAAGGAAAAAGAACCGTATGGGTAGGAGTTAGAAAGACCCTGCAGTTTCAGAGCTGCAAACCCTCGGCCCATTATCAATTGCCGCTGATTACAGGATGCACCGGGGAATGCGAATATTGCTACCTGAATACCCGTCTGGGCGACAAGCCTTATGTTCGCATCTACGTGAACCTGGACGATATTCTGGAGCAAACGGCTCGATATATCGAAGAGCGGAAGCCAGCCATTACCTTCTTTGAGGGGGCGGCGACTTCGGATCCGGTGCCTGTTGAACCTTATACCGGAGCCCTGGCCTCTACCGTCCGTTTTTTTGCCCAGCAGGAATTTGGACGGTTCAGGTTTGTCACCAAGTATACTGAAATTGACTCGCTCCTCGACATCGACCACGGGAGGCGGACGACCGTCCGCTTCAGCATCAATGCCGAGCAGGTCATCAAAGCCTATGAACACAGTACCCCCAGCCTTGCTAAGCGCTTGGAGGCAGCCACAAGAGTGGCTCGGGCGGGTTATCCTCTGGGATTCATAGTCGGCCCGGTGATATTGTTTGACGGGTGGGAGCAACAGTACCGTTCCATGTTCGATTGCCTGGGCCGGTTAATTGAAGATGCTATCCAGCCGCTCTTCTTTGAAATAATCTCTCACCGTTTTACCGCCAGGGCAAAAAAGATTATAACCCGGGTCTTTCCTGCCACCACTCTTCCCATGGATGAAGAAAAACGCAGGTTCAAGCATGGCCAGTTTGGTTACGGCAAGTATGTATATCCGCCGGAACAGATGGAAGCCATCCGCTGCTTCTTCACTCAAGCAATTCACGAGTTTTTTCCGGAAGCTGGTATAGACTATATCGTCTAAGCTGTCGAGCTTTCAAACGGTGGCGGCACTAAGAGTTAAGAATTTGTATCTTGTCAGACCCTTCTAAAGTTGGCATTTCCAATTCCTCATATTTCTTCCTGACCACTTCCTCTAAAACCTGCTACAAGGTATTTTTTATCATGATTATTCCATTACCTTGAGGTAGGTTAACCTTTAATGGTCAACCTTGCCAATGTTAAATATACCATGAAGGGGGACTTTGGTATATAATTCAAGAGGATTCGAAATGAGTGCTTTTGCTGTCAAAGAGACAATCTTGAAAAAACGGAGGTAAGGAAAGTGCAGCATCTATATCCCGGCTGCAGGTTTTGTGAAGTCACGGCCATTTGTAGGAAGACCCAGGACGAATGCGATGTGTATTACCGGTACTTTGACTTGGACAAGGTACATACGTCCTCGGCTCTTAATCCCGCTAGCCCCGTAGAGAAAAAGACCGTAGAATACCCGGCAAATACGAGTGGCTGGATTAACAGGCTCCAGGGCCAGGTCGCAAACATAAGTAAGGGGGAACTGACGGTTCAGGTTACCATCCGCACAGGCGATAACTATATTATGTCGGTTATGACCTTGGACAGGTTTCTGGAGACGGGAATCAGAGAAGGAGATACCGTAACTGTTGCCGTTAAAGCCATCAACGTCACCGTCATGAAGTAGGAATCCCGGTAAACCAGTTCAAGGAAAGGCCCGGGGTGACGGGTTGCGTTCATTGCCGGACGGTAAAAATAACTCGCCATATCCTGGCGAGTTATTTCTTTACCGGTGCCAACCGAGATACCGGGCTTATGGTCGGGTTTATTCTTCCGATTCACTTTCCTGTCGCCTGTAATAATCCTCCACTGCTTTCTTGCCGTCCCAGTCGCCGCCTTTTAATGCACCGGCTCCTTTTATCAGTACCGACCCGCCCGTAATGATACGCTTGACGGGGCTAGAACAGGTTGGGCATTCATCAAGAGCCGGGTCGCTGATACGCTGAAACTTGTCGAACTTTCCACACTTGGGGCATTCGTAAAGGTAAGTTGGCATATGACTCGCTCCTTTCAACTGTAATAGTCACCCAAATTATAATAATTGGACCTTGCGCCCTGTCAAGAACCCCAGCCCAAACGACGATAATGTTACCGGGAAAAAGCAAGCTAATACTGCATCTATCATGGGATATTGGAAAAAACTTAACGAGGGGTGCCACAGTGAACCCCGGCATACCTGACGAGAAAGGAATGAAGATGGGAATGAAGTGGCATACAGAGTATCACTGGTTTAATACCAGAAGGCAAAGGGAGTTCATAAACATTACCGGACTGGTAAGTGACGCTGTGCGTGCTGCCGGAATAAGTGAGGGCATGGCCCTGGTTAGTGCGATGCACATAACCTCGGGAGTCTTTGTGAACGACGAAGAAGAGGGGATAAAGACGGACTTCATGGAATGGGCGGAAAAGCTGGCACCTTTCAGGCCCGACTACCAGCATCACCGGACCGGAGAGAACAACGGGGATGCCCATCTTAAGAGCATACTTTTTCATCACCAGGTCATAGTCCCGGTTACAGATGGCCGGCTAGATTTAGGTCCCTGGCAGCAAGTGTTCTATGCCGAGTTTGATGGTCGGCGTCGCAAGCGGCTGTTAATTAAGGTCATGGGCGAATGATAGGCATCCGGTTATAACTCAGGTCGCTGTTTTTGACGCCGCCATACCAACACCAAGAGAACGGCCGGGAAATAAGAATGGGACATTTATGGCGATGGAAGGCCCCGGTTGCCGGCAGGGTTGCCGTTTCTTCTCTTTACCCGGGGAAAAGCATATAATTATAGGGAAGGGAATAAGCGGTGGCGGAAGGGGGAAAAACCATGGTGGACATCGATATCGATGATGTCAATGACAGGCACTTTTACAGTACCCTGGAAGAGCTGATTAGAGGCCACGAAATGGGGATGAGGGTCACGCACATGCTGGATGCAACAGCCATGCGATTCGTCTTAAAGAAAAGGATCGTAGAACTGGGAAAACTTAAGGGCCGTTCAGCAGACATGAAATTGTGCCAGCGCTTCCTAGAAATCCTGGACATAGAAGCCTCCCAGAAGGGGAAGTAATAATTTCCTGAAGCCTTGCCTGAATTTATTGACTTTTGCACGACTTCTGGTGGTGACCCCGCCAGGGGTATGAGGCTCTGCCGAGGAGTGCTACCCGGTGGACGTGTCAGGCTCGTGCCTTGACCCGCTCACCGGGTTTGACTTTGCCTGGCTCCAATATCACTTTTTCCCCTGCCCTCAATCCTCTAACGATTTCCACGTACTCACCGGTAGAAAGGCCGGTTTCCACCCTTTTGAGCACTGCTGTGTCCTTTCTTACCACCAACACTTGCGGGCCTGAAGCGCTTTCAATAAGGGCGGTAGCCGGAATGGCCAGCGCTTGCTGGCGGCGAGCGGTTATTATGGCGACGTCCACCTTGAAACCTGGTTTCAGTTCACCTTGCGATGCGGGGACTATCTTGGTGAGAACCCGGGTTTGTTCGACTCCCAGGCTGGAGGTTATCTTCTCGGCGGCAGGGGCGATGTAGTCGACTCTACCCTGAATTTCTCTCTTACCCAGGATTTCACCGCTTAAGCGGACTGCTTGTCCTTTTCTTACCTGGCCGATGTCATCTTGGAGTACATATACCTTGACCACCATTTGCTCCCGGCTTCCCAGCATGAACAGTGGCTCGGCGGGGTTTACGTAGGACCCCGGCTCGACGTAGCGGAAGAATACCGTCCCGGTGATGGGAGCAGTAATCACTGCGGATTGCAACCTGGCTTCAGCCAGTTCTAGTTGGGCCCGGGCTTCGTCTACCTGAGCCTGAAGAGCCTTAACTTCTGTGCCTTCACGCTTCTCCAGCTTGCGAAGTTCCTGCTCGGCAACGGTAAGAGTGCTGCGGGCCTGTTGCCAGGCAAGTTCCGCCGCTTCCAGCTCAACCTTGGCTATCGAGCCTCGTGCATACAGCTGTTTAGCCCGTTCATAACTTCTTTCTGCGGCCCGGTAAGATGCCTGGGCTTCCTCCAGTCGGGCCCGGGCCTGTTCGTGCACGGCACCGGTTAACCCTGCTAGCTGGGCCACCAGTACCCGGTAGTGCGCCTCAGCCTCCCGGGCCTCCAGTTGCAGTTCAACAGTATCCAGCCGGGCCAGGACCTCTCCTTCCCGTACCACGTCTCCGGCCTTCACGGCAACGGTCTCAATCTTTCCGGCTGCTTTACTGTATAGAACCACCTTATCCCGGGGTTCAATCTCGCCGGTGGCCTCAACCTCACTGACCAGATTCCTTCTCTCCACTGTTCCGACTGCAACCTTGGTCCCAGCGTTCCAGTAGTAGGCAACCAACGGTATCAGCAAGGCGGCCGGGACGAGCCACCATTTGCATTTCTGCCAGTAATGCTTCCGCGTGGCCACTTCTCAACCCTCCCTTTCCTTTAGTACCTCTACCAGGTCCCAGTGCTCCAAATTGCGCAGGGCAATGGCTTGTGATGCCCATAGCATCAAGAGCACTGCCGCCAGTGATATGATAAAAGTCCGGGGGTAGATTACAAACGGCAACTGCATGATTTCGGTGGAGTAGCTTTGAGTAAAGGCCCGGGACACCCAGGCCCCGAGTGGAAAACCAATGGCCGCTCCCAGCAGCGCCACTGATGTGTTCTCTACTTGAACGATACGTTTGATGATGCTGTTGCTCATTCCCAGTATCTTTAACAGGGACAACTCCTTCTTGCGCTCCCAGATATTGATGGTGGTGGTATTGAAAACGATGGCAATCCCCATAACTGAGGCAAAACTTACCATAAACCCCAGGAAGGCGTAAAAGAACTTCATGTATTGCTTAAAGTCGCCCCGGGCGAAAACCTGATCTTGAATATACAGGACTCTGGGTGAATCAGCCAGGTAGTTTTTGACCTGGAGGCGGTAGGCGGGATCAACTGCGACCATACATGAACTGTAACTTTCCCCCCGGTTTAACAGCCGCCATGTTTGGTGGAAAGTCAGGTAGCCTCCGTGGCCTACCAGTTCGTCGGCAAAACCAATGACCCTGAATGACCGGGGTTGGGCCTCCAACACCAGGGGTTTGGCCACAATGTAATCGCCCTCCTCAACTTTAAGCTTGTTCTTCAGAGTCTCGGTTAAAACTATACCGTCTTCCTTAACCGGGACCGGTCTACCGTCTTTGTCATAGAGCTGGTGCAGCGAGCTGCCGGGAACCAGTGCTACTGCCAGTGAGTCTATACTCTCTCCCTGGTGAGAATACTGGCAGGGAATCTCCAGAACGGGTTCGGCCCGGCTTACTCCCGGCAGGCGGGCGATCTCCTTGATGGCCTCCTCATCTAGGGGGCGGTTGAAGTAGACCTTCAGGTTATAGGCCTGAATCTCTTCGAAATATCTGGTTATCATGAAGTCGATTTGGTCCCAGAAGGACAGCGACACGATTAATAACAGTACGGCAAACGACATCCCCAGGGCTGTCAAAAGGGAGCGGCGCCGCGTGCGAATTACATTACGCACGGCCATCCTGGTTACGAGGCCCAGGTTTTCGGTCAGGCGCAGTATGTGGGTAGAATAATTCACTTTCAGGGTTTCTGGCGATTCCGGGCGCATGGCCTGTGCAGGGGGTAAGCGGCTGGCCAGGCGGGCAGCGCTGTAAGCGGCTACCCCCAGCGAAATCCAGGCAATTGCTATACCAATGACAATGGTGCTCAAGCTGAACCGGTGTACCACAAAGGGTAAGTTATACACGTCGGCGTAAACGGCAGTTATTCCGACAGAACTGAGTTGCCCCAGCAATATACCCAGCACCGCCCCGACCAATCCTATTATGAAGGCAAAGCCTTGGTAGTGTGCGAATATGCCCCGGGGTGGAACGCCCAGGGCCATGAACAACCCGATACGCTGTTTCTGCTGGTTGACCAGCCGGAAAAGCAGGATGTATATGGTAAAGCCTGCCACTGAAAGAAACAGGAACGGAAACATTATGGCCATCTGCTCCAGGCCCATCATTTCCATTTCAATAGTCATAGCCGAGGGCTGGTACTTGCGGGGGATGGTCTGCAGAAAGCCATAGGGCTGCAACATCTTCTCGATGTTCTTTATTGTCTCCTGCTGGTCAACCCCCGGTTTAAACCGGATGCTGATATCATTATAGCTGTTACCATACCCCAGCAGATCCTGAGCCTGTTCCTGCGGCATATACAGTATGGCGAAATTGCGGGTGCTGGGGGTCATGTCCAACTGGTCCTTCATGGGGTAAAGATACTCGGCGGTTCTTACCACCCCGGCTATATTTATTTCATATTCCCTACCCTGAACCTCGACACGCAGCTGGTCGCCCACGGCAAGCCGGTAGTACTTGTAGAAGTCTTCATGAATAAGGCCGCTCCAACGGTGGCGGGGATAGGAACCGTCCAAAATCAGGACCCGGTTAACCTGTGGCTCGGGAGAAGGCATGGAGATTATGCGACAGGTAACCTTGTCTTTAACCTTGAAGGGAAGCTTGAGGGAGACATCCTCAACCACCCGCCCTTCAGCTGATTCAACCCCGTTAAGTTGACGGATGTTGCTCACGATGGAAGCAGGGGCCTGGTAAACTGAGAACCAAGCGTCTCCGAACCGAAGCTGTTCGTAGGAGTAGCTGGCCGAATGGCGCAGGTTCTGAAAGGAGGCGTAGACCCCGGCAAACAGGGCTATGCCCAAGACCACGACCACCGTCACCGCCATAAACTGGCCACGGTACATAAGCAGATCCCGCCATAGTACGGCCCGCAGGCCCTTCATCACCATCTCACCTCTTCTGGTGCCACCGGGCAATTGTTGTCCTCTGCCCTGTCAACCCTGCCGCTGCGCAGGTAGATAACCCGGTCGGCCATATCGGCAATAGCGGCGTTATGAGTTATAACCATAACATTATGACCGGCCTGGCGGTTAATGTCATGAAGTACCCGCAGAACCATGATACCGGTCTCGTAATCCAGGGCGCCGGTAGGTTCGTCGCAGAGGATGATCTCCGGCTGTTTAACCAGAGCGCGGGCGATAGCTACCCGCTGTTGTTCCCCTCCAGAAAGGCTGGCGGGGAAACTAGCAGCCCGTTCGGCCAGACCCACCAGCTCAAGATATTTACGGGAATCGGCCTGTTTCCCGGCAATGGCCGCCGCCAGTTCAATGTTTTCGAGAGCCGTCAGGGTGGGAACCAGGTTGAAAAACTGGAACACGAACCCGATGTGCTCACGCCGAAAGGAGGTTAGCTCCTCGTCAGAGTACCGGGTAATATCGTTTCCCCGGTATGTGATTATTCCCCGGGTAGGCCGGTCCAGCCCGCCGATGAGGTTGAGCAGGGTACTCTTGCCGGAACCGCTTGGCCCTAATATCACGGTAAATTCTCCCCTGAATATGTCCAGGTTGATCTCATCCAGGGCCCGGACCTCTATTTCCCCCATCTGGTAAACACGGGTCACCTGGCGCAACTCGAAAACCTTTTCCGTTCGGTCCATGTCCCGGATACCTCTTTCTTAAACAGAGTCAAGCCTTTTCCAGAAGATCCCTCCGAGGGGCCGTGAATAACTTAGGCGGGGTTTACAACCCCGCCTAAGATCTATCCGTGTTCTAATTATACTACTTGTTCTTCGGAGTGTAATGGGTATGCAACAGTTCGTGGGATTTGTGTCCCAGGGGTTCCTTGAGGAAGTCTTCATAGAGAAGTTTGACTTCGGGATTTTCATGCGATTTGCGCAGCGGTAACCCGGCATCCTCCTCGTAGATAGCGTTGATGCGCTCGACTCTCTTGGCGACAGTAGAGGGAATAGGTTGTCCGCCGCCGCCGATGCAGCCACCGGGACAGCACATGATCTCGATGAAGTGGTAGGGAGAAGTACCTGCCTTGACTTCGTCCATTATCTTTCTGGCACAGCCCAGAGAGTTGGCTACCGCCACTTTGACCTTGGTTCCGTCGAGGTCGACTTCCGCCTCTTTCATGCCATCGAAGCCACGTACCATGGTGAAGTTGACATCTTCGAGGGTCTTGCCGGTAACTACTTCGTAAACTGTCCGCAGGGCCGCCTCCATAACGCCGCCGGAAGCACCGAAGATAACGGCGGCACCAGTATATGCGCCTAACAAGGAATCGAAAGGAGTGGGTTCAAGCTTATCAAAGCCAACCCCACACATCCGGAACAACCTTCCTACCTCGCGGGTGGTAAGTACCAGGTCTACGTCTTGATAACCGCTATCCCTCATTTCAGGGCGGGTACATTCATACTTCTTGGCCGTGCACGGCATTATGGATACGGAAAATACCTTGGACGGATCGACACCCATCTTGTCCGCCCAGTAGGTCTTTACCAGAGCGCCAAACATTTGCTGTGGCGACTTGCAGGTGGAAAGATGGTCTAACTCGCTGGGATAAAAGGTTTCGCAGAAGTTTATCCAGCCTGGGCTGCAGGAAGTTATCATCGGCAGGGTGCCGCCTTCTTTAAGCCGCTTGAGCAGTTCGTTTCCTTCCTCGATGATGGTGAGGTCAGCGGTAAAATTTGTATGGAAGACATAATCAAAGCCAAGCTGCCTCAAGCCGGCCGCAAACTTCAACATATCCAGTGAACCGGTTTCCATGCCCACTTCTTCGGCTACCGCTACGCGTACTGCCGGGGCAATCTGGGTTACTACGATCTTGTCCGGGTCGGCTACTGCCGCCAGGAACCTGTCAATATCTTCCTTTTCTGTGATAGCCCCGACCGGGCAGGCCAGCGCGCATTGGCCACACACCACGCACTTGGTCTCGGCCAGTGGTTTGCCATCCACCGTGCGCACTATTCCGTCCTTAATTTCCAGGGCGCCAACGGTTTGGATGTCATTGCACACTTCCACGCATCTTCCGCACAAGGTACACTTGGAAGAGTCACGAACCAGAGACGGGGTGGAGGTGTCTTTAGGGATCTGCAGGGGCTTGTTTTCAAAGGACCGAATCGCGAGGACTTCAGATAGGGATTGCAGTTCGCAGTTCTGGTTGCGGGCACAGTTCAGACAATCCTGGGGATGAACCTGGAGGATTTTCTTAAGATTTTTCCTTTTTTCCTCCAGAACCCGTGGGGTAAAAGTCTTGATCATCATTCCGGGAGCTACCGTTTCCGCACAGGCCGATTTCAATTCCCCGTTAACATCAACCACACATACCTTGCAGTTATCCTTAACCTTCAGGTCGGGGTGGCTGCAGAGTGAGGGTATTGCGAATCCTGCTTGCGCAGCAGCCTGCATTATGGTGTAGCTTTCCGGAACTTCTACTTTGTTACCGTTGACCACAACGCTGACCATAAGATCTCTCCTCTCCCTCTAATACTTTAAACTACGCGTCCCCTAAGGCCAGTTTATTTTTTTTGTTTACGTCGGTCAAGCCTATAATTTGTCATGATTTTCAAGCGATCTTTAAGTCATGTTTATGCTCTCTTTACCAGCCATAATACATTATGGATAAGAAGACTATCGTTTTCCCGACCCCGGTTCTCGTTGCCGGAACTACCATAAAAAGTTTGACCTTTTCTGTGATAAGATTGGATCTGGGGATGGGCTTGCTCCGATTGAGTACATCCGGCTGGAAGACCGGTCGCCAGCAGCAGGAGCGGTACAAGAATCAAACGCTCGAGGTTCATTTCTGCCAACTCCTTAATGCACCATCTATGATAGGCAACTATTACCAGGCTTGTTATGCCAGTGGCTTGCTCACGAAACCCGGCAAGATATAAGGTGATCCGGAAACGGGGTGGATACCATGGATAAAGCCGACATTTTCATAATCGGGGCCGGGGTAGTCGGCCTGGCGATTGCCCGCGAACTGGCTATGAGGTTCCCGGACCGGGATATTTTTCTGGTAGAGCAACACCGCCGTTTCGGGCAAGAAGTGTCCAGCCGTAACAGTGAGGTCATCCATGCCGGGATCTATTACCCCACGGGTTCGTTGAAGGCCAGGCTGTGCCTGGAGGGGAACAGGTTGTTGTACGAGTATTGCAGGCGATACGGAGTCAGACATCTTTCTCTGGGCAAGGTCATCGTTGCCTCCGATGGAAAGGAGATCCCCTTGCTCGAGAAGGTGTACAGGCAGGGGCTGGAGAACGGGGTGGAACTGGTGTGGCTGGAAAAGAGGGAGGTCTGCCGGCTTGAACCCCAGATCCATGGTGAGGCAGGTGTCCTGTCGCCACATACCGGTATAGTTGACACTCACCACCTCATGCAGTGTTTGTACCGGCAAGCGGTGGAGCGGGGGGTGATGGCGGTGTTCGCCTGTCCGGTAATGGCCATCGACCAGGAAGCGGGTGGCTACCGTATCAAGGCGGGAGGGGAGGAGATTAAGG
>JAAYAC010000180.1 GCA_012719535.1 Syntrophomonadaceae bacterium | reverse complement strand
TCTTTCCCTGGCCACGGCGGGGGTGCCGGTTGCCATTTCGGTGCTGGTGGCCCGCAAGGAGACGGAGGGACTCAAAGGGGACAGCCACCGCATTTTCAGGGTTTCACTCGCTTTGCTGGTGGTTCTGGGAGCGGTCCTTTTTCTGCTGGTTTTTAAAGGAGCCCACTTTTTTGCCTTTCGGGTATTACGTGAACCCCGGGCTTACTACCCGATCATGGCAATATCCCCGGCCATCTTTTTTGCCGGGTTGATGGCAGTGTTTCGCGGTTACTTCCAGGGACACCAGTGGATGCTGCCTACTGCCGTCTCGCAGGTGGTAGAACAGATATTCCGGGTGGCCTTCGTACTTATACTGGCTTTTTTCCTGTTCCCCCGCGGGCTGGAGTATGCGGCCGCCGGGGCAACTTTCGGGGCGGTCATCGGCGGAGTGGCCGGCTTGGGGGTTCTCATCTTTTTTTATTACCGCTTTTGCCAGGAACAAAAGCAACAGCAGGTCCGGCTGGTTCACTCCGGAGACAGCTTGCCGGCCCTGGGTGCGGAGATGGTCAAGCTGGCCGTGCCCGTATCCGTTGGAGCGGTGGTAGTTCCCCTGGTACAGATGCGCGATGCGGTTATTGTTCCTACACGGCTGATGGCTTCCGGTTATTCTACCGCCCATGCCACGGAACTATACGGACAGCTCTCCGGCATGGCCTCGGTACTTATCAATCTGCCCACAATCTTTACCATCGCCATTGCCACCAGCCTGGTACCGGCGGTGGCGGAGGCCTTCGCTCACAAAGACCTGCAGGCGCTGCGTGGCAGGATAAACTATGGTGTTAGAGCCGCCATGCTCATCGCTTTGCCCGCGACCATGGGACTTTACATACTGGCGCACCAGATCACCGACCTGCTGTTTGCTACTCCTGAAGCGGGAATTCCCCTGGAACCGCTGGCTTTTTCCGTCGTCATGCTGGCGGCCTTTCAGATCTCCAGCGCCGCCCTGCAGGGCATGGGGCGGCCGGACATACCCTTGCGCAACCTGGTTATAACCGGCGTGCTGAAGGTTTTTTTCAACTTTTACCTCACCGGTACCTTCCTGGGTATCAAAGGACCGGCCATTGGTACGGTGGTGGCGTTTCTAACCGGCTCCCTGTTGAACTTTTACCAGTTGAAGAAGCTCACCGGAGGGTATTTAGAAGGGTCCCGTTTCCTCAAGCTGACCTCGGTGGCGGTAATGATGGCGATAATAGTCAAGGCGGCCTATCAGTGGCTGGTGGGTGCGGGAGTATACTCCTATTACGCGACGGTGTTATCCATTGCTATTGGTGGCCTGGTTTACACCGGTATCCTGTTTCTCGTCCGAGAACTTGACGTGAAGATGATCCGAAGCCTGCTGAAGGTGTAAGAAATTAACCACTGACTGCCACAGGTTCCCATGATTTATACTGATACATTGGACAATGCAAATCCGTTTTGTAATAATTGTGATGCGGATAGATTGCGGGTTATCGCCATCAAGTGGGAGTTAGTAGTCCTGGGTTGGATTCAGCGAAGACTTGCCCTGCACGGCCCCATAAATAGCGTAATTTCATCAGTGTTTATCATAGTCAAGTCAGTGTTTTTCTGTGGTTAATTTCGGTGGTTTCATTTGGAGGTGGACATAGATGAGTAAGTATGCGCTGGACAAGTTGGTGGAGGTGATGAACACCTTGCTGGGGCCGGGGGGATGTCCCTGGGACCGGGAACAGACCCATGCTTCTTTGGCCAGGTACCTTATTGAAGAGTGTTATGAGGTGGTGGAGGCCATATATGAAAACAACATGGATAAATTAAAGGAAGAATTGGGAGACTTATTGTTGCAGGTGGTTTTCCATGCCGCCCTGGCTGAACGGGAGGGTGCTTTTGACCTTAATGGGGTGGTGGGGGTGGTTACTGAGAAGATGATCAACCGGCATCCCCATGTGTTTGGGAACATGAAGCTTACCACCAGCGGGGAAGTTCTGGACAAGTGGGAAGGGTTCAAGCAAAAGGAAGGCAAGCTCCATGTCTTGGACGGGATACCGCAAAGCCTGCCCGCCTTGATGCGCGCCGAGAAAATGCAAGCCAAGGCGGCGCGGGTGGGCTTCGACTGGCCGTCCATCGACGGGGCGCTGGACAAGGTGGCTGAGGAGATCCGGGAATTGGCTCGCGCAGACCAACCCGAACGCCGGGCGGCCGAAATGGGGGACATCCTCTTTGCGGTGGTGAATGTGGCACGCTTTCTCGGAGTTGACCCCGAAGAAGCCTTGCAGAAGACCAACAACAAGTTTGCCCGCCGGTTCAGTTACATAGAGGAGAGCGTCAAGGCTACGGGTAGGACATGGCATGAGCTAACCCTGGAAGAAATGGATGCGCTGTGGGATAGGGCCAAGTCCCTGGAAAAAGAGGAGTAAATTTTGTTTTTACAAGCAGGAACTGCTCTGATTGATAGCGAATAGCATGTTAGTTTTTATCTTTAGCCGCCGAGAAGGCCCCTTGCCTTTCGCATTCCTTGCCCGTGAAGCGGGAGCAAAGGGAGGGAGTGAAAGGCGGTAAATCAAAGAGACGGGAGGCGAGAAGGTTGAACAAGACGGACTTGGTTGGACAGGTTGCCGTTAAAGCTGACATGCCGAAGAAAGACGTGGAAAAAGTTATCAACGCCCTTTTTACCACCATTGAGAGCTCGCTCAAAGAGGGCGACAAGGTCCAACTCATTGGATTCGGGACTTTCGAGATCCGCGAGCGGCAGGCCCGCAAAGGGCGTAACCCGCAAACCGGCGAGGAGATCGAGATTCCGGCTACCCGGGTTCCGGCGTTCAAAGCAGGCAAGGCTCTCAAAGACGCTGTCGTGTAATGAGGCTGGACAAGTTCCTTAAGGTGACGCGGCTCATCAAGAGAAGGACCGTGGCGAAAGAGTTCGCCGAAAACGAGAGAGTATTGATTAATGGCCGGGTAGCCAAGCCTTCGGCGGAGGTTCGCCCGGGCGACATGATTACCATCCGGTTGGGCGAGAAACAGCTCGTGGTTGAGGTGCTGGAAGTAAAAGATTCCGCCCGAGCCAGTGATGCCCGCAACCTGTATCGAGTTATCTCGTAAGACGGTTACCGCCGTCACTGTTTGCTGGTTATCTACATATGCAAATTTCAATGGGGTCAGGCTTGATATTTTGGAAATTTGCGTGCGGCCAGTTTCCAGAATACCGAGCCTGACCCCTGTTGTTCTATTATCGTTTTTTTGTTCATATACATATCATGATTCACGACCAAGGAGGGGGAGACATGGCTCTTGAGCACTCTCTGACTTTAGGCAACCGTCAATCCCTGGTCCTGACCGGGGTAACGAATGTGGTAAGTTTCGGGGAAAGAGAAATAGCCCTGGATACCTCCCAGGGGCCGCTCATAATAGCTGGTGAGGACTTGCACATAACCCAGTTGAATTTGGAGGAAGCCAGAATTTCCATCCAGGGCAAGAAAGTTGATCGCCTGGAATACAGAGTGCCCCACCAGGGCATCAAGGACAAGAGCCGGAACGTGCTGGGCCGCCTGTTGAAATGAGAAGAGGGAGACGGGTAGTTGAAAGTCTTGCCCCTCGCAGCTAAGGAGGGAATGGCTTGGACGGGCTGATGGTGCAGGCCCGGGAATTCCTGTCCACGACGCTTCTCGGTTTGCTGGTAGGGGTGGTCTTTCATGCCTACCAATTACTAATCAAGAAGGCGGGTGTGGGTAGGTTCCTGGTCTACCTGGCGGACTTTCTGTTCTGGTTGGTTCTCATTGTGCCGGTATTCCTGGCCCTCTTAATAATCAACCACGGGGAAATGAGGATCTACGTGTTAATATCTCTCGGCTTAGGCGGGTTGGTTTACCGTTTCTGGGTGGCCAGGGTGCTGGATCGCCCTCTGTCATATGGTGCGGGGCTGGTCGTTAACGGTTGCCGCTGGCTGTTGGGGAGAATGGTATCTCCCCTGGCGGCTGCCGGGCAAGCCTTCCTTACCAGGTTCCGGCCGGTTCCCAACGGCGAAGAAGATGACGAGGACAACAAGGAATAGCCGGCCTTCTTTTTTTGCCCCGAGCAGGAATTTGGCCAGGCCTGACGAACTTAAATTGTAATGAATTTATACACAGTTTGTGCAGAAGTTGTGGACAATTAGGTGGACATTTAGATGAAGATTGAGATCAGGGGAGCGGAGAAACTAAGTTTCCGGGAGCGTCAGGTAGTTGTCCTGAAAGAGACTGGCAAGAGTACAGAAACAATCGCCAGAACCCTGGGTATTACTCCCAGTACGGTTTCAACCCTGTACAACCGGGCACGAAGCAAGGGTTACGAGGTGGTTATCGTTATTCCGGGGGAAGCGCTGGGTATTACGGAGGTGGAAGAGGATGACGAGTGACGGCAGGCCCGGCGCTGGCAGAACCAGAAGCAAGCTGCGGTTCAAACGTGTGATGCTGCTGGGGGTGCTGGTAATCCTGGCCGTAACTTTCGGACCCCGTCTGCAAAGCATCTGGGAGATGCATTGCCAGATTGAGAAACTGGAGGCCCAGAAAGCAGCCTTGCAGAAAAGGAACGCGGAACTCAGGCAGATGGAGAAAAAACTGAAAACGGATGAAATGGTAGAGAAACTTGCCCGTGAGGAGCTGGGAATGATCAAGCCCGGAGAAAAGGTAATCGTAAAGGTTCTTCCCACACGCCCGGAATAACCATTCATATTGACACGGAGTTCCCGCGCTTAGTAAAATTAAAACATAAAAGTAGAGTGGGAGGCCATATATCTTTATGCCAATCGAACAGCAAGAGGTTGTACCGGGTGCGGTTGTGGAAGGAGTGGTTCAGGGTATTACCCGGTTCGGAGCGTTTGTTGAGCTTCCGGACGGTAAAGTTGGCCTGGTGCACATTTCCGAGATTGCGGACACCTATGTCAAGGACGTGAAGGATTTCCTGCAGGAAGGCCAGAAGGTCAAGGTCAAGGTGTTGAACGTGGCCGATAACGGTAAAGTGGGCCTGTCTATCAGGCAGGCTAAGGAAAGGGAGAGGCCTCGCCGCGAGGTCCCGGCCATGAGCCTGGAGGAGAAGATTAGCAAGTTCCTCAAGGAGAGCGATGAAAGACTTCAACCCTTGAAGCAGAAACGGGATACCAGAAGAAGAAACCGCAATTTCTAAGCTAACCAACGACACTCCGGCGGGAGTGTCTTTTCTTTTTGGGTGGTGAAATATGAAACTTGCAGCGGTCGATATTGGGACGAACTCCTGCCGGCTCCTGATTGCTGAGATGATGGGTGGAAGGCCGGTTACTGTTCTGAAAAAAGTGGTGACTACCCGGCTCGGCGAAGGGATTCAAGAAAGCGGCTGGCTTCATCCCCTCGCCATCAAAAGAACAGTGGATTGCTTGATAAACTTCCGGGAGATCATGACCGGCTACCGGGTGGAGGCCTGGCGGGTGGTGGGTACCAGCGCGCTCCGCGAGGCAGCCAACCGGGAGGACTGCTTGGCCGTGGCTGAGGACGCCGGGCTGAGGATTCAGGTCATCAGCGGGGAAGAGGAGGCCTATCTAAGTTACCTAGGGGTTCAGCACGGGCTGACCCTCGACCGTCCTCCTTTGGTCGTGGACCTGGGCGGCGGGAGTACCGAGTTCATATACTTAAATGAACCCAGGCTGATACGAAGCGTGCCGGTTGGAGCCGTTAAAGCCAGTGAAGGCGACTGGCCGGCTGTGCGTATCTGCGAGGCGTTCCGGGAAATCTTTGGGCTGGGGGCTCGTTTCCGGGAAAACCCCCTGGTACTGGTTGGTGGAACCCCCAGCACCCTGGTGGCGGTGAAGAAAGGACTGGCCGAATATGACCCGGAGCTGGTCCACGGCCAGACGCTCACCCGCGAGGATGTTGCGGATCTCTATAACATGCTGGAGGCGATGCCCCTTGAACTGCGCCGGCGCCTGCCGGGCTTGCAGCCGGAAAGAGCTGATATCATCGTCAAGGGGACTTTGATTGTGCTCCTGATCATGGACGGCTTACAGAAACGTGAAGTGACTGTCAGTGAAAGCGACCTCCTCGAAGGTGTTATCTGGCAGTTGGCAGGAGAGATGGTTAACACCTGAACATGAAACCGCGGACGTAAGCAGATTGGCACTGATTGACGCAGACCTGTAAGTAAGTTAACAACGATTGGAATTAGGAGTACCAAGCGGGCAACACGCACGTGTTGCCCGCTCATTCTTTAGAATTATCTGTGTTCATCCGTCCTTATCAGCGTTAATCTGTGGTTGCAGGTTCCCTTTAGAAATACAGATCCCTGGCGCCGGATTCGATCATGGCCAGCCTTTCGATGGTCTTGGCTTTGACCTTCTCGCTCTTGATGAGCTCCAGGTGTTGCTGGATGGTCCTTTCTCCCAGCTCCCGGGTTTCCGGGGAGGCGTAATCCTCCAGGTACTCCTTGAAAGTAAGGATAGCGTTGGGCTGACATACGTTGCCGATCTGGCCGCTCTTGGCCAGCGGCATAAACCGGTCGCCGGTGCGGCCGCTACGATAGCATGCCGTGCAGTAGCTGGGAATGTAACCGCTTTCGCATAAGCTGCGGATAAGTTCTTCCGGGGTCCGCTCGTCCTCGACCACAAACTGGGCGGTGTTACCGCAACTATCGGTTCCCCGGGCCTGTTCCTGGTATCCACCTACCCCGGTACAGGAACCGGCGCTTATCTGGGAGATGCCCAGGGCGAAAAGCTCGTCACGATATCCGGGGCGTTCACGGGTGGACATTATCATGCCGGTGTAGGGTACAGCCAGGCGCAGAACCGCGATAATCTTGCGGAAATCATGGTCGGAAACCAGGTAGGGGAAGATTTCCAGGGACACTCCCTCTGCCGGGCGGAGGCGGGGGACGGAAAGAGTATGCGGTCCAACCCCGAAGGTCTCATCCAGGTGACGAGCGTGCATCAACATGCCCATAACCTCGAAACGGTAGTCAAACAGCCCGAAGAGCACCCCAAGGCCCACGTCGTCAATACCACCCTGCATAGCCCGATCCATAGCGGTCAGGTGCCAGAGGTAATCGGATTTGGGGCCGCGCGGGTGCATGCGAGCATAAGTTTCATGATGGTATGTCTCCTGAAATAGGACATAAGTGCCGATACCGGCTTCTTTCAATTTCCGGTAGTTCTCCACTGTGGTGGCAGCGATGTTGACGTTAATCCGGCGGATATTGCCATTGGCCTCCCTGACCGCGTAGATGGTTTTCATCGCTTCCAGGACGTATTCTATGGGACACTCGGCGGGGTGCTCACCGGTTTCCAGAGCGATGCGCTTGTGCCCCATTTGTTCAAGAACACGTATCTCCTCCGCAATCTCCTCCATGGAAAGCTTTCGTCTCGTCAGGTCCCGGTTCGAACTGTGGTAGCCGCAGTACACACAGTCGTTAACGCAGTAGTTGCTGATGTACAGCGGGGCGAAAAACACAATCCGCTTCCCGTATATTTTCTCCTTTATCTCCCGGGCTACGGCAAACATTTCCTCCAGAAGGTCTTCATCCTCCACCTGGATAAGGGCGGCTACCTCAACCGGCTCCAAACCCCGCGCTTCACGGGCCCTGGCAATAATCTCTCTTATCTTCTCCCGCGGGGTATTGCGCCCTTTCTCCAGCAACCCCCAGATTTCCTCTTCATTGATAAAATCAATCGCCTGATACGCCATTTTTCCCCATCCTCTCCTCTCCAAGGTAGGCTATTTCCGATATCTTACAGCACTGAAAACACTGAATTACCGCAAATTCCTCAAATCCGCCTCTCATCCTCTTCCTTCGCTTCCGCTGCCGCGGGCAAGGCAAGCCCAGTGAGGGGGTTTCTCGGTGGCTAGAGATAAATTCACATTTGTGGCTTCATGCAGGTAACCGTGGCCGTAGCCGGTCGAGACCTGTCGTCCCAGGCTGTGGATAAGTTCTTCAGCCTCCGCCTTCAGTCGAGCCGGTTCAGTCCGGATCTCAGCCTTGGCAGGGTAGATTTCGTACAGGCTCCGGTACTCGAGCGGGGTCAGGTTGAGCATCAGTACATTGGCGCCGGCCAGCAAGCCCGCGCGACGCCCGTCAACATTGACCGAGCCAAGTGCCGTGGTGGCGGGCAAATGGGCGCGGGGCATCAGTAGCCGGGCTATGGCCAATACCTTGAGGGTCATGCTCATGGTCCCCGGGTCCGTTCCTTGCAAGGGGGTGGCCGGGTGGGGGAGAAAAGGCCCGATACCGGCCATTTCCAGTTGCAAGGACCCCATCAGCAGGATGTCGTCGGCCAGGGTAGCCGGGGTCTGTCCGGGCAGGCCCACCATGTTGCCCGACCCCAGTTGATAACCGAGTTCCCGCAGGTCACGCAGGTAGCGCAGCCTCCGGTCCAGGGAGGTTCCGGGGTGTAGCCGGTTGTAGAGCGCTGCGTCAGAGGTTTCAAACTTCAGCAGGTAGCGGTCGGCCCCCGCCTCTCGCCATTGGACGTAGTCAGTTCGAGGTCTTTCCCCTGCGCTGACCGTCACTGCTACTCCCATCTCCTTAACCGCCCGGATTATTTCCGCTATCATTGGACCGGTGTAGTAGAAATCGTCGCCCGACTGCAGGACCACGGTCTTAAACCCCATGGCTACCGCCTGGGCGGCGGTGGCCACTATTTCATCCGGGGTCATGCGATAACGCACCAGTTTCCGGTTTGAGCGGCGTATACCGCAATAGAGGCAATCGCGCACGCAGTAGTTGGAGAACTCAATAATCCCCCGCAAGTGCACCTCATCTCCCAGGTTCTCCCGCCTCACCCGGTCGGCGAGGTTAAGGAGACGAGCCTGCTCCCCGTTGTCTTCCAGCTCCAGCAGGTGGACAATCTCTTCCCGGGACAGTTCCCCGGTACAAATGTAGTTCTCCCAAATGGCATCCAAACTCGGCACTCAATCACCGTTCCTTCTCTCGGCGTGACAGGGGGACGGTTCTCTGTCACGCTATTTTCACGGTAGCAGAGACCTGTGGTCCTACTTCGTTGCCAGGGCGCTTTTAACCTGAACGCCTGGCAGGCGGCCCAGTTTTCCGGTCATGGCCCCGATGGCATCCGTCGACCCGTCAACAATCAACGAGATGACAGACACTTCCCTTTCCCGGTATGGTATTCCCATCCGGCCGATGATAAGGTCACTGTAATCGCTGAGAATGCGGTTCATGGCTGTGACCGATTCACGGTCTTCCACCACTATCCCTACCACGCCAAGCCGTTTGTTTTCCATCCCTTTTTCCTCCTGAATCATTCCCCACCGACAGTACCGGCTGGTTGCGAATGGTACCAGCTTTACGAAGGTCGAAACTGTGGGTGCCAGTGGTCAATTAATGCCAAAAAGCCTGCCCGGAGATTTTCCGAGCAGGCTCTTAAGGACAATATCCCGCTACCCCCCCTTTAACTCAGCAACCCACCTTGTTAGCAGGGTTTGTGATAGTCCAGGCCCCTCGGACTCAGATTCCACCTTGTCTTCAGGGAGTATCAACTTTTCTACCAACAGCATAGCACCAGAACGCGCCGGTGCCAAGATGTTTTGTCAGAAAATGCCCGAGCCCTGACTCTTAGTAAGGACACCTTTCCTTACCTTACCTTACCTGGTAATTGCTCGAACCATGCCACCAGTCGCCAATGGTGTGGGACTAACTGGTATCTGGGGTGTTCAAGAAACCGGCCAGGGGCTCTACAAGGGCCTAAGGGCGGGTCTTGCTGGCAGCACGCCATAAAAAGCCGGAATGTCATGGATAAGGCCGAGTAATACCAGATCTGAAGCAGCAGGGATCCGCGCCGTGGTGTCGAACTGATGGGAGACTTTTTTGTTTCGTGTATACACATTGGGGTTAGTTCAGGTTCTAAGGGGAGTATACCACAAAGCCATCTGAAGCTACAAGTAAGGAGGTGGGCCGAATGGCCAATTACAGAGATATCATTGCCCGGTACCAGGATAAACCCGGAGGCATCATCGAGGCTTACCACGCCCTGCAACGGGAATTCAACTATATCCCCCACGAGGCGGTAAAGGAGGTGGCCAGGGTCTTCCGGCTTTCTGAGGCTCAGGCATATGGGGTGGCCACCTTTTACTCATACCTGTCGGTGGAGCCCAGGGGCAACTACATCATTCGCATGTGTGAAAGCGCCCCCTGCCACATCGCCGGGGCGGACGAGATTATCAAGGCGTTTGAGCGGGAACTGGGTATTAAGGTGGGT
>JAAYAC010000022.1 GCA_012719535.1 Syntrophomonadaceae bacterium | reverse complement strand
GGAAACCCCCATATCGCGCGCCACCCGACTAACATTGCCACCGTGTTTGGTCAATAGCGCCATTATTTCCTGGCATTCCTTGTCCGCTAATAGTTGTTTTCTGTTCTGCCTCTCCCTGGAAATCCGCACCACGCGTGTAGGCGATAACGGATCCGGACTATCCGATGAGCCGGTCGGATTATAGATCTCGGGGGGCAAGAGATTCAAACCCATGGTGCGTCCGTCTGCCATGCTGATCATCCTTTCCACTACGTTTTGCAGCTCGCGCACATTCCCCGGCCAATCATACCTGGTCAGGTGCTCCATAACCTCCGGCTCTACACAGTCAATCTCCACCCCCCACTCCTGGCCAATCTTCTTGAGAAAATAGTCCACCAGCAGAGGTATATCCTCGCGACGCTTGCGCAGCGGGGGCAGTTCGATGGCGATTACATTTAACCGGTAGTAAAGATCCTCGCGGAACCTGCCTTTTTCTACCTCCTGCTTCAAATCACGGTTGGTAGCACAGATTACGCGTATGTCAACCGGAATCATCTTATCACCGCCGACACGGGTGATTCTCTTGTCCTGCAATACCCGCAAGAGAGCTACCTGTTGTTCCAGGGGCATATCGCCAATCTCGTCCAGGAAAAGGGTCCCTCCTGAAGCCAGCTCAAACTTTCCCGGTCTCCCCCCGCGTTTAGCCCCGGTAAAGGCACCTTCTACATACCCGAACAATTCACTGGCGATCAATTCCCTCGGTATAGCGCCACAATTAACGGCCACGAATGGTCCCTTGCGACGGGAGCTGCGATTATGAATGGCCTGGGCGAAAATCTCCTTGCCGGTACCGCTTTCACCCTGCAACAGTACGGTGGACATACTGGGTGCAGCAAGTGATGCCAACCGGACTGTCTCCCGAATCTCAGCACTATTCCCTATGATATGTCTGAAATGGAAGTTTGCTTGCGCACCGCTGAAACGGTTAACCAGTCTCTGAACCTTCTCCATAGGGCGAAGCAGGATGACTCCGCCGCTAAGAGTACCCTGGTCATCCATGATGGGCTTACCCGATGACACGCAATGGATGGGTCCACCTGCGGCATCCAACATTAGCTCCACGTCATAATAGGGTTGCTGCTTGCCCAATATCTTTTCAACACAAAAAGCCTTGCCCCCAATAACATTCTTAACCGAGTTCCCTTTCATTTCCCGGGCTGTTTTGCCCAGAATCTGTTCCGCTACGGGATTCACTTGGGTGATTACGCCATGATTGTCAACCATTATCACCCCGTCCGACATGGATTGGAGGATATTGTTTAACCGGTTGTTGGTCAAGACTAATTTTCGATTGTTTTCCTTGATTTCCAATGCCCGGTAGGCCATCTCTGAAAAGGTGTTGGCTACAGAGAAAAGAACTTTGGCAATGGACCGGACCTTTTCTTCAGAAATCACCGGTATATTTCTAACCGCAGCTACATATTCATCTGGATCGACTCCAAGTTCCCTGGCAATTCGGCGAAACTTAGCTTCATTGGGATTTTCGGTCAAAACTTGGCCGCCAAAGATCGCCCCTAAATTCCTGCCTTCCAGCATAATTGGCGCAGCAAAGTCAATCAAACCAGCATGGCATTCATACACTGCAGGTTTTCCCGTCCGGACCGCCATTTCCATTCCCCGCACATCGCATTCCCGGCAGCGCTTGCTCCCGATTTCCGTAGACCGGATGAACTTCAAACAGAATTCAGAAAAACAGCTGGGGCATGTCACGGCATTACCATATTCATCTTCAGTCACACTGGCTACGCCTGTGCTATAGGCAAAATTGTCCTGAAAGTCCTGGAGAAAATCGAGGTCAATCAGGTCTCTCAGTTCAACCGTGTTCGCCATCCCCATCCGTTTAGCCCCCTTTTTAACAGTACCATAGGTACAATACACACGGCAAATTTAAATCCCAAGTGGTAAGTTTTTCTTTCACAGTCCACTCAAGGAGTATTCTAGTGTGAGCCAGGTCGGCAGCGGCCGTTAACCCCGACGGTCCCGAGCCTATCACGGCAATTCTTCTCCCAAGCTAACGGCTACTGCTACCTTCACCGTTCGGGACTTTCACCCCATGCGCCGCACACGCAAAGAAAATCACCCCGAAAACGGGGCGGTTTCACACTTCCAACTTCGTTTACCCCGAAGCCTTGTCCCGGGTTTGTCACAGATGTCACAATGTGTCACAATAATGTCACATCTGTGTTAAGACTAGTATCAGCTGGAGTGACAATGACATCAGTTCTCTATCCCATACAGTTTCATTTTGCGGTATATCGTATTGCGGGATACTCCTAATTCTCTGGCGACCTGGCTGACGTTGCCCCCGTATCGGGTCAGAAGACTCAGGAGTTCCATGCGCTCCCTTTCTGCAAATGCTTCCTTTCTCCTCTGCCTTTCCGTAACCGCTCTCACCATCCGTGTGAATGAAGACGGCTCGGGGTGAACCGGGACAGCGGGCGGCTGGTAAATGTCGGGCGGCAGGTGGTGCATACATATCCTGGACCCGTCGGCAAAACTGACGATCCTCTCCACCACGTTCTGTAGTTCCCGGACATTACCTGGCCAGCTGTATCGCTGCAGGCATTCCATGACCTCGGGTTCCACCCCCTCGAATTCTATTCCGCGCTGGCGCGCCAGCTTATCTAGAAAATACCTGAACAAAAGAGGAATGTCCTCGCGGCGCTCGCGCAGGGGAGGAATGGTGATGGAGACTACATTAAGGCGATAGTACAGGTCCTGGCGGAAGTTCCCCTTGGCTATCTCTTCGGGCAGGTTCTTGTTGGTAGCACAGATAACCCTTACGTCCACCGGAATCATTCGGTCATTGCCGATACGACATATTCTGTTCTCCTCCAAAACGCGCAGAAGGGTAACCTGCTGCTCCAGTGGCATGTCCCCTATTTCATCAAGGAAGAGAGTCCCTCCGGAGGCCATCTCAAACTTACCAGGTCTCCCGCCTCGTTTAGCCCCGGTAAAAGCACCCTCCGCGTAACCAAACAGCTCGCTGGCCACCAGCTCACGGGGTATGGCGCCACAATTAACCGCTACGAAAGGACCTTTGCGGCGGGAACTCCGGTTGTGAATGGCCTGGGCAAACACCTCCTTGCCGGTGCCGCTTTCGCCCTGCAGCAGGATGGTCGACATCCCCGTCGCCGCCAGGGACGCCAGGCGAATTGTATCCCGAATTTCCTTACTGTTGCCTATGATATCCTTAAAATGCAACGTAGCCTGGGCTCCGCTGAAACGGTTAACCAGCCTCTGAATCTTTTCGATGGGGCGTAGGAAGACGACCCCGCCGGTTACATCACCCGTGTCATCTTTTATGGGCATGGCCGATGCCAGGCAGTGAATCCTCCCGTTCCCGGCATCTACCATGACCTCGACATCGGTGTACCCGCCCTCCCCAGCCAGCATCCTTTCGGTGTGTGGAGCCTTCCCGGCAAATATATCACTGAGCAAGCGCCCTATTATCTCGGTCTCAGCGCCGCCGAGAACCTGTTTGGCCACGGGGTTTATCTGGTTGACCGCCATATGCTGATCAATGATTATTACCCCGTCGGACATGGTCTGGAATATATTGTTGAGGCGACAGTTGGTCAGAGTTAACTCACGGTTTTTCTGCCTTATTTTCATCTGGTGAGTTATTGCCTCCACCGCCGCTACCACCATACCCAGGGTATGAAGATGGGTTTCATGGGAGGGCCCGGACATGTCGAGGATTCCAATCATCCGGCCGTCCGTGTCGAATATGGGTGCCGCTGAACATGTCCAGCGGTGATGTTTGTAGCAGTAATGCTCCGAACCAGAAACCTGCAGCGGCCTTTTCAGAACCAGCGCGGTCCCAATAGCATTAGTACCTACTTCTTCTTCGATCCAGCTGGCTCCCGGGACGAAATTGATTTTTGCCGCATCCTCAAGAGTATCATTGTCCCCCAGCGCTTCTAGAATGAAGCCTTGTTCGTCGGTAAGCATCACGATGAACCCCGAGCCCTCCACAAACCTGTGCAGATTAGCCATAAAGGGCCTCGCCACATCAATAAGATCCTTCCGTTCCCTTAATAATCTATTGAGCTCGGACCGATTCAACACCAGGTGGCTGGTGCCATCGTGGGGGTCGACGCCCGCCTCGTAACATCTTCGCCATGACTCTTCTATTTCAGGACGCACTGAATACGTTCCCATCGCACCGGTGGCAATAAAGTGTCTCCAGGACAAATCGGTATTCGATAAAGGCGCTCCAGTTTTCACTCCCATTCTATCACCTCCATGGAGGCCTGGTTTAAGATTACACCGGCACACAAACAAATGTCCATGCCGATATATTACCAGCTATACGAACGGAAGCGAAGCATTGTATCTCCGCACCTTGCCAACAACTTCCTTTCTGCGGCAGTTGCTGCAGAGTCTTTGTTTCACAACGTCTCTATCGAGCCTGGACTCCAAGTATTCCAGTTGGGCCAGAGTGGCAAACGGTCGTCCGCAGCGTTGACAATCTGCCATCTCAAACACCTTGTTCCAGATAACCCGGCGGCTTCCCTTTTCAATTACTTCTATGGCCCCGGTGGGGCAGATATCGGCACATGCACCACACCCTATACAGTCCGGGGAAGCTTCATCATATGGAGTGGCAATACGCTTGTCGGTACCCCGGGAAACCGCTGCGATGGCACTGACCCCCATCTCCTCACAAGCTCGCACACACAACCGGCACATGATGCAGCGCTCGCCCAAGTTGGCGTGCAGGGTATTGTCCGAGCAGCCGTAACTGTGGTACAGTCTCTCCATGAAATCGCTATCCGGTGCCCGCTTATACAGCAGCGTAACGATATCGCGCCTTATCTTCTCGATGGCCGGGGTCGAAGTCTTCACCTCAACCTCCCTGGTTACGGGATAGGTACAGGATACTACCAGCCGAGTGACGCCGCCAGCCTGAACTTCCACCATGCACATGCGGCAGTGCCCCTGACCGCCAAAAGCTTCATGATAGCATAGAGCAGGAATACTGATGCCCGCTCGCCGGGCAGCTTCCATTATGGTTTCCCCGGAACGGACCTCGATCTCGCGGCCGTCGATCCTCATCTTCATCGTCCATCCCCCTATCTCACTTTGACCGCCATAAACCTGCAGACGTCGACGCATTCGCCGCACTTGATGCATTTGCTCTGGTCTATGGTATGAGCCTGCTTTTTCGCGCCGGCAATGCCTTGGGAGGGACACATCTTAGCACACAGCCCGCACCCGTTACAGAACTCGGGGTCGATGTAGAATTCCGTGAGTTCCTTGCAAATTCCGGCCGGGCATCGGTGCCGGATTATGTGCTCCAGGTATTCCTCCCGGAAATACTTGAGGGTAGAAAGAACCGGGTTGGGAGCAGTCCTACCTAAAGCGCACAAGGAAGCTGACTGCACAGTCTCGCTCAAGCTTTCCAACAGGTTCAGGTCATCGACCGTCCCTTTCCCCTGGCAAATCCGGGTCAGTATTTCCCCAAAACGCCTGATTCCTTCCCGGCAGGGAACACACTTGCCGCAGGACTCCCCGGCCAAAAAGTTCAGGTAGTACCGCGCCACCTCAACCATGCAGGTCCGGTCGTCCATGACGATCATCCCCCCGGAGCCCATCATTGAGCCCACTCTTGCCAGTGAGTCGAAATCCACCTCCAGGTCCAGAAGGCTTTCAGGAATACATCCGCCAGAGGGGCCGCCGGTCTGCACTGCCTTAAACTTGCGGCCGTTCGGTATTCCCCCGGCGATATCGAAGATTATCTCCCGCAGGGTGGTCCCCATCGGCACCTCTACCAGGCCGGTGTTAGCCACCTTTCCTACTACGGAGAACACTTTGGTCCCCTTGCTCCCCGCAGTACCTATAGAGGCGAAGCTCGCGGCGCCTTGGTGGATGATAAAAGGAATATTGGCCCATGTCTCTACATTGTTTATTACGGTAGGCTGTCCCCATAACCCTCGTTCCGTAGGAAATACGTATTTGTCACGGGGTTCGCCCACATTTCCTTCAATAGAGGCCAGAAGCGCGGTTTCTTCACCGCATACGAAAGCGCCCCCTCCCCTAACAATTTCAATATCAAAGGAAAGAGCAGTGCCCAGGATGTTTTTCCCCAAAAACCCATGGCGGCGAGCATCCTCAATAGCTTTTCCCAGGCTGGCTACCGACTGGGCGTATTCATCACGAACATAAATGAAACCTGCGGAAGCCCCGATGGCATACGCGCAAATCGCCATACCCTCCAGTATTGAGTGCGGGTCTCCTTCCATCACACTCTCATCCATGAACGCCCCGGGGTCCCCCTCGTCACCGTTGCAGACAATGAAGCGGGGCAAACGGTCAACAGCAGCGCACGCCTTCCATTTCAGACCGGTGGGGAAACCGGCCCCACCGCGCCCCCGCAGCCCCGCTTTGACTACTTCGTCTATGACCTGTGACGGGGTCATGGTAAACAGCGCCTTGCGCAGGGACTGATAGCCATCCCTGGCCATGTAGTCCTCGATACTGGCCGGGTCAATCACTCCCACGTTGCGCAGGGCGATTTTGTGCTGACGTTTATAGAAATCGATGTCCCGGTGCGACTTCACCGTTTTCTTGCTACGGGGATCCCGGAATAACAACCTCTTTATGACCTCTCCCCCGTGCAGGGTTTTCTCCACAATTTCCCGGACATCGGACACCTTGACCTGGCAGTAGTTGATATCATCGGGCATAATCCTGACAAACGGGCCCCTGGCGCACATGCCGTGGCAACCGGTACCCTTGGTCACCGCATCAACCCGGACACCCTCGTCACCATTCAGCTCGTTTTGCAGAGCGCGGTAAACATCCAGGCCTCCATTGGCAATGCAGCCTGTCCCACAGCAGACCAGTACTAGCCTGGCATCAGGGTTGTTTACGGGCGATTTATTCATTTTCCCGCCCCCCATACTCTCTAATGATTGTTTTCAGGCTGGCCGCGGTGACCTTGCCGTACACCTTGTCATTTACTATCAGGGCCGGGGCTATAGCACAAGCGCCGATGCAGTTAACAGTCTCCAAGGAAAACTCCCGGTCCGGGGTGGTTTCCCCCGGCCGGATACCTAGGTTCTTATACACCTCTTCAATGATTGTCTGGGAGCCTTTGATATGACAGGTGGTCCCGTCACAGGTCTTCAACCTGACCCGTCCTCTGGGTATCAGACTGAACGCCTTATAAAAGGTAGCCATACTGTAAACCTGGCTCAGCGGCACCTGTAAATGAGCGGCAGCCATCTCCAGCGCCTTCCTGGGCAGGTAATGGTAGCGGTTGCGCAGGTCATGCATTATAGGCATAATGTAGCGTTGTTCGGTCGGGTAGCGCGTAATTATCTCCTGGAACTGCTCCTCGGTCTCTAACTGATTTCCGTTTGTGGCCATTTACAGCTCTTCCTCCTTGTCAACCCGGGGCCATCTATCCCCCGGCTATGCGGGGGAAGATGGCTACCGTGTCGTCTTCGTCCAGGGCAGCCTGCAGGCCGCCCAGGTGTTCCACGGCGCGGCCGTTTACCATCACTATCACATCACGGCTCAGCTCGCCGCCGGGGAAGACCTCCCGGGCAAAACGAAAACCGTATCTTTCTCCCAACTGGCCCAGCAGTGTTGCCAGGTCAGGTGCGCCGTGCACTTCAGTCTCTTTACAGCCGGTCAACTTGCGTAAAGTGGCGAAGAAAAGCACTTTCATCGTTACTCTCCTCAATGGGGTCAGGCTTCATTGAAATTTGTGAAATTCTCCGTCAGTGCCTGTCTAATAGACACTGAGGACCAATCTGTGTCCTTGTGCGTCCTTTCCCTATACTGGTGAGAGGCCGAGTTCTTCCAGCTTGGCCGGAGTGGGCACACCGTCCTGGTCCCAGCCCCGCAGTTCGTAGTATTCCTTGAGCATGACATCCAGGCGTACCACCTGTCCCTGATGCGGTCCGCCTTTCATCGGTTCGTTCAGGAGACGAGGCGGTAGCGTATCATCCTGGGCAGTAAAACCTGCCTGAAGATTAAACAGGCGTTCCAGGTTCCAAATGCGCTCCCCGGCCTGCAATATCTGTTCATCGGTATAGTCGATGCCCGTAGCACAACGGATCTCGGCTGCAATTTCCGGCAGGCCCAGGGCGAAGGTGGTAAAAAGACAGGTCCCGGACGAATCACAAGCCGCCGTCAGATCCTGGAATATCTTAGTCCAGGCAGCCTTGTTTTCCGTGGTGTCGGGATCCAGCTTTTCTGGTAGACCCAGCACCTCCGGCGAGGTCATGTACCCGCGCACGTGGCAGCCACCACGGTTGGAAGTGGCATAGTTCAGGCCTATCCCCTGCAGGGCCCGCGGATCATAAGCAGGTAACTCCTGTTTCTTGACAGTCATGGACAGTTCCGGGTGTCCAAAGGTCTCGGCCAGAACGTATGACCCTTCGGCCAACAGGTTGCCGAAACCTTCCCGGAAAGCAGTCTTCCTGGCCAGTTCCACAATCAGTTCGGCATCTCCCCAGACCAGATCACAACCGGCGACATCCCGACCCAGGTAGCCCTTTTCGTACAGCTCCATGGCACAGGCTATAGTTCCCCCCAGGGTGATGGGGTCCATCCCCAGCTCGTTGCACAGGAAATTAGTCTTGGCAATGGCCTCAAAGTTGTCGTTGTAGAGATTGGAACCAAGCACCCAGGTTGCCTCATATTCAGGCCCCTCCCCAAAGCCCTTGAACTTGCCGCCAGGAACGCTGGTTACCCGCCCACAGCCGATGCTGCATCCGAAGCAACCTTTGTTACGCACCAGGTTATGCTCCGCGTGGTACTCGCCAGATATTTTCTCTGCGTTAGGAAATACCGCGGCGGCGCTGAAGTTTTTCACCGGCAGGCCACCATGCTGGTTGAGGATGTTTATCAGTATATTGGTGCCGTACAGGCCCAGGCCGGTACCGGTTACCGGATGGTCCTTCATCATATTGCGGGCATTGATAATCACCTGCATGAAGCCTTCCGGGTCAGCTACCTTGATGCCGCTGGTTCCTCTTACCACTACGGCTTTGAGGTTCTTGGCCCCCATCACCGCGCCCACCCCGGAACGACCAGCGGCTCGGTTGTAGTCGTTTAAAATGCCGGCAAACTTGACCAGGTTTTCACCTGCCGGCCCGATGCACGCGACTTTAGCATCCTCGTCGGTCACCTCTTTAAGCAGGTCGGTGGTCTCATGAACGCTCTTGCCCCACACGTCCCGGGCGCTGCGCAATTCCACCTCGTCGTCCTGTATCCACAGGTAGACAGGTTCGGGTGCCTTACCCTCAAAGATGACGCCGTCATAACCGGCAAACTTCAGTTCAGGTCCCCAGGCACCGCCTGAATTGGAAGCGGCAATGGTCCCGGTCAGGGGCGCCTTGCAGATTACGTTGTAACGGCCCCCGCAGGCGGCTGCGGTCCCAGTCAGGGGCCCGGTCATGAATATCAGCTTGTTTTCGGGGCTCAACGGGTCAACGGTAGGGGAGACTTCCTTCATGAACAGGCGAGTTCCCAGACCGCGGGCCCCGATGAACCTTTCCGCCTCCGCCCTGTCCAGAATTTCCTTGTTGATAGTCCCATCAGTCAGGTTAACGCGTAGAATTTGTCCAACCCACCCGTACATGGCTAGACCACCTCCCGGAACAGTTCTTTGAACTTGCTGGCGGCCATCTTCTTCTTCCTGGTACTGGCCGCCAGGTCCTTGACGTAGCTGATAGCGCCGGACGGGCAGAACCGGGCACACTGCGGGTCGCCACCACAAAGGTCGCATTTTAGAATTCTATCAAGCTGAACATCATAGGTATTGTTACCGAATGGACACGCATTCGTGCACATTTTGCATCTTATGCAGCGGCTATGATCCACCAGCATAGCCCCGGTTTCCGGGTCACGCTTGACCGCGCCCACCGGACACACCTGCATACAAGCAGCATCGCTACACTGTAAACACATCATGGGAACGGAAAAACCTTCTTTTTCCCATGAAATAACCGATACCCTGGACCGGCAAGGATTAAACTCCTTTTCATGGAAAAACGAACACAATAACTCACAGGTACGGCACCCCGTGCATTTTTCCGGGGTAATGGTCAGTACATTGTTCATGCCTTCCTGGTCCCGATAAGACCGGAACCAGTCCTTCACCTCCCCTTTGCGAAATGTGAGTCAACGATGCCATTCATGTCACATCCCCGGTCTTTAACCACCTCCTTCAGCCCTGTAGTACCACCTGCATGCGAGACACAATGGTACAACATCGGTACCATCGGTTGCGATTCGTTGCCCTTGCTTATGTTTATTGCAATATTCATGCCAACAATGCAGCGCGCGTGAATACCAACTTGGGCAAGGTCTGATATTAAGCACTGCATCGACTGCTACGAGCAGCTCGCAAATGTTCCAAAATGGTACAAAGGAAGCACGGGGACATCCTTTTGCTTCCTATTTGAGAGACGGCAAACAAGAACCGTCCTCGCTGATTAGGACTGGTATTACCAGCGATGTGAATTTTTCCACCAAGTGAGGGTCAAATTGGGTCCCGCCGCAGGCCTTGAGTTCGGCTATGGCCCGCGCGGCTGGCATGGCTCTGCGGTAAGGGCGGTCGTTGGTCATGGCATCGTAGGCGTCGGCGATGGCTAGGATCTGGGATTCGAGCGGTATCTAGGTCCCTCTAAGCCCCAGAGGGTACCCAGAACCATCCTAACGTTCGTGGTGGTGCAGTATCAATTCTGCAATGGGTAGGAGCTCTGGCAAAGAAAGAGCTATACGGTGCCCCACACTGCAGTGTTTCGTACTTCCCGTTTTTCCTCGGGGGAAAGAGGCCCCTTTTTTAGAATAGTAAGTTGGTACAGTTCCAGTTTCCTGTTCCATTACTAAGCCAGTCACATCCCACAGGCTGCTGTTAAGACACAGCAGGTTCTGCTGATTAACTTCGCCATTTAAGAACCAAATCCCTTTTTGTTTTCTGTGCAACTTACGCCAGTTTTTCCCCACAGACCGGGCAGTACGGATCTCTTTCTACCTCGAGCTCATCTAAACCCAGGCTGAGACCATCAAACATCAAAACCTTACCTATTTTAAAATCGCCTGCCCCTACCAGGTATTTAACTACCTGGATGGCTTGCAGCGACCCGATCACTCCGGCAACACATCCCAGTACCGGAGTGCCCCCGGACGGTGATTCCAGTACCGCGTCCCCCACTAAGCATTGCCAGCAGGGGCCGCGTCCGGGGATAACAGTCATAACCTGGCCAAAAAAGCCGCTCACCGCCCCGTGGAAGAAAGGTCGGCCAAGCCGAATACATGTCTCATTCATCAATCGCCGTGTTTCCAGGTTGTCCGTGGCGTCCACCACCAGGTCATAACTCTTTACCAGGTCTTGCGCATTGGTGGAAGTAAATTTTTCCCGGTAGGTATGTATTTCTATTTCAGGGTTGAGCCTCCGGAGCTTGGCGGCGGCAGAGTCAACCTTGGGCATATCCAGGTCACCGGTGCTGTGCAATATCTGCCGGTTGAGGTTGCTGAGGCTAACCACATCCTCGTCAACCAACCCCAGGCAGCCTATACCGGCGGCCGCCAGGTAATAGGCAATAGGCGAGCCCAGCCCACCGGCACCGATTACCAGCACCCTGGCCCGAGTCAGCCTGCGTTGTCCCTCTATCCCCACCTCATTTAACCGCAATTGCCGGTCATATCTATGTAGCCAGGCTGCCGTCGTTTTCATGAGGTATCCTTCACTTCCTTACCCCTCAGATTCTTAGTGTTGCTACCAGGCGCAGCGGGTTCACCAGCAGATCCAGGGCATCGTTTATGTGAGTCACCGCAATATCGGCCTGGTGCAGCGCCGCAGTGGCGCACCCCTCCCGCCCTATAACCGCTATGGACAGTTCGGCGGCCGCCAACATTTCCGCATCATTGGCCCCGTTCCCCACTGCCACCACACCGCGCGGTTCAAGAGCAGCCAGAAAGTCTCGCTTGTCTTTACCGCCGTTGACCGGGCTGACGACAAACACCTCAATACCCAGCTCAGCAGCCACCTGTGCGCCGCTTCCGAAAGTATCGGCGGTTAACAGGTACACATTCAGCTTCGACTTCAAATACTCCAGTCTTTCTTTAACGCCCTCGGGCAGGACACCATCCACGGTCAAGGTCCCATTCATATCCAACAGCAGGTGATGAAGTTCAAGAACAACTCTTCCTGGAATCGACACCTGGATCATATCCTCCTCCTCTCCGTATGCCGTAATTCACGTATTGCGAAATATCATTACAGGCATACTCTTAAGTATATTTTCCATAGCCAGGGAAAGAAACCTTTTTCAGTTCTAGTGCCTTACACACCAAGCAGTGCAGTGACAACCATTAGCCTCCCAGGCTGCCTCGGCACTCAAATCCGGAATTGCAGCGGGCTGTGTAATCAACGGCTTTACCTCATTGGTTGCCGTACCTACCTCAGATCCCGTGCATTTCCAGGGTAACCCCTTGGTTTCCCTGCACTTTCATAACAAACCGGCCACAATCTGCAGGCAAACGTGCCAAATTCCACCCGTCAAGCACGTTGCCGGCACAACAGCAGTTTAGAAATAATAAGGCCCGGCATCGCGCCGGGTCTCACCTTTCGCCGTCTCGACTCTATAACTCAAGGGTCTCACCGCATTCCGGGCAGTAAACCTTGCTCAGGGTACATTGCGTTCCACACCCCTTCGAGTTTTTGCATAAATCACATTCTTCCTTATTATACTCGGCTATCGCCCGGCCATGGCACTTGTTACAATACCACACCCCCGGGTAGTCATTAAAGACAAAGTCAAGCTCGGTGCGGACAAATCTGAAGTTCCCGCGGACCGTGTAGGTCAACCAGTCAACCTCGATGGTCTCTCCGTCCTGGCCATGGATGATACCTTGTTCATAGTCCCGCAGTACCTGCTTCTTATGCTCTACGTCCTGGCGGTGCCTGGTAATAGCTTCCTTGAATCTTCCACTGTCTACGTACCATGTTCCGTCCAGCCTGCAGGCAGGCACCTCAACCTTGCCGAACCAGACCTGCCCGCGACTTTCAGCCGACGCAATATACCAATTGTATGCAAGAGGAACGGGATCCTCCTCCTGCTGGTACAGGCGTACCGCTTGCCTCAAGGTCAAGTTAAATCTCTCTTTGTCATGCATGCAGAAAACTCATCTCCTTGTAGGCATGGTTTTCTAGAAGACTATTAAACCTAATGCAAGTTCCTTCTGCAATTATAGCACTGTTGAACTGGGCCAGACCACGGCAAGTTGCTACCCGCTACAAGAAAGCTCCCCGCTGTGGACCGGACCGGTTCTTCACCGTTCTGGCGGGAAACACCCTTTAACCGCTCCGTAGCCCTGAACCGTACGCGGCCACCGGCCATGTACTCAGGCCTTGACCCTGGCGATTCCCACATTAGGAAAGTGGCTTCCCACAACAGGAGGGTGGAATTATGCCGAATTTCGAGCTGACTTTATATACTCTCAACCGATTATGTACACTGTGCTGAGTGCCGGGTGTGGGTTGCTACGTCCCGGCATAGGTCGCTTGCCTCGGTCAACATTCTCCCGGTAAGGATTAGCGTATCTTCAGCGTGATGTATAAGGTGTCAGCGCACTCAGCGTCTATTTTGACAGCAGCGGTTACTCCGCTAATAGGAGGATAGCTTCTCATAATAGGAGAGTGAAATTTATTTCGAATTTTGCGGTATTAAGGCCGGTGGTTCTCTCAATATGAGAAAGAAGTCGACCGAAACAGGAGTGGTGCTACCAGCAGTTATATGGCGAAAATCCCGGAATATAGCCACTTTGAAGCATTGAGTCGAAGGTTGGCACGTTCTTTGCACTTTTGCCTCTAAAGAAACCCATTGCTGCATTTTATGTCGCCGGAAGGGTGGTGAGAACTTCCCGGATACTGTTTGAACCTGTCGAAAAATCTAAGGGGGTTTGAGAATGGATATCAAGAAAATCGGAGTCCTGGGAGCCGGCACGATGGGAGCGGGTATCGCCCAGGTAAGTGCTGAAGCAGGATATAAGGTGGTTCTGGTGGACGTGGTCCCCGGCGCCGTGGAAAAAGCGGTTAATAGCATGAACAAAGCCTGGGGGAAGGCGGTGGAAAAGGGCAAGGTAACCGCGGAGGCCGTTGAGAAATTCAATGCCCTGATTGCCACCGGCTCGGACAACAGCGCTTT
>JAAYAC010000179.1 GCA_012719535.1 Syntrophomonadaceae bacterium | reverse complement strand
GGCGCAGGGTCGGCCGCTGCCGGTGGAAGAACTCGAATTCTTAACGGGAAGGGCGCTTCTGCAAGACAGGCTTATCCTGGGCTTGAGATTAACCGGGGGGGTATCATGTACCGGGTTCCGGGACCGCTACGGGGTGGATATCTTAGCCGAATTTGCCGGGGCACTGCGGAAGGGGGAAAAGGCCGGTTTACTGGCAATAAATGATGAATGCGTGCGGTTGACCCGCAAGGGATATTTCCTGTCAAACGAAGTCTTTCGGGAGTTATTGGACTAGTGGTCGGCTTGACAAAGGCATTTCCTGGTGATATTTTCATAATATAAGGATTAGCACTCAACAGAAGAGAGTGCTAACAGGGGTTGATATTATGCATCTTGACGAACGCAAGAGAATGATACTGGAAGCCGTGATCAGGGACTACGTGGAAACCGCTGAACCGGTGGGTTCCCGAACTATTGTGCGTAAGCACCAGCTGGGAGTCAGCCCGGCCACGGTCCGCAATGAGATGGCAGATCTGGAGGAGATGGGTTTCCTTGAGCAGCCCCATACCTCAGCCGGACGCATTCCGTCAGAAAGAGGTTTCCGGTATTATGTCGACTGCATGATGGAGAAAGAGCAGCTTACGCCGATGGAAATCGATGCCCTACAACGGGTAATATCTGAAAAGATAAATGATATCAACGAGGTTATCCGCAGAACCAGCCTGACTCTTTCCCAGCTTACCCGGTATGCTTCATTCATAGTCTGTGCGCCCATGAATATAAACGAGATCAAGTCCGTGCAACTCGTTCCGATGCGTACGGGCAAAGCCATGGTAGTAGTGGTTACCTCGGCGGGGGTTATCCTCCACAAGCGCATCGACATTCCCGATTCCATTCAACCGGTTGACCTGGAAGGCATTTCTTCCCTGTTTACCCGTAACCTGGCCGGTACCAGGTTTAGCAACCTGAACCGGACCGCGCTGGAATCGATGCGCGCGGAGTTGCTGGGTAAGCGACAGCTTATAGACAATGCTCTTCAGGCCCTGGAAGATCTCCTGGGACATTCGGAAGAAGAAAAAGTTATGCTTAGCGGCACCCTCAACATGTTCAATGAGCCGGAGTTCAAGAACTTGGAAAAACTGCGAACCATTTTGGGCATATTACAGGAAGAAAGCTTCTTCAGGAAAGCCCTGGACGATTGTACCGGTAGCGAAGTCAAGATAAAAATCGGCAAGGAGAACCAGGTCGAGGAGATCAAAGAGCTTAGCCTGGTTTTCACCAGTTATGAGATCAACGGGGAGGAAATGGGCAAGATTGGCCTGCTCGGACCGGTTCGCATGGAGTACTGGAAAGCAGCGGGTTCAGTGGAATCGGTACGGGAGATCGTCGTGGACGTGATCCGCCAACTCATAAGATAGTGGAGGACCAGGTGTAAATGAACGAAAAGCCCGCTGGGGGCGGCCACGAGATTATGGAAGAAAGGTTTCGGGCCCTCTTGAGCAATACAAATGCTGCCCGGGCGGTATCCCAGGCCGTAGAAGGAACGATTGGCCCGAAAGGGCTTGATACCATGATGATTGATAAGTTTGGCGAGGTGGTAATTACCAACGATGGGGTTACCATCTTAACATTGATGGAAGCCAACCACCCGGCGGCCAAAATGTTGATCAACGCTGCCCGGGCACAGCAGTTGGAAATAGGTGACGGCACTACTACCGCGACCATCATGGCGGGGGCGCTGGTAACCGAGGGAGCCAGCTATATCCTGAAGGGGGTACCGGCGACCAAAGTCATCGAGGGCATTCGGGTGGGGATAGATTATGTGATCGGGTTGACGCGACAGCATGCCCGAGAGGTAACGGGCCTGGATGATCCCCTGGGCCTGGCTGTAGCTCTTATTGCCGGGCGGGAAGACCGGGAAATAGCAGATCTGACTCTCAGGGCCGCCCACCTGATTGGTGAAGACCTTCTCCGGGATGATGACTTTAGATTTGCTGATTCAGTAAAGGCTCAGGCGGGGGTGGAAAGCGAGATTTTCCCCGGGGTTACAATTAACCGAGACCCGGTTAACCGGGAGATGCCGACCCTAATTGAGGGTGCGAAGATACTGGTTATCGACGATGCTCTGGAGCCAGAGGGAGTCAGTAAGGAGGCACAGCGGACCGAGACCGGTTTGCGCCGTTACCTGGAATTACGTCAGCTTTACGAGAGGAACCTGTGTAAAGTCGTGGAAGCCGGGATAAACGTGGTTTTGGTGGACCGCGGGATTGACGACCTGGCCGAGGAAGTGTTTTCGGAGGCCGGGGTTATGGTGATACAGAGAGTTCCGCACCGGGAACTGACGCGGGTATGCGAGCACACCGGCGCCAGGATGATAAAGCGTGCCGGATTCAACCGGGACGCAACCTCCCTTGCTGGTTACCTGGGAACTGCCCAACTGGTGCAAAACAGCCAGAAGTGGGGACACACTCGTGTATGTGGAGGGGGTGGCAGACCCGAAGTCACTATACTGGTGGGGGCAGCTACGGAAGAGGTGGTTGATGAAAGGGAAAGAATAGCCCGGGATGCAGCCGCCGCTTTGCAGGCGGCCCTGAAGGGCGGAGTGGTCCCCGGCGGGGGAGCCTTCGAGGTTTGGCTGGCTACCCAGGTGGAAAAACTGGCTCACGAAACTCAGGGTATGACCTCGTACGGCATTCGCTGTGTGAAGGAGGCATTGGTCCGGCCTTTCAGCTGTATTGTTGCCAATGCGGGGTTTAATCCCCTGGAGAAGCTGGAGGAGGTTATGGCGGCCCAGAAGGCTGCCCGCAGCAGCACGGTGGGGATTGACTGCAATCAGGGTAAGGTTATCGATATGCTGGCCCAGGGAGTGGTCGATCCCGCCCTGGTTAAGATATACGCTTGCAAGGCCGCTGCTGAGGTGGCGCAGGCGATTCTTCGCATCAACACCATAGCTAAAAAGAAGGATGCTGGGGAGGATAAGTTTGACTTTGCATAGAAGCGAGGTGAAGAGATTTGAACCATCCGGAGGGTGGAACGAGAAAAGACCCGGAGTTGGAACCGGCCGAAGAGATGGAGATGGAACCCCACACTGAACCGGTTCTGGACGCAGGGGAACCGTCCCGGGAGGAGGGTGAAAACGCCCGGGAACAACAGGAAACCGGTGAGCTGGGGCAGCTAAAGGCCCAACTGGCCGAAAAGACCCGCGAAGTGGAAGAGAATTATGAACGTTTCCTCCGGGCGCGGGCTGATTTGGAGAACCTGAAGAAGCGTTTCCAGAGGGAGAAAGAAGAGATACTGGCTTTTGCTTCCCGGGCATTGGTGGAAAAGTTGCTGCCGGTCATTGACGATTTCCAACGGGCCCTGGAGGCAGCCCGGAAGAAGCGCGACTTTGAAACCCTGAACACGGGTGTAGAAATGATAGAAAAGAAACTGCTATCCGTGCTGGAGGCAGAGGGAGTCGAGCCGCTGGAAGCACTATACCAGCCATTTGATCCCCAGTGGCATGAACCGTTGATGGTGGAAGAAAACCTTGATTTCCCTGACAATACAGTAATCGAAGAGTTTCAAAAAGGTTATGTTATGAAAGGCCGCCTTATCAGGCCCAGCCTGGTGAAAGTATCCAAGCAGAAAGCCAGTCAAACAGAAGAATAACATGCATAACATAGTGTAATGGAGGTGTAGATGATGGGTAAGGTTGTAGGAATCGACCTGGGAACTACTAACTCGGTTATTGCCGTAATGGAGGGAAACGATGTCACAGTCATTCCCAACGCGGAAGGAGAAAGAATCACTCCGTCAGTAGTCGGGTTTTCAAAGAGCGGGGAACGCCTGGTAGGCCGGGTGGCCAAACGGCAGGCCATTACCAACCCGGACCGCACCGTGGTCTCTATCAAGCGACACATGGGAACCGACTACCGCGTTAAGATAGATGACAAAAGCCATACCCCGCAGGAGATCTCGGCGATGATCCTGCAAAAAATGAAAACGGATGCGGAGAATTACCTCGGTGAACCGATAACTCAAGCGGTTATCACGGTTCCTGCCTACTTTACCGACTCGCAACGACAGGCAACCAAAGATGCCGGAAAGATCGCCGGTCTTGAGGTGTTAAGAATAATCAACGAACCTACGGCAGCAGCCCTGGCCTACGGGCTTGACAAGGAAGGGACCCAGACCATCCTGGTCTTTGACCTCGGCGGTGGAACCTTCGACGTGTCAATCCTGGAGATAGGTGATGGAGTGTTTGAAGTTAAGGCTACCAGCGGAAACAACCGCCTGGGTGGCGACGACTTTGACGACCGGATCATTAACTATTTGGTGGACAATTTCAAGAAGGACACCGGAGTTGATCTGCGCAATGACAAGATGGCCATGCAAAGGCTGAAAGAGGCTGCGGAAAAGGCCAAGCACGAGCTGTCCAGCCTGGTGACTACGAATATAAACATCCCCTTTATTACCGCCACTTCCGAGGGTCCCCTACATCTTGACATTAACCTGACGAGGGCCAAGTTCGAAGAGTTGACGGCCGACCTGATTGAAAAGACTATGGGGCCAACTCGCCAGGCTTTGAAGGATTCGGGATTGAAGCCCGAACAGATTGATAAGGTTATACTGGTAGGAGGCTCAACCCGTATCCCGGCCGTGCAAAAAGCTATCAGGGATTTCTTGGGTAAGGAACCATACAAAGGAATAAATCCTGACGAAGTTGTGGCCGTGGGTGCCGCTATTCAGGCCGCCGTTTTGGCCGGAGAAGTTAGGGATGTAGTTTTGCTTGACGTTACTCCACTCTCTCTGGGTATAGAAACCCTGGGAGGGGTGATGACCCGCATTATAGAGCGGAACACCACCATCCCCACTTCCAAGAGCCAGATATTCACGACTGCGGCTGATAACCAGACCTCGGTCGATATTCACGTACTGCAAGGGGAGCGGACCATGGCCCGGGATAATGTTACCCTGGGTCGTTTCCAACTGGTGGGTATACCCCCGGCCCCCCGGGGTGTTCCCCAGATTGAGGTCAAGTTTGATATTGACGTAAACGGCATCGTTCACGTTTCTGCCAAGGATATGGCTACCGGCAAGGAGCAGAAGATAACCATTACTTCGTCCAGCGGTCTGTCCAGCGAGGAGATCGAAAAGCTCGTGAAAGAGTCGGAAAAATACGCGGAGGAAGACCGCAAGAAGAGAGAAGAGGTGGAAACTCGCAACCACGCTGACAGCATGCTCTACCAGGCTGAAAAGACGGTGAAGGAGTTCAAGGACAAGGCTTCCCGGGAGGATGTGGACAACATTAACAGTAACGCGGAGGCGCTGCGCAAAGCCCTGGAAGGCAACGATCTAGAGGATATTAAGAAAAAAACCGATGAACTCATGAACGCAGTGTATGCCCTAAGTTCCAAGATGTATCAGAGTGGGGCAACGGGAGGCCAGGAAGCGAAGGATGACGTGGTTGACGCTGACTACGACATAGGTGAGGAAGCGAAGTAGCGGAGAACCCGGCCGGGGCTCCGGTCAGGATGCCAGGTTTTTGCCAGCAGGCAGAGAAGCATGTGGAAGTAGAGGCGGACAGGTGGATGTCCGCCACTTCTTCTACATGGTATAATACATAATTGGAATTAAGTGCTGTCAGAAAGAGGTGTGTGAGGTGGCCGGTAAGCGGGACTACTATGAGGTGCTGGGGGTGTCACGTGATGCTTCCCCGGAAGAGATAAAAAAAGCCTATCGCAAGCTGGCTTTAAAATACCACCCGGATGTGAATTCTGATAAGAAGGACGCTGAAGCCAAGTTCAAGGAGATAAATGAAGCTTACGAGATTCTGAGCGATCCCCAAAAACGCGAAACTTACGACCGGTTCGGACATGCTGCTTTTGATCCTTCGCAGGGCCCCGGCGGCGGCTTCGGACAGGGTGGTTTTGATTTCGGTGGCATGGGTGGGTTCGAAGATATCTTCGATATGTTCTTCGGTACAGGAGGGCGCGGTCGCCGCAGGGGACCGAGCCGGGGAGCTGACCGGGAGGCGGAATTGACTATTGACCTGGAGGATGCCGTCTTCGGGGCGGAAAAGGAGATACAGATTCCTCGTTTGGAACGCTGCGATACCTGTCAGGGGTCCGGTGCGGAACCGGGGACCGAAATCAAAACCTGTACGGCCTGCGGAGGAACAGGTCAGGTGAGGAATGTCCAGAGCACACCGTTTGGCAGGTTTGAAACGGTGCGTACCTGTTCGCGCTGTAACGGCCAGGGAAAAGTGATAGAAAAGCGCTGCCACACCTGCAATGGTTCCGGCAAAGTACGCCGGGTGAGGAAGGTAAGCCTGCGGATACCGGCCGGAGTGGACACCGGCTCGCGGTTACGGATGCAGGGTGAGGGAGAACCAGGACAGAACGGGGGCCCTCCCGGAGACCTCTATGTCTATATCTCGGTCCGGCCTCATGAGGTGTTTGAACGGCGGGACAATGACCTGGTGTGTGAGGTGCCTATTTCCTTCGTGGATGCGGCCCTGGGCGCGGAAATAACCGTGCCGACTATCGATGGGGAGCACAAGCTGGTGATTCCCGAAGGGACCCAGACCGACACAGTGTTTAAGATCCGTGGCAAAGGGGTTCCCAATCTGCGTACTCACCGCCGGGGTGATCAACTGGTGATAGTCAAGGTGAAAGTCCCCAAAGGGTTGACCGAGAAGCAGAAGGAGTTGCTGCGCGAATTTTCCCAGGAGGAAAATCGCCATAAGGACTTGCCCCGGAAGGAGAAAGGCATTTTCGACAGGTTCAAAGATGCCCTGGGAGGGTAGACTTGACAAGCGGAAAGTAAGAGGGTGGTAATGTGAAATGGAAAGAAGTCAGCGTTATTGCCGAACCGCCTTGTGCGGAGGCCATAGCGGGTTTCTTCCACCAGCTCGGGTGTGGCGGGGTGGTGATTGAGGATCCTCATCTGGCCAGGCAGCATATTGAGAACGGGGATTGGGACGCCCATGAACTGCCGCCGCACTTCCTTGACCAGGAGTTTATTGTAGTCAAGGCCTATTTCCCTGAGGGAAGGGATGTATCCCACCGAGTTTTGGCGGGACTCAAGAAGGTGGAGGAGAACTTCAGTACCGAGTGCCGCCTGCTCATTACTGACGTGAACGAGGAGGACTGGGCCCAGAGCTGGAAAGAATATTATCATACCTTGACCGTAGGGGAGCGACTGGTCATTAAACCCTCCTGGGAAGAGTACCAGCCTCGCCAGAACGAGGTAGTTATCGAGATGGATCCGGGTATGGCTTTTGGTACCGGGACTCACGTCACCACCCGTTTTTGTCTAGAATTCCTGGAGAAGTATATCCGGGGAGGGGAAAAGGTGGCTGATGTTGGCACCGGATCGGGTATTCTGGCTATTGCCGCTGCCAAGCTGGGAGCAGCCTCGGTAATAGCTATCGAAGTTGATGAACTGGCTGCCCGGGTGGCCAGGGAAAACGTAGAACGCAACCAGGTTCAGGATCGGGTCGAGGTATTAAACCTGAATTTTTTGTACGAATATGAGGAAGAAGTGGATTTCCTGGTGGCCAATCTTACCGCCGAGCTAATCCAGCTGATGGTCCCCAAGGTTTGCCGAATGTTGCATAAGAACGGTTACTTTCTGGTTTCCGGTGTCATCGCCAGCAAACTGCCCGTGATTCAAGAAGTATTGGGGAGTCATGGTTTGTTACTAGAAGAACTGAGGGAAGACGAAGATTGGCTAGGGATTGTAGCCAGGAAAGGGTAGGGTGGTGAAGATGCACTGCCTTTTTGTTTTTCCCAACCAGATTGCAGACGGTAGAGTTTGTTTCGCCGGGGAGGAAGTCAGGTACCTGCAAAAAGTCTTGCGGCTGCGCCCCGGCGACTGTGTATTGGTTTTTGACGGAACCGGCCGGGAATACGAGGCAAGCCTGCTGAAGATGGAGAACGGCCGAGGGCTGGCCGAGATAACCTGTGTCCGGGTGGTCGAACGGGAACCACCCGTAGGAGTTACCCTGGTACAGGGACTGGCCAAGGCCGACAAGATGGATTTCATCGTCCAGAAGGCGGTAGAAATAGGAGCGAGTTGTATCTACCCGGTGATTACTGAACACGCGGTGGTCAAGCTTCAAGAGGAGAAGGCGGCCCGGAGGGTGGAGCGCTGGAGGAAAATTGCCCGGGAAGCTTGCCGGCAGTGCGGCCGTACACTGGTTCCGGAGGTAAGAGACATCACGGACCTGGCCGGGGCATTTGGGGCACAGCAAGATATCCCCGGGATTTTCTTTTATGAGGCCGAGGTTCAACGGGGGCTAAGGCCGGTTTTGCACAATAACGCCAAACTAATCCGGGAAAAGGGGGTGTTTCTCTATGTAGGGCCGGAGGGGGGATTTGCCCCGTCAGAAGTCGAAATGGCCCGAAAAAGGGGGCTGGCGTTCGCCGGGTTGGGGCCGCGCATCTTGCGTACCGAGACCGCCGGCCTGGTGGCACTGGCGGTGGTCCTTTACGAACTGGGGGATCTGAGCGGAGGTCATGAATGAGGAAGGTAGCGGTTTATACCCTGGGATGCAAGGTCAACCAGGTTGAAAGTGAATCTATCAAGCAGAGCTTTTTGCGCAAGGGATACCAGGTCGTGGACATAGAAGAGCAAGCAGATGTGTATGTCATCAACACCTGTACGGTAACTCATGTCAGCGACCGTAAGTCACGGGCCATGCTACGGCGGGTGCGGCGCAAGAACCCGGGGGCTGTTGTGGTGGCAACCGGGTGTTTTGCGGAAATATCTCCTCAGTCATTGGCCGGCATGCCGGAGGTGGATATAATCCTGGGAAACCGGGAGAAGGAACGCGTGGCCGATATTGTAGGACAGTATCAACCGGGAGGAAGACCCCTGGTAATGGTAGGAGGGGAACGCCCGGGGTTGAGTTCCAGCCCGGACATTATTCCGGCGGCTCGTGAGAGGACACGGGCTTTTGTCAAGATTGAGGATGGGTGTGAAAGTTACTGCTCGTACTGCATTGTCCCTTATACCCGGGGACCCGTCAGAAGTAAATCCCCCGAAGATGTGTGCGAAGAGATAAGACACCTGGTGGAAGCTGGGTACCGGGAGGTAGTCTTGACCGGCATCCATACCGGAATGTACGGCCGCGACCTCGACGGCTGGGATCTGTCCCGCCTTCTGCATAAGCTACTTGACTCGGTGGAAGGTGATTACCGCCTACGCTTGAGCTCACTGGAGCCGGTCGAAGTGAGCGATGAACTGGTTGCTCTGCTGGAAAAAGACCGCAGGCTTTGCCGTCACCTGCATATTCCCCTGCAGAGTGGTAGCGACCGGATATTGAGGTTGATGAACCGGCGCTATACCCGGGATTTGTACCGATCGCTGTTACAAGAACTGGCTGGCCGGATTCCCGGATTGGCCCTTACTGCTGATGTCATGGTCGGGTTTCCCACCGAGACCGAAGAGGATTTCCGGGAGACACTTGAATTGGTAGAGGAGCTTCCTTTCTACGACTTGCATGTGTTTCCATACTCCCGCAGGCCGGGAACCGGAGCGTACCATCTTTCTCCCCAGGTGGACCCGAGGTTAAAGGAACAACGTAGCCGGGTTTTACTCAGCCTGGCCAGGCAAAAGAAGGCCATCTTTATCAACCGGTTGCTGGGGCAAACCCTGATGGTGCTGGTAGAGGAAAGAGTGGACGACTGTGATTACGAAGGGCTTACCGATAATTATGTCAGGGTGGTATTCCCGGGAGAGGAAGGAATGAAGGGAAGCCTGGTTCCGGTAACCCTTGAACGTCACTGCGGGCATAGCGCGCGCGGTGTGGTGGCAAGGTAATAAAGCAGGCCCTACCAGCCTGCTTGTGCGGGAATTATTGTTGCGCATCGACTGTCTGCGGAACATATCGCCATTGGCCTTGGGGCCTGGTTTACCGGTTGCCAGCGTCCAACACCGGAACAGCGGCTCTAGCTACTATTCCACCTGGCGATTTTCTCCAACTTCCTTGGGATTGGTTGAGACGTTGAACAGTGCATAGAAGGGGTCATAGGCCAGGGCCGCGGTAATGAAACTGTAAGCGGCAAGTATCAGGAATAAAGTACTCCACCCGGGAGTCAGTCTGGTGGACAAACCTATAAGTAGAAACACGGCGCCGAGGACGGTACGCATTATCCGATCGCCCTGACTAGAATTCCTCTTCAGTTTATCCATGTTGTCATTCCTCCTTTTGGTTTACCGGCGAGCTTACGCCGTAGTTACACAACTCGGTTAATCCTAGTATGCTCACCAGGCGGGAATCTATGTAATAGGCCAGCCAGAACCCGGGGATACATGAATAAACTTTAAGTGCAGCTGTACGGTCCCGGCATAATTCGCATGGACACCGTGTGTTAGGAGTTTATTTAGCAGTAATTATTTGCTAGAATAAAAGAAAATAATCTGAAACCAAAGCCAATTGTCCGATTTCGGAAGAACATGGAAGCAGACCCTCGCACCCGGCCCTCAGCTATTCCTCAAGCTGGAACGAAGCGATGAGACTCTGATTCCAGGTGCGACACCAGGTGGTATTTTGCGGGGCTGAACTGGCTGATTGCGGAGGTCACCACCGGAGAAAGGAAAATAGAAGCTATCAACCCTGAGACACTCCGCTTCGTAGCCCTCACCCGGCACTCAAGCGGGGTATTTGCCCTAGCATTCTGGAGAGAATTCAGGTTAAGTGCCGGACTCGTCATGCGTCGCGCGGTTCGATTAACACACTCTTTGTAAAGATTGGTATAAGCCTCGGCGTGATTCATGAGTTGTTAGCGTAGTCAGTGTCTATTTTTCATAGCAGAAATTAAGTAGCGGAGGAGGTGACTCATTGGCGGATTGTTTGTTTTGCCGTATTGTAGCCCGGCAGCTGGAAGCGAAGGTAGTTTTTGAGGATAACAAACTGGTGGCGATTCACGATATCAACCCGGCTGCTCCCGTACATATCCTCCTGATACCCAAGAAGCATCTGGGGTCACTTAGCGAAGTATCGGAAGAGGATGTTGAACTTCTGGGCCATTTACAGGTTACGGCCTCGCGCCTGGCCAGAGAATTGAACCTGGAAAGCTACCGGTTGGTTAATAACTGCGGGGTGTCAGCTGGTCAAAGTGTGTTCCACATTCATTACCATCTCCTGGGTGGAAGAAATTTCCAATGGCCTCCGGGCTAATCTTGACGCTTGTTCAACTAATACAGTAAAATAAGAAGGTATGCTATATGGCTATGGTTGATGGAGGGGAGGGAAATTGTGAGCGAAGTAAGAGTGGGAAAAAACGAGTCCCTGGACTCTGCATTAAAGAGATTTAAACGCTCTTGCCAGCGCGCAGGGGTAATGCAAGAGATTCGGAAACACGAACACTATGTGAAACCCAGTGTAAAAAGAAAGAAAAAATCGGAAGCTGCCCGCAAGAAGAAGAGATGGAGCTGAGCGGGTTTGGAAGCAAATGGTGAACTGGTTAACTGACTGGTCACAGTTTGTCGATAGATTCGGGAACATTAAAGTCTGGTAGATGCCGAGTTTACCAGGCTTTAGTTTTTACATAGGGGGTAATGCGCGGTGTTCATGAAAAGGGGTAGGAGAAGCAAGATGGCCAGGCTTTTTCTGTATATCCTGGTTGGCCTGGTAATACTGTCATTTCTCATGAGTATAGTCAGCTACGGATTTGCCTAAGAAAGCAAGGGGACGATCTTTTTACCGGCCTCAACCTCCTGGACTTAGTATAGCCTAAGTTAAAGACTAAGGCAAAGTTACCTCGATATCTCACTTCTATTTCCACCTGCTAAAAACTTGCACTACCTTTAGATGTTGATAATGCCGTATGGGCTCCCGCACGGTGAGCGACCGACTACACCACGTCGTATACTTTTTTGACCCAGTTCATGTCCAGGAGATGGTTTACCGGTTTCCTGGTTACCACGCTGAACCCCCCCGCTTGCCTCGGAGAGAAGGTTGAATTTAACTTCCGGTCGGTGCATAGATTTTTATTATCAACATCAACCGGGCGAACAGGGGTTGACGGGGGGATACCATGGATAATAAAAAAGAAAAGCTTAATCAAGCCATTGCCGAGCTTCTGGAAATCCCCAGAGACCTGGTGATGGACGTACCCCGGCTTACGGTTATCGGCAGGGAAGAGCTATACCTGGAAAACCACAAGGGGATTATCGAATATGATGCCGACAGAATCCGGGTCAACCTAGCCCGCGGCTTTGTTGAGGTGCACGGCAGCGGCCTGGAGATTAAAGCCATACTGCCGGAAGAGCTCAATATTTCTGGACACATCAAGTCCATCATATACCACGACTGATTCAGGTGCCCGTTCTGCTGGTGTTGAACTTTCGGGGGCGGATATGGTTCTGGTGGTAGGGGGAGGGAGTATGGCCAGGATCAGGTGGAGCAATTATCTGAGTGGATTCATTACTGTTGCCGTGCGAGGGAGGTATCCGGAAAAGATTATCAACCTTGCCCTGTCACGGGGGATATTCCTCTGGGATTTGAAGAAGTCCACCGGTGAACTGCAGTTCAGGGTGAGGAACAGCAGTTACCATGCGATCAAGAACCTGGCAGAGGAACACAACTTCGAAATTCAGGTGGTGAGCCAGGAAGGGCTTCCTTTTTACCGGCAGGTTCTTCAGCGCAGGCGCATGCTTGTACTGGGAGCACTGTTATTTGTAGTGGCACTTTACGTGCTTTCCTCTTTTGTATGGTTTGTGGAGGTCAGCGGGCAGCGCAGTGTACCACGGGAGGATATCCTGAAGAGCGCGGCACGTCACGGCCTCTTCGAAGGCGCCTGCAAGTGGAAGTTTAGTAGGACCGAAGTGGAACATGGTATCCTCAAGGACCTGCAGAGACTGTCGTACGTGGAAGTCGATATAAAAGGGGTAAAGGCCCGTATCAAGGTGGTCGAAAAAATCCTGCCCGATGACGATATCCGTGGCTACTGTCACCTGGTGGCTGCCCGGGATGGAATAATTACTAGTGTGTTGGTGCTGGAGGGGCAGGCCCTGGTCAGGGAAGGTGACACCGTATCCCGGGGTGACATCCTGATTTCCGGAATTGTTTTCCCCCAACCCGCCGAGGAAGGAGTGTCGCCGGAACCGGGGCCGGCTCATCCTTACATGGTCCGGGCCCGCGGGCAAGTCAAGGCCCGGGTCTGGTATGAAGGCTATGGGGAGTGTTCGCTCACTACGCAGAGGTCGGTGTTAACCGGCAGGAAAGCGGAAAAGATAACCTTAATCACCCCGTGGAAACAATTCTGCCTGGCGGAAAGCGGGAATAGTTCCTTCCGGGAAGCTGTTCGCAAAACCGGCAGTTATATATGGGCTACCCCCTGGGGGGAAATCGGCTGGCGAACGGTTACCAGCAGGGAAAAAAAGACGGTTCGAATAAGCAGATCCGACGAAGAGGCCCTGGAGCAGGCGCGTAACCAGGCGTTGAAAAATCTAAAAGCCAAAATAGCTGCCGGAGAAAAGATAGTTGATACCGGTATGGACATCCTTTCAGCCCCGACCGAAGCTCTAATCAGAGTAAAAGCTCGGGCCGAGGTGATTGAGGATATCGGCATTCCCCAGCCGGTAAACATCGAAGAAAATACTCATTAGTGGAATACCGAAGATGTGATATAATATTTACGATTCGCTGCCTACTTCGTTGATTCAAGCGTCTGGGAGGTTGATTTATTGTCCGAAAAGGAAGCAAGAATAAGCATCGAGGACAACCAGGATGCGGCCATATTCTTCGGGGCCAAGGATGTTAACTTCCGGCACCTGGTGAATGTCTGTGATGCCGATGTCAGTGCCCGCGGCGCCAACATCGTTATTCGGGGGCGGGTAGAAGCGGTCAACGAGGCTTTTGCGTTGATTCACAGCCTGTTGGACATTGTAAGAAACGAGAAACAACTCACCATAACCGATATCGAATATATGCGCGACCTGTTGCGGCGGGGTGAACACCCCAAACACCAGGATATTGTTTCGGGGACCATTCTTACTACTGCCAGGGGTAAAACGGTTAAGGCCAAGACTATAGGGCAGAAGAAATACCTGCAGGCTATTATGAGCAATGATATCGTTTTCGCTATTGGGCCGGCAGGTACCGGAAAGACCTACCTGGCGGTAGTGATGGCAGTCAGGGCCTTACGGAACAAGGAAGTCAGCCGAATTATTTTGGTAAGACCGGCGGTCGAGGCAGGCGAGAAGCTGGGGTTTCTCCCCGGCGACTTTATCGAGAAGGTGAACCCCTATCTCAGGCCTCTATACGATGGTCTTTTTGACATTTTGGGAGTTGATGTGGCCCAGCGCTACATGGACAAGAATATTATTGAAATCGTGCCGCTGGCTTTCATGCGGGGCCGGACATTGAACGATGCCTTTATCATTCTGGACGAAGCCCAGAATACCACTCCCCAACAGATGAAGATGTTCTTAACCAGGTTGGGATTCGGGTCCAAGGCGGTCATAACCGGGGACATAACTCAGGTGGACCTTCCCCGGGATGATTCTTCCGGTTTGATCGAGATTCAAGATATATTAAAGGGTATTGATGGCATTGCTTTCCAGTACCTTACCAGGGAAGACGTGGTGCGCCATCCTCTGGTTCAACGCATCATTGACGCCTACGAGCGGTACGAGGCGTCCACAGAAGGGACAGGTTCCTCCAGGAAGGAGGGCTGAAGATGGGTTTTTTGCTATCGCTCAAGGATTTCCTGGTTGAAAAGACAACTGTGTTCCTGAAAAGTACCACTACCCATCGTGTAGTCGGTTATCTCCTGTTTTTCTTCGTTCTGACTTTTGTGCTGTTTACCAATTTCAGCACCAGAGGGGTACAGCTTCACCCGGGACAGATTAGTCCCCGAGACATCAGGTCGCCGGTAACCCGTGTCATCATTGATGAGAGCAAGACCCAGGAACTTAAAAGGATCGCGGCGACCCAGGTCAAGAACGTTTATCAGGAGGATCCGGAGGCCTTGCCCCGTTCCGAAGAGGACCTGCAGGTTTTCCTGGGCAGGATGCAGAGTGTCAAAGAAGACACTAACCTGGATGATAGACAAAAACTGGCGGCTCTGAGCGGGCTGTTGAAAGAAACGGTTGCGGAAAAGGGCTTGGAGGGTCTGGATACTGAGAAGCTGGCCCTTTACCTCTTGAACGCCGCTCCTGAAGATATGGAGCGGATAGGGCAGCGTGCCTCCAAGATCGTCCAGAACCTGATGGACAAACCCGTAACCTCGGAGGCACTCCCCTCCGTATACGAGCAGGCTGCTATCCAGGCCGATGCGGCGGGGTTCGCCCTGGAGGCCGAACAGGTTATCAGGGTGGCGGTAGTCCAGGCTGTCAGGCCGAACATGGTTTTCGACGCCGAGGCAACCGCCAAGGCGAAGGAAGAGGCGGTCAGTAAGGTTTTACCCGTGCAGCGCACCATCAAGCAGAACCAGATCATCATTCGGGCCGGGGACCCTGTTACCCGGGAACACGTTGCAATACTTGAACAACTGGGGCTGCAAAGGAGCCGGGGTTTTGGGGTGGCTCTGGGGGGAACCGCCCTGTTCGTACTCATAACCTTCTGGCTGGTTGTCGAGTACCTCCGCAGGTACCACCGGGAAATCCTGGGTGAAGACCGTCTTATGGTACTGTTGGGATTGATCGTGCTGCTGATCGTCCTGCTGGCCAAAGTGCTGACCATTATCAATATTGGGCAGCGCCCGGAGGTAAACGCCCTTGTTGGCTACCTTATTCCAGCTTCGGTAGGTCCCATGCTGGTGGCGGTATTGCTGGACACCCGCCTGGCTTACTTTATTAGCGCGGTATTAGCCTTCTACGTAGGCCTGCTTACGGAAGGGTACCAGGTAGCGTTTGCCCTCACAGCCTTTGCCGGGGGAAGCGTAGGGGTTTATCGGGTATCCCAGGTGAGCCAGACTTCTGACCTTGCCAAGTCGGGTTTGTATATCGCCATCGCCAATGTGGTTACTTTTCTTACCATGACTACTATTGCCGGCAACCTGGACCTTACCCTGCTCGGTACCGGCACGATGATGGGGGTGCTGAACGGTTTCCTTTCCGCCATCTTGATGATCGGAGTGCTGCCTTACTTGGAGTCGGTTTTCTCGATTACCAGCATGATCAAGTTGCTGGAGTTATCCAACCCCAACCAGGAACTTCTCAGACGACTGCTGGTAGAAGCACCGGGAACTTATCACCATAGTATCATGGTGGGGAACTTGGCCGAGGCAGCTGCGGAAGCGGTGGGAGCCCAGCCGCTTCAGGTAAGGGTTGGTTCATATTATCATGACATCGGCAAACTCAAAAGGCCTTACTTCTTTGTTGAGAACCAGATGAGTTTTGAGAATCCGCACGAAAAGATTGCTCCCAGCCTGAGCGCGCTTATCATAACTTCTCATATCAAGGACGGGGTGGAAATGGGCAAGGAAGCACGCCTGCCCAGAATCGTGCTTGATTTTATCGAGCAACATCACGGCAGCAGTCTGGTAAAATACTTTTACAGTCGGGCTCTGGAGGAGGACGGCGACCGCTATGTCAGTGAGGAAACCTTTCGGTATGAGGGGCCGAAACCGCAGAGCAAGGAGGCGGCCCTGATTATGCTGGCCGATTCCGTGGAAGCGGCGGTTCGTTCCATGCAGGATGCCAGTCCCGGCAAGATAGAGGGCATGGTAAGGAAGATTATCAAGGATAAGCTTAACGATGGTCAGCTGGAGGAGTGCGACCTGACATTCAGGGATCTCAACATTATTGCTGAAGCATTCTGCAAGATACTGAATGGTATCTATCATACCAGAATCGAATACCCGGAGAACTTAACCCGGGAATTGGAGGTCAGGAGAGGTAAACGTGGAGATAGCGGTGATAAACAGCCAGGCGAAGGTTGAATGGACCCCGGACCTGGAGAAGACGGTCGTTCAAGTTCTCGACCGGGTGGCTGTGTTGCAGAAACTAGGGGAAGAGGCGGAAGTTAGTGTGGTGCTGGTCGACGACCTGCAGATACGCGCCTTGAACCGGCAGTACCGTGGCCAGGATACCCCGACAGATGTTCTGTCTTTTGCCCTTAGGGAAATTTCAGAGGAGGAACCTTCCTACGATGCGCCCGGGGAGGATAACCTGCTGGGGGATATCATAATTTCCCTGGAAACCGCCCGCGAGCAAAGCCGGGAGTATGGCCACAGCCTCGCCAGGGAGGTTGGGTTTCTGGCAGTTCACGGCATGCTTCACCTCCTTGGGTATGACCACCAGGATGAAAAGGAGTCGGCGGCTATGAGGGCTTTGGAGGAAGATATACTGGCCTCCCTGGAGCTGGTCAGGTAAACGATGAGGAACATTAGCTTGAAAGAGAGTTTTGCGTGCGCCTGGCACGGGGTTGTGTACGTATTTGCCACCCAGAGGAATATGCGGATCCATGGCGCGGGGGCCATCGGGGCTGCCGTATTCGGCTGGCTCTGCCACATATCCCGGCTGGAATGGGGTTTGCTGGTGCTGACTATTTTCCTGGTACTGGTAACCGAGGCAGTCAATACGGCGGTGGAGAAAGCTGTTGATGTATACACGGACGGGTTTCACCCTCTGGCCCGGGTAGCGAAGAATGTCGCTGCGGGTGCGGTGTTACTAGCGGCAGTGACAGCCGTATTGATGGGGGCGATTATATTCGGCCCCCAGGTAATAGAGATTTTGCCATGAGAGGAATTAATATGAATGGAACCATGCTTAGGGATATGGCCGTCAAGGCCCGGGAAAACGCCTATGCGCCTTACTCCGGGTTCAAGGTGGGGGCGGCGTTGCTGGGTAGTTCCGGCAAAGTATATACCGGGTGCAATATAGAGAACTCTTCCTATGGCCTTACCATCTGTGCTGAAAGGGTGGCGGTGGTCAAGGCGGTCTCGGAAGGGGAAAGGGAGTTTACAGCCCTGGCCCTGGCCGGGAGTGGTGCTGGGTTTATTTATCCTTGCGGGGCCTGCCTACAAGTACTGGCGGAATTCGCTCCCCGGTTGAAAATAGAGATTGTTGAAGCGTCAGGTGATTATAAGATAACCTCAGTAAAAGAGCTATTACCCCGGGCATTCGTTTTAAAGCAACGGGAGGAAGCTGATGGGAACTAAGTCCGGATTTGTGAGCATTATTGGCAGACCCAACGTGGGCAAATCAACCTTTTTAAATACCGTGATCGGCCAAAAAATAGCGATAGTCTCCAATAAACCTCAGACGACAAGGAACCGTATCCAGGGTATATATACCTCGGACGCTGGTCAGATTATATTTATTGATACTCCCGGCATTCACAAACCGCGGCACAAACTGGGTGAATACATGGTAGGGGTGGCCCGGGCCACACTGCGGGAGGCGGATGTGATTCTCTACATGGTTGAAGCCGGCGCTGAACCGGGGGCGGGTGAGGAACATATTGTCGATATCCTTAAACACACCACAACTCCGGTTTTTCTGGTGGTAAACAAGATTGACCTGGTAGACCAGGACGAAGTGAGCCGTAGCATCAGGAACTTCCGCTTACGCATGGATTTTGCCGAAATCGTGCCTGTATCGGCTGCCCTGGGCATCAATATTCAGCCCCTGCTCCAGAAGATCTTCGAGTACCTACCCGAGGGTCCCTTATACTATTCTCCCGATGATGTCACCGACCAGCCGGAGCGGTTTGTGGTGGCGGAACTGATTAGGGAAAAGGCCCTGCATCTTACCCGTGAGGAAGTACCTCATTCCCTGGCCGTGGAAGTGGAGGAAATGAAACCACGTACCCAAGGTGTTATGTACGTGCGGGCGGTGATATTTGCCGAACGCGACTCCCAGAAGGGCATCCTTATTGGCAAGGGCGGCTCCATGCTCAAACGCATCGGTGAGGCGGCCCGGCTCGACATAGAAAACATGCTGGGCGTCAATACGTATCTGGACCTGTGGGTCAAGGTTAAGAAGGACTGGCGTAACACCGAAGCACATCTTAAGAACTTTGGGTACCGGTAAAACCCCCCGCAGTCCCTCATGATTGGGCGCCACCGGCCGAGGACGAAAACCACATTCTTGAGTTAGTTTGTAATTCTACCATAGTACTGGTGGGGTAAGGAATGGTTATTAGGGAGGAAATAAACCGGTATATAGATTCAACGTTACTGCGGCCGGAAGCTACGGCTCAGGAGGTCCGCCGTCTGTGCGAGGAAGCGGCGGAATACCGGTTTGCCGCTGTCTGTATCAATCCTGCCCGCCTGGGTTTAGCCCGGGATATCCTGGACGGCACCGGGGTCAAGTTGTGCACGGTAGTCGGTTTTCCTCTGGGGGCGGAACTCGCTGCGGTCAAGGTTGAGCAGGCCCGCCAGGCGCTGCAAGCTGGAGCGCAGGAGCTCGACATGGTCATGAACCTGGGGCTCTTTAAGGATGGCGACCACCGCGGGGTGAGAGAAGAAATATGGAAGGTGGCGCAACTGGTACACGACCGGGGTGGGATATTGAAGGTTATCATTGAAACCTCCCTCCAATCCCCGGACGAGATCCGGACGGCTACATTATTGGTGGCATCGGGAGGCGCGGATTTTGTCAAGACTTCTACCGGATTCGGTGCCCGCGGGGTTAGTGCCGGGGACATACTGGCTATCAAGGCAGTAGCCCCGGAAAGGCTGAAGATCAAAGCCTCTGGAGGCATCCGCAAGCTGGCTCAGCTGCTTAAGCTGGTAGAACTGGGGGCCGACCGTATCGGCACCAGCAGTGCTGGCGATATCATGCGAGAGTGAGCGTTACAGGGGACGGTTCTCTGTCACGCTTCGTATCTTCAGCGTGATTCATGAGTTGTCAGTATAGCCGGCGTCTATTTTCATAGCAGGATGGGGAGAGGGGCCAGGGGGTGTGGCCCTTTCATGGCGAAGAGACTCCTCATGCTGTTTATTTTGGTTGCCGGTTATACCTGGCTGGTGATGGCAACCCAGGCCCCGGTGCTCAAAAATCCCTTGTACCGTTGCTTGCTGGACATTTATGGGAAGTTTACGGCTTCCCGGGCAGAAATCAAGATTTTGTACAACCCCGGGCTACGGGCAGGAGTACTGTCCCCGGCGGAGGTAGCCGCGCTCAAGCGGCAGCCGCCGGCAGTGCTGAGCTGGGAGGAATTGCTCGCCAAGCCCGGACCCAACCATAACCGAGTAAAGATGGCGGTGATTGAGCCGGAAGCCCCGGCCCGCAACCAGGCTCTGCTCGATGGGGTTGTTCGTCACCAGGCCCGTCTCCTGGTACAGTGTTCCCGGATGGACACCTGGTTCACCTTTCCCGAGGGACGGGAAAGCCTGGCCAGGCTGCGCGGGCAGTGCCTGCGGGCGGTAGTCTTTGACGGTGGCCATCACCTACCCACCTTGGGGCTGTACCCGGACATCATCATTGTTCCTGTTACCGGCGGTTATGCGGCCCATGCCTATATGGCCGACGGGATGGAGATCTCCCGGCTGGAGGCCTTGTTGCGTGAAGCCGGTTCCCCTGCGGTACTGGTTACGGTTCCCCGCTGGGCCTTGGTTAAGTCCAAGGCATGCCTGGGGACAGTTGCCGCGCGGGTGGTGAAACAACTTCTGGCAGCTGAATGCTGGCAGAGGGCAATTCCGGAGAAGCCGGTGGTTATTCCCCGGTTGAGCAAGTTTCGGGGAAACGTCTATGGTTATATTGACACCAACGCCACTCGCCAGTGCAGGTTTCTTCCGGGACGCCTGGCGGCTTTGGGATTGGATGATGTGCGCAACATATATCTGGCCTTTGATTACCGGCACACCGACCGGGGGGAAGCAGTTGCCTGTGCCCGTCGTTTGCAGAAATCTGTACACCGGCCAATAAAGGTAGTCAACCAGCCGGTAACGGTAGCAGGAGCCTTGTGGGTGGGTTGGGAGAACCGCATTATGGACAGGTGATAAAGGGCATGTACTACCAGACAGAGGCCATTATTCTTAAAAACCAGGATTTCAAGGAAACGGACAAGTTGGTGACCCTTCTGACCAGAGAAGAAGGCAAAATGAGAGCGGTGGCCAAAGGTATTAAGAAGCCCTCCAGCACCTTGCGGGGTGTAACCCAGCCTTTTTGCCATTGCCAATTACAGATCAGCCGGGGACGTGAATTGCACATTATCACCCAGGGCCGCATCATCAGTTTCTACGGTAGTATCAGGGAGGATTTCAATAGAACCCTGCAGGCGGTCTACCTCATGGAACTCCTGGACAAAAGCCTTTTGGAAGCCGACCCGCACCCGCGTCTTTTTGACGCAACCCTGCTTGTACTGCAGTGTTTGGACAGTGAGTCATATTTTCCGCTGCTCATGCGTTGGTTCGAGTTGGCGTTAACGGGGTAATTGGGGTACAAGCCCGAGCTGGACAGGTGTGCTGTTTGCCAGGAGGAAGAGGGTGGTTTGGGGTTCAGCATCGCTGCCGGAGGTCTTCTTTGTGGCCGGTGCACCGCGCAGCACCCGGGGGAAACGGTACCGCTGGATGGGGAAACCCTGGCTCTCTTGCGCAACCTTGCGGAAAAGGAACCCCGTGTATTGAAGCGGATGAAGGTCTCACCGCGGGCGGCAAGGGCGCTGGAGTCGCTATTGGAGAAGTACCTGGAGTATTACCTGGAACGAAAATTCCATACCAAGCACATAATAAGAAGCCTCAAGAAAGTCAATACTTTAAATGAGTAGAACCAAACGTCTTATTGACAATTAATGCCGGGGTTGCTAAACTAGATTCGAAAATCTGACATATTGGGCAATGACAAAGAGGAGTAAGGAAGGGCCTTCTAGCTAGAGAGCCGGTGGGGGTGGGAATCCGGCAGAAGGTTTCCCGAAGGGCGCTTTGGAGCCGCAGGAGGAAAGCCTTAGGGTGAGTAAAGCCTGCACCTGAGAGTGGGCCGTCAGGCCAATCAGGGTGGAACCGCGGGTAAAACCCGTCCCTGTCCATGGGGACGGGTTTTTATTTTTATGATAATGAAAGGAGGAGCGTATATGACCTTTCAGGAAATAATTCTGGCCCTGGAATCTTTCTGGGGGGAGAAAGGCTGCATAATCCAGCAACCGTATGACGTGGAAAAGGGCGCAGGCACCATGAATCCGGCTACCTTTTTGCGGGCTCTCGGCCCTGAACCCTGGAACGTAGCTTATGTAGAGCCTTCACGCAGGCCGACCGATGGCCGATACGGGGAAAACCCGAACCGGTTACAGCATTATTACCAGTATCAGGTTATTCTGAAGCCGTCCCCCGATGATGTTATTGAGATATACGTGGACAGCCTGCGGCGCCTGGGTATCGAACCCAGGCAGCACGACATAAGGCTGGTGGAAGACAACTGGGAATCGCCCACCCTGGGAGCCTGGGGTCTGGGCTGGGAGGTATGGCTGGATGGAATGGAAATCACCCAGTTTACTTACTTCCAGCAGTGTGGCGGCTTTGATTGTTACCCGGTGTGTGCGGAGATTACTTATGGGATTGAAAGGCTGGCCATGTATATTCAAAACAAGGAGAGCGTGTTTGATATTGAATGGAACAAAGGCATTACTTATGGTGATGTCCACCACCAGACCGAGGTTGACTACTCGTTCTATAACTTCCAGTTCGCCGATGTGGACACCCTTGTAACCATGTTTAACCTTTGCGAAAAGGAGGCGGGGCGCATACTGGAGAAGCACCTGCCCCAGCCAGCTTATGACTATGTTTTGAAATGTTCTCACCTGTTCAACCTCCTGGACGCCCGGGGAGCTATCAGTGTTACCGAGCGTACCAGCTACATCGGCCGGGTCCGGAACATGGCTCGCCTGGTAGCCAGGGAGTACCTGGAACAACGTGAGCGGATGGGATACCCGCTGCTGAAAGACCCGGAATTGAGAAAAAAGGTAACCAAGGAGGGCTAGGAATGGCAAGAGACCTGGTGTTTGAGATTGGTACCGAGGAAATGCCTGCAGCCTATATGCCCGGTGCCATCCGGGAACTGGAGAGACTGGCGCGCGACAAGTTTGCGGAGACTGGCCTGGCTTACCAGAGTCTAAGGACCACCGGGACTCCCCGGCGCCTGGTTCTTTACGTGGAGGGGCTGGCCGAAACCCAGCCGGATTCTATCAAGGAAGCCAGGGGACCAAAACGTGACCAGGCTTTTGACGATAACGGACAGCCGACCAGGGCCGCCCTGGGGTTTGCCCGTGCCCAGGGGGTTGAGGTCGACCAGCTGGAGCTGCGGGAGGTGTCGGGGGTTACCTATGTTTTCGCGGTCAAGAAAGAGATAGGCAAGAACACCATGGAGGTATTGCCCGGCTTGCTGGAGAACCTGGTAAGATCCATGGGATTCCCCAAGTCAATGCGCTGGGGGTACTCTGAACTTCGTTTTGCCCGCCCCATCCGGTGGATGCTGGCTCTGTTCGGCAGGGAGACTGTTCCAGTACAGGTAGAAAATATCAGGGCTGATAACCAGACCTTTGGGCATAGATTTTTAGCTGAGGGGCCTTTTAAGATCGGAGATGCCAGTGAATACTTCCGGCGGATGGAAGAATTGTTCGTAATCGTGGACCACGTTCAACGGCAGGCTCTTATCCGGGAACAGGTGACCAGGGTGGCCGCGCAAAACGGAGGTCGTCCCTTGGAAGACGAGGAGCTCCTGGAGGAAGTCAATTTCCTGCTGGAATACCCGACGGCGTTTTACGGCGAGTTCTCACCAGAATACCTGACCATCCCGCCCGAGGTTCTGACAACATCAATGAGAGAACATCAGCGCTATTTCCCGGTTTTCTCGCCGGAAAACCAGCTCTTGCCGGGTTTTGTCGGGGTCAGAAATGGTGATGACTATAACCTGCAGACCGTTAAAGAAGGAAACGAAAGGGTTCTCCGTGCCCGGCTGGAGGACGCCCTGTTTTTCTACCGGGAGGATACCAAAGAGCCGCTGGAGTTGCGGGTCGAACTGCTCAAGAACGTGGTCTACCAGGCCCGGTTAGGCACGGTTTACGCCAAGACAGCCCGGCTCCAGGAAATTTCTACCTATATAGGACGGGAATTAGGGCTGGGCCAAACAGAAAAAATAAGAAGGGCAGCCTATCTGTGTAAAGCGGACCTGGAGACCAACATGGTTTATGAGTTCCCGGAACTTCAGGGTATCATGGGCAGGTACTACGCGAGGTCCAGTGGTGAGGAACCCGAAGTCGCCGAGGCCATTTTCGAACACTATTTGCCACGGTTTGCCGGAGACGACCTGCCATCTACCCCGGCCGGCATAGCGGTCAGCTTGGCTGAGAAATTGGATAACCTGGTAGGATGTTTCAGCATCGGTATTAAACCCACGGGTTCCCAGGACCCATATGCCCTGCGCCGGCAAGCGCTGGGAATAGTAAATATACTTTTACACCGCAATCTTCCCCTGGACCTGAAGAAGGTGATTGAGAGGGTTTACCAGGGCTTTGTTCCGATTAGCCCCGACTTTTCCAGCGAGGAAACGACTAGCGAAGTCCTGGACTTTATCCTGCAAAGGATGCGGGGACTGCTGCTGGAGCGAGGTATTTCCTACGACGTTCTTGACGCAGTACTGGCCGTACCGGAGGGGAATCTCTTGCGGGTTAACAACCGGGTGCAGGTGTTGAGCGAGTTTAAGGCTAATGAGCGTTTTGAGGATCTGATGATAGTTTTCAATCGTTGCTACAACCTGGCCAGGAAATGGCATCAGACGGCAGTCGATGAATCGGGATTCGAGGTGGACCAGGAAAGGCGGCTTTTTGCCCGGTTGACCTCCGGAACTCCCACTTGGCGGGCCAAACTGGAAGCTGGCGACTTTCAGTCATACCTGGTGGAGCTGGCCGGGCTGCGACCGGAGGTGGATGCACTGTTTGACGCGGTTATGATTATGGCGGAAGACAGGCGGGTAAGGGCTAACCGGCTGGGCATGCTCCGTTGGATCAGTAATCTTTTTCTGGATTTTGCTGATTTTAGCAGGCTGGTGTAAGGAATTTTTCCTTTGACGAGAAGAAAAAACATTCTATAATCAATATTGTATATATAAT
>JAAYAC010000200.1 GCA_012719535.1 Syntrophomonadaceae bacterium | reverse complement strand
TTCCTGCGCCAGTAATAGAACTGGCTTTTCGTTATTGATTGTTCTTTACACCAATCGGCTATTGTTTTGCCGCTGGATTCAAATTCAGAAAATCGCTGTTTCCAAAGGCTAACGCGTTCACGGTTATCTATACCCGAACACCTCCTACGGTTGTGCTCAGGTATATTGTCTCACGCTTCTTCCATCAGCTGTAGGTGTGTTCTTTTTGACGCTTACTTTATGAGCAGTTCTTCCGACACGTTGTTCAAGTATGCCAGGATCGGGGATTGGTACAAGGGGAAAAGGTATTCATAGACGCTACCATGCCGCAGGCAGTTTTGGTCTGCATAATGTAGTAGAAGTTCGGATGCAGGTCCTCTGCTATCCTGTCCGCCTTGTCAAGTGGTCTTCCGGCACTAGATCCTCCAGACTTACTACAGAAATCTGTTGCCGAATCGTTTTATCCTTGCGCACGAGCAACTACAATCCCTAATCTTGGTCACCTACTATTTTACCAAGTTTAATACTTGCAATGGCTAGATTTAGACTTATTAACAATTAATAAGCCTGTTAACAACTGACTTTGTCAACAGGTTGAAACCGGCTTTGAAAGCCGGTTCACCGATAAAAAGAAACTTTTTCATGATCCCATCAAAGTCGCTGTGCACAGATGGAGATCCGGGTCGACAATCGTGGTGATCAAAAACAGCATACAGCTTTCCCGTGCGCAGGCCGACATTACCGCCAGGGAAGAAACGGAAGGCCGCCGCAGCATTACAGTCCCGTCCCATGCGCCTTCTGTTTCAGTTAAGGGAGTCGGCATCATTCTCACTACTTCTTTAGCTACTCTGAAGGTATCCACGCTGTCTCTGATTGTAAGCCAACGGCATCCGTCGGTCTGTCTGAAAGGCACCAGGAGTTCTTCTTTCTCCGCGACTCCCACGACCAAGTACCTGCTGGAACGCAAGAACTCCCTAACGAATTCTTCTTCCGATTCGGGAGTACCCAGAAAAACGGTTACCTGACTGAACACTCCTTTCCAGTGTTTCTTATCCCTTTCTTTTGTTTGGTCAATATGTTTTATTGCCTCGAACAAGGAATCTTTCTGTTCGACGCAGTATAAGGGAAACAGCATTCAGTTCACCTGCCCTTTGAAATATTAATTAAGAAAGGAAGTGTTAGGATGTTCGCTTTGCCGCCTGTCGAAAAATGCAAGGAAAACGCTGCGAGGCTCAAAGAAGCTTGGCTGAAGTCTGCGGACATTAGTCCAAAACCCGAAATGCTCCGTGAAGCCGCGGATTATTTTCGCAAGTGTCTGGCTTTCCACCACCTCACTTTCGTACAACCTCAGGATCTTTTTGAAACCCTCTCTTCCAGGAACCTCTTGAGCTACAGGCAAGCTGCTCTCCAGAATAAAGGTAAGCCTTCAACCAGTAGAACACTGGACATCGATCTTTCTTTAGGGCTGGACGATTACGTGTTTCTCTCTTTTGCTATGCACCCAATATCTACTGGTCCCAAGGCGGTAATGTTTGCTTTTTCTTTTGACTCGCGTTTGACAGTTACGCATGAAGAGTAGTGGCTCAAGAGAAAAACAAGCCCGAAATATCAGCATCGAGATTTGTCAAAATTCAAAAACGTAATGCCACGTTTGCGTGGTTATTTATTTACAAGGGAAGGTTATCATG
>JAAYAC010000178.1 GCA_012719535.1 Syntrophomonadaceae bacterium | reverse complement strand
ATCTTGCTCTGCCCAGAACTGGTGTATCTTCCATAAAGGGCGCCGGTCGCAAAGCAGACAAATGATTAGAGTCTCTATGAGAAGACCCGGTGATATCCTAGAATTGGAGTCGTTCCAGGCTACCATATGGTCTACCGCGCTTCTTATCCCTGCTAATCTGCAAAGCATCGTAATTAGAGGAACGCTTGCCGGCTGTGCAATCTTGATGTCTAAAGAATGGGAGTTCCCCACGTGAACTTAACCTCCTTCGCTGTATTCAAGGTTAAGTTCGACGTTAGTTGCCCGGGATCCTGCTTAAATCAGCTTCGCTTAAAAAATTTTTTAGAACAAATTCTTGCCTATCAGTTTCTAACATGCGAAGGGTGAGTTAGATATATTATAGGACGTTACCAAGAACATGGTAAAAACCGTCAACTGTCCCGGCACATCGCGGACGCCGGTTGGGGAGAACTCAGGAGGATGCTGGAATACAAGAGCAAGTGGTACGGCTCAAACTTGTGGTCGTATCCATCCAGCAAGACATGCGGTGAGTGCGGGTATGTGCTTCCCGAACTCAAACTCTCGACGAGAAACTGGACATGCCCGGAATGTGGTGTTTATCACGACACGGACGTTAAGGCGTTGGTAAATCTTTTGCGGTATCTAGATACCGCCTGAGATTTGAGTATCACAAGTTCTGCGGGAATTTACGCCTGTGGAGATCGGCCCTGCGGCGGAACCCAGCACTTGGTTTTGATTCGAAGTGCCGGGGTCTACGAGTACCCGGCCGGTGAAGCAGGAGCCCTTGAGTGGAGATATTATTCCATAAAAGGAGGAACGGTTGTAGGTGGCCCACACAATAACGGAAAAGTGCAACGGGTGCGGCCTGTGCGCGAAGCTGTGTCCAGTTTCAGCCATAACCGGAGAGGTCAAGTCAATGCACCGGATAAACGTCAAACGGTGTGTGGACTGCGGTGTATGCGGTAAAGCTTGCTCCGAGGGAGCGGTACTTAACGCCCGGGGGCAGGAGGTTGTTAGGATTCCGCGGCAACAGTGGCCGAAGCCCGTAATTTCTCGTGAGGCCTGCTCGGCCTGTGCAATCTGTGTCGATGTATGCGGCAAACATGCCCTGGCTATATCGCTGCCTCTGCGACCGGGGGACTTGCGGGTTTATGCCTATCTCAAGGATGAGAAGGCCTGTGTGGGATGCGCAATGTGTGCCAAACAATGCCCGATGGAGGCGATAACAATGGAGATAGCTGGCGGAGAGGAGGTACCGGCATGATGAAACCTCGCTATGCGGTGATTGACCTGACTACGGGCCAGGTTACTAACTATCCCATATCGGAAGAGATGGTTGCCATGTACCTGGGTGGCAAAGCCCTGGCGGCCAGGATACTGTATGACGAACTGAAACCGGGAACAGACCCCCTCTCCCCGGACAATATCCTGATCATCAACACCGGCCCCATGAATGGCACCGGAGCCCCCTCATCCAGCCGGTTCAACCTAAGCACCAGGAATGTATTAACCGGAGGCATAGCTTCCTCCAACTGTGGGGGAACATTTGGAGTCAAGATGAGAAAGGCCGGCTATGACGGGGTCATTATCAAAGGAAAAGCCGCTCAGCCGTCCTACATCGAAATAATTGACGGGGAAATTGCCATTAGGGATGCCTCCCATTTATGGGGACTGAACACCGAGGAAACCCAGCACAGATTTGATAACAGGTACGGTATGCTGGTAATTGGCCCGGCCGGAGAAAACCTGGTTAAATATGCCTGCGCCGTATCAGGGGAAAGAGTGGCCGGGCGCTGCGGAGTAGGCGCGGTCATGGGTTCCAAGAACCTGAAAGCCCTGGTGGCTTACGGAACGCAGGAAATTCCTGTTCATGACCGGCAAGGCTTCAAGAGGTATATAAAGGAATGGGTGGACTTTCTGCGCAGTCACCAATCCACCGGACAGGATTTAGGCCTGTATGGGACCAGCGGGTTCTTGAACAAGTGCAATGCTTCCGGTATATTGCCTACTCACAATTTCAAAGAAGGTTCCTGGGATAAGGCAGACATGCTCTCCGGGCAGCACCTGGCGGAAAACTATCTAACCCGCAACTCCGGATGTATAAGCTGCCCCATACGCTGTGAACGCCGTGTTATGGTTGAGGGTAAAGAAGTAAAAGGTCCGGAGTTTGAAACCGTGGGCCTGTTGGGCTCCAATATCGAAAACTCGGATCTTGGTCTTATCAATCTATGGAATTACCATATCGACCTGCTGGGGATGGACACCATATCGCTGGGCGGTACCCTGGCTTTTGCCATGGAACTGCAGGAAAAAGGGATAAAGGACTTTGGGCTTAAGTTTGGTGAAACAGGAAATATCATGGATGCCATATATAAGATAGCTTACCGGGAGGGCGACTGGGGAGAACTGGCCGATGGCACCAAGACCCTCAGTGAAAGATACGGGGGAAAGGACTTTGCCATTCATTCCAAGGGACTGGAACTTGCATCCTACGATCCGCGCAAGGCGGTAGGCATGGGACTTGGCTATGCCACCTCCAATCGGGGTGCCTGCCATCTCAACGGGGGGTATACGGCCATCCTTGAAGCAATTGGTGCCGTGCCGGTAGATCCAATTACAACAAAGGGAAAGCCAGAACTAACAGTATTTCTCCAGAATACCCTGGAGGCCGTTTCGACAGCCGGTTTTTGCCTGTTCACGGCCATGACCATGATCTCAGGCTTTGCCTTTAAGCTAAAGCCATCGGGGAAAATTGTCGGCCTGATGGGTGGTTGTATGCTAAGTGCCAGATTCCTACTAAGAGGCATATGGAACAAGCTGCCTGGGGCTATGCCGTTTAATAGTAAGTACTTTTTGCCACATGTTGAGGCGGTTAATCTGGTAACGGGACTTAAAATGACCTCCGGCAACTTCTTGCAAATCGGGGAACGGTGTTATAATCTGGAAAGGCTCTTTAATATGCGCGAGGGACTTACCGGTAAAGATGATGACCTTCCGGCAAGGTTGACAGGTATACCATCGGATCCCCAAAACCCTGACACGGTGGTAAAGGTAAAGGAGATGCTGCCACTCTATTACCGAACAAGGGGATGGGATAAAGAGGGCGTGCCCACCGAGGAAAAACTTAAACAGTTGGGGCTGACAAGATGATAACCGTAAAGTATTACGGCCCATTGCGCCGTCTTACCGGAATGCCGGAAGAAGAAATCGAAGCGAACCGGGTATCGGAAATAATTAAGGCGATTGGCAAACGGCATGGGAAAGAAGCCGCCAAAGAGGCCGAGAAATGCTTTATCATGGTCAATGGACGGAACGCGGCCCTGCTCAATGGCTTCCGTACCCCCCTCAAATCAGGGGATCTGGTACAGATAATACCCCTCACCGGGGGAGGGTAGTCATACAGTTCTAGTGACCAGCATCTGGGTCATCTTTATCACCTCCAGGAAACGCTTAACGGTAATTCTCGATCCTCTGTTCTTCAGTGTGGTAAGATAGTTATTGAAATGGAGGGAGCGGAATGCTGGTGCTGGGAATTGACCCCGGGACGGCGATTACCGGCTTCGGGTTGGTGGAGAGCCGGGGCGGGCGAGCCTGCCTGGTAGGTTACGGCGTGATCAGAACTGAACCGCAGCAGGGCATGGCCGGGAGATTGCTGGAGATTCACAACCGCATTGATCGATTGATAGATATTCATGGCCCGGAGGTTCTGGCCATAGAGGAACTTTTTTTCAATCGTAACGCCAAAACGGTTATTAGCGTGGGCCAGGCGCGGGGAGTGGCGGTGATGACCGCCGCCCGAAGAGGGCTGCGGGTCTATGAATATACTCCCTTGCAGGTAAAACAGGCGGTAGTAGGTTATGGTAATGCGGCTAAGCACCAGGTACAGGCCATGGTCAAAGCTATCCTCGGCATGGAAGAAAAACCCCGGCCCGATGATGCAGCTGACGCTTTGGCGGTGGCCATCTGTCACGTGCATTCCGCCCGTTTGGGAACATTGGGGAGGGTGTGAACGAATGCTCGCGTTCATTAGAGGAACAGTGGTGACGGTGGGGTCAGAGAGCGTTATTCTTGATGTGAACGGAATCGGATTCGAGGTAACCGTCCCGGCGCGCACCCTGGAAAAGCTGCCCGGAGTCGGGCGCGAGGCCATGCTTCATACCTACCTGCAGGTACTGGAAAACGAGTTCAAACTCTACGGGTTCCTCTACAAGGAAGAGCTGGAGCTTTTTCGTACCCTCATGAGTATTCCCGGAATGGGGGCCAAGACCTGCCTGGCGGTGGTGTCGAACATACCCCCGGCCGACTTTTACCGGGCGATAATGGCGGAAGATGAGAAAACCCTGACCAAAATACCCGGCATCGGTAAAAAAAGTGCCCAGAGGCTGATTTTTGAGCTGCAAGGGAAATTGCCGAGCTACGAATGGGCCACCGCCGGCGGTGAGACTGGACCGGTTTGGGAGGAAACCCTGATGGCCCTGGAAGCGCTGGGGTACAACCGTAGTGAAGTATTTCCCATCCTGGTGGAACTTCAGGCGAAGAATCAACTGCAGGAGCGTGCCGAAGACAACATAAGGATGGTCTTGAAGGTTAAAGCTGGTAACTTGGGGGGCTAGGACGAAACGGAGGGCGGAGAGTGGAAAGGCTGTTATCACCCAGGAATCTGGAAGAGGATTTCAACCAGGAAATGCCTTTACGGCCGGTGTGGCTGAAGGATTACATAGGGCAGGAAAAAGTAAAGGAGAATATCGAGATATTCATCAAGGCCGCCCGGGAAAGACAAGAACCCCTGGATCACTTGTTGCTATCCGGTCCGCCAGGTTTAGGTAAAACCACCCTGGCTACCATCGTGGCCAGTGAAATGGGCAAGCCCATCCGCAAGACTTCGGGGCCCGCTATCGAGCGTCCCGGGGATTTGGCCGCCATCCTGACCAACCTTGAACCTGGCGAGGTCCTGTTTATCGACGAAATTCATCGCTTGAACCGCACCGTGGAAGAGGTGCTGTACCCGGCCATGGAGGATTTTGCCATAGACATAGTAATAGGCAAGGGGCCCAGTGCCCGTACCCTGAGATTGGGGCTGCCGCCTTTTACCCTGGTGGGAGCTACCACCAGGCCGGGGCTGTTGAGTTCACCCTTGCGGGACCGGTTCGGCATCATGTGCCGCCTGGACTTTTACACCGTAAAGGACCTGGCTTGCATAGTGACCCGGGCCGCCAGTATTCTGGGTATTGCTGTAGACCCACAGGGGGCGGAAGAAATAGCGCGGCGTTCCCGGGGAACTCCGCGTATCGCCAATCGCTTGCTCAAACGGGTCAGGGACTATGCAGTGGTCAAGGGGGACGGTAGTATAACTTCCGAGGTAGCCGCCCTGGCCCTGAGCAGGCTGGAGATTGATGAACAGGGTCTTGACAATCTGGATCGCATGATAATGGAGATAATAATCACCAAGTTCGGAGGTGGCCCGGTCGGGCTGGATACCCTGGCGGCGGCTGTTTCGGAGGAACCTGATACGTTGCTGGATGTTTATGAGCCTTACCTGCTGAAGCTCGGTTTTATCCAGCGGACTCCCCGGGGGCGGATGGTTACTGCCAGCGGTTACCGGCACCTGGGATATCAGCCGCCGGGGGAGCGGAGCGACGGGGGACTGTTTAGTCTCGACGAGGAGTGAAATCATGAAACTGCTCTTGCACATCTGCTGCGGGCCTTGTGCCACTTACCCGGTACCTTTCCTGAAAGAGCAAGGCTATCAGGTATACGGCTATTTTTACAACCCCAACATTCACCCTTTCACCGAGTACCAGAAGCGCCGGGAAGCGTTAGAGGAATATGCGCGGAAAGAAGAGATCAAAATAATCTACGATGAAGAATACAACCCGGTAGAGTATTTCCGTCATGTCGCCTACCGGGAGGCGCAACGGTGTTTTCTGTGCTACCAGCTAAGGCTTTTTCGGACGGCCCAGGTGGCACGCAAGGGGAAGTTCGACGGGTTCACCACCACCTTGCTGGTTAGTCCTTTCCAAAAGCACGAACTCATTCGGGAGGTAGGGGAAGCGGCGGCGGACAGTTACGGGGTTCCGTTCATTTACTATGATTTCCGGAATGGCTTTAAGGAGACGGTGACCAGGTCCAAAGCGCTCGGGCTGTACCGGCAGCAATACTGCGGCTGCCTGCACAGTGAACTGGAGCGTTATCAAGGACGGAAGAGGTGATGACGTGGAAAGCATGGCCAAGTTGTTGATAGCCGGAGGCTTGTTGCTCGTGCTCACGGGGGGGCTGTTGTTGCTGTTTGCCAAGCTGGGCGGCGGGTTCCGCCTACCTGGAGATATCTACTACCAGCGGGGTAATTTTACGTTCTATTTCCCTGTCGTGACTTGTATTGTACTCAGCGTGGTACTGACCTTACTCCTGAACCTGTTTTGGCGCCGTTAAAAAAGTTTGAACAGTATGCTATGTCCCTGGGAACCGGTCGTCAAGACGGTATGATTGGTGTCAACCCATGGCTCGCCCGGATGGATGGGTCAACGAGCCGCCCTGTATCGGGCGCTGCCTTACTCATATGAATTTAAACATTGCTCTGGTATGCTTACGATGATTAGGAGGATTTTATGGCGGAGTCAGGGGACAGAAAGTACACGTCCTTCAGGGATGTCTTTTTTAGTAATCCGGAGTGTAGTGTCACCGGTGCGGTGCAACGCCGGGATAACCCGGAAATGGCGGTCCGGAGAGAACAAATAACAGAACTGATAAGTATATTACAGGATTGGAAGATCACCCTGGACGATGTCGTTAAAACCTCCCCGGGTGATTGGAAAGTGCGGGAAAGGGCCAAGGAGATCGCCTGTCAGGTGGCTGGTGATCAAGAACTGATGAGTTTTCTCCTGGACCACCGTACCTTGCCCCTGCGGTTGCTGGGTGAAAGGGGCAATGTTGACCGGAAAGCCTGCCAAAAACACGAGAAATACATTATAGCTGTAGTTTTGATTGTGTACCACCGCTTGGGGGACCTGGTTCCGTATGTGTTGCCCCGGGGAAGGAGAGGTGAGAATGCCTACTGTTAAAGGGGTGGTGATGGAAAGCCGCGGCCATGAGGCGGTGATACTGACCAGGAGCGGCCAGTTCAAAAGAGTAAGACAAAGAAAACCGGCGGCAGTGGGAGAAGAGATTACTCACCGGGAGTGGGGAAAGGAACTGGCCCTGTACCTGGCCGCCACCGCCATCTTGTTTTTGGTGACCTGGCGAATAGTCGATTTCTTTACGGTGTGTGTTTATGCTACGGTAGAGATCAATCCTGCTATTGAGATGGGCCTTAACAGTGCCCAAAGGGTGGTTAAGGTTACACCTCTGAACGAGGAAGGGCAAGCCCTGCTGAGAGCAACCCACTTGAAAGGGAACAAGGTTGATAAGGCTCTGGAAAAGGTCATTTCCGTATCCGTCGCCAGGGGATACCTGCCCCGGTCCGGTGGCCGGGTGTTAATTACTGTGGTACCTTCCAACAACAAAGGGCGAGGACTTCAGGAGGAGATTATCCCGCACCTTAGAACCAGGGTCAACCAGGTTATGGCGGAGCATAAGGAAGTAACAGCCCAGGTGGACGTGGTGAAATCCGCATCACGGACACGGAAGGAGAACGTGGAAAGGGGGCGGACACCGGCCACGAAAAGTCTTCCAGCCACAGACGGAAGCCGGAGTTGCGAAACGCTGTCTGAGATTTGACGGGGTCGACGGTGTTACCCGCTGCGAGGTTTGATTATGGACATTTACAGTCTGGACACTTATGATTACCACCTGCCGCCGGAACTCATAGCGCAGGACCCGGTTTTGCCCCGGGATGCCTGTCGGCTGTTGGTTATGGACCGGGGTACCGGGGCCATAAGTGACAGGTTCTTCTACCAGTTAACCGATTACCTTGATGCCAACCACATTCTGGTGCTGAACGAGACGCGGGTAATCCCCGCACGACTGGTGGGACATAAAGAGACAGGCGGGCAGGTTGAGGTCTTGCTGCTCCGCCAGGACGGTGAGTGCTGGGAAGCTCTGGTTCGGCCAGCCCGCAGGGTGAGGCCCGGTATGGTTATCCGCTTTAGTGATGAGGTAAAGGCGGAAGTCGTTACCGAGCTCGACTTTTGTGGGGGCCGCCTGCTGCGTTTCGAGGGTTACCACAATTGGTTTCAATTTCTGGAGAAGTTTGGCAGTATGCCGCTCCCCCCATACATAAACCGCCCTGCCACCGCCGCAGACAAGCTGAATTACCAGACGGTGTACGCGACCCGGCCGGGTTCAGCTGCCGCCCCGACTGCCGGGCTGCACTTTACTTCTGAACTGATCGCAAAATTAAAGAAGCAAGGGGTAGAGTGTGTTAGCATACTGTTGCATGTAGGCCTGGGAACCTTCCGCCCCGTAAGCAGTAGTGACATCCGGGAACATGAGATGCATTGCGAGTATTACGAGATACAGCCCGAGGAGGCCCGGAGGCTGAACCGGGCGCGCAACCGGGGTCAGCAGATAGTGGCGGTGGGGACGACGGTAGTCAGGACCCTGGAGACAGCCTATGATGATAATGATGGGTTCAGAGCGGGGAGCGGGTGGACCAACCGGTACATTTATCCCGGTTATCGCTTCCAGGCGGTGGACAATCTTATCACCAATTTCCATTTGCCCAAATCTTCTCTGTTGATGCTGGTATGTGCTTTCGCCGGGGTGGAGAAAACGTTGCAGGCTTACCGTTATGCCGTAGCCAAGCAGTATCGCTTTTTCAGCTACGGCGATGCCATGTTTATCAAGTGAAAAGGCTCGGGTAAGAAAGCCCTTCTTAACCATCTGTCGTGTACCATGTAGTGCTCTGTGTCCTGGCTGCTCCAAGTTTTGCCGCAACCCCAAACAGCGACATGGGTTGCTGCTGGTGCCGGATGGGTCGGAATGAACGTTGACCAAAAAAAGGCAAGCAAGAACCGTCCTGCTTGCCCGAGCTAAGAGGGTATGGTTATGAGAATTGTCTTGATAACTTCGGTGCAACCTGGGGCAGGGAAGACGACGGTGGCGGTAAATGTGGCTTGCGGCCTTGCGCGCCGGGGGTATCCAACCGCCCTGGTGGATTTGGGCCGGGGACAGGCAGCCAAGCTGTGGCTGGACAAGGTTGCACCGGACCCCGGTCTGTTGGTATACGCTGGTGAAGAGCTGGATAAGGTTAATCTTGAAGAGCCGGAAAGGCAGTTTGCAGGCGAATTTATCATTGTTGACCTGGAGTTGACCCATCCTGCTGCGCCCGGGCTCTTGCCCAAGGCTGATTTGATTTGGGTGGTGGCCCACCCGGGAGGTTCATCCCTCGACTTCGCCACGCTCCATGAGCTGGATGAGCATGTCAGAATTGCCCGGGGAAGTGGCGTTGATCAGTGTATTCCTGCGCAAATAAATCTCCGGGAATGGGAAAACAATGATAGAAACCTGATGGCCTTGCTGGAGTTTTATGGGGAAGACCGGATAGCCAGCCTGGTTCCCAGTTGAATGCGGATTGCCGAGCTTCCCGGCTCCGGGGAGACTGTCTGGGACCTGGCGGCGGGTAACCTCAAGGTTCCGTTTGAAGAACTGCTGGATATGGTTGCGACGTCTCTGTCATAAGTCGCTCGCCTCGGTTAACACACTCCTGGTAAAGATTGGTATAATCGTCAGCGTGATTCTTGAGTTGTCAGCGTAGTCAGCGTCTATTTTTTGATAGCAAAATTAGGAGGTAGTCGATGTTTGGCTTCACCGTGACCAAGAAGTGCCCGGTGACCGGAGCCCGGTTGGGGAGCCTGTCAACTGCCCATGGGGTCTTTGCCACCCCTGTTTTTATGCCGGTTGGTACCCAGGCCACCGTAAAAACCCTGGCGCCCGACGAACTCTACGAGATAGGGGCCACCATTATACTTGCCAATACATATCACCTTTACCTCCGCCCAGGGCCCGACATTGTGCGCAAGGCGGGGGGGCTACACAATTTTATGAACTACAGGCGCGGCATACTCACGGACAGCGGGGGCTTTCAGGTTTTCAGTCTGGCCCCGTTGCGCAAGATCACCGATGATGGGGTTAAGTTCAGTTCACATATCGACGGGTCAACCCATTTCCTCACTCCGGAAAAAGTCATCTCCGTGCAGGAAGACCTGGGAGGCGACATAATCATGTGTTTTGATGAGTGTTCACCGTATCCCTGCCGGTATGAGGATGCCCGGCGAGCAGTGGAAAGGACCAGCCGCTGGGCGGCTCGCTGCCGGGAGGCACATACCCGTGGGGACCAGGCGCTGTTCGGCATTGTCCAGGGCAACGTGTTCGCCGACCTGCGCCGGGAGAGTGCCAGGGCCTTGCGGGAAATCGGTTTTCCCGGGTATGCCATCGGGGGATTATCCGTGGGTGAACCCAAGGCGGAGATGTACCGTATCCTGGAGGTAATGAATGAAGAGCTACCCGCGAACCGACCGCGTTATCTGATGGGAGTTGGAACTCCCGAAGACCTGGTGGAAGGGGTCAGGCGCGGGGTTGATATGTTTGATTGTGTCATGCCCACCCGGTTGGCCCGGCATGGCACCGCCTATACCCGGAAGGGAAAGGTGGTAGTCAGAAATGCCCAATACCGGGAAGACTTTGCTCCACTCGATGAAGATTGCCAGTGTTACGTATGCCGTAATTACACCCGGGCTTACCTGAGACACTTGATAAAAGCCGGAGAGTTGCTGGGTTTGCGCCTTTTAAGCTATCATAATATTTACTTTTTGGTTAAATTGATGGAGAATATAAGAAGTGCTATTCAAGAGGACCGCTTCCCCGACTTTTGCCGTGCTTTCCGGGCGGCATATTCAGGAAGCTATTAATACGGAGTTTTACCAATACTCAGGAGGGATTATATGGAACAATGGCAGGGTCTATTACTCTACGTACTGGTGTTTTTTGCTGTCTTTTACTTGCTGATCATCCTCCCCAAGCATAAGCAGGATAAGAAACACAGACAATTAATGGAAAGTCTTAAACCACATGATAAGGTGGTTACCATAGGTGGAATCTGTGGCGAGATCAAGAAGGTAAAAGAGGAGACGATAATCCTCAAGGTTTTGGACAATACGGAGTTGGAAGTGCTCAAGAAAGCGGTTGCTTATAAGCAAGAATAGCTATTTGGCGGAGAGAAGAGAAATGGTGACGCTGGAGGATGTTAAGAAGAATGCGCTGGTCGACGCCTTTATCAGAAAGGGAAACGAGCACCTGGGGGTTCTAGGGTACACGGATCACGGGTATGCGCATGTAAATTTGGTGTCCGAGCGGGGGTACATCATCCTGAAAGAACTGGGTTTCCCAGAACGGGAGGCGGAATTGGCTGCCATCGCCGGTTACCTTCACGACATTGGCAATGTCATCAACCGGGTTGGCCACAGCCAGAGCGGTGCCCTGATGTGTATGACCATCCTGAGGCAAATGGGCATGGACCCTGATGAGATATCAATTGTTGCCGCAGCTACGGGGAATCATGATGAGGGTAGCGGGCACCCGGTTAATCAGGTTGCGGCGGCCCTCATTCTGGCTGACAAGTCACATGTGCACAGAACCCGGGTGAGGAACCCGGACATTTCCACTTTTGATATCCACGACCGGGTCAACTATGCGGTGGAAGAGGCCAAGCTCGAGGTGAATGGAAAAAACTCCGTCATAACCATGGACCTTACCATCGATATCAATATCTGCCCGGTGATGGAGTACTTCGAGATCTTTTTGAGCCGCATGGTGCTGTGCCGGCGGGCGGCAGACTTTCTGGGTTGTGAATTCGAACTGATCATCAACGGGGCGAAGCTGCTCTAGGGTTGGGAGGAGGCAGTAACGTGCATGAACGCACTGGTTTAGTAAAGTTCATTTTGGTATCGATAGCGGTGCTGGTGGCGGCCGGTTTCGCCTACAGGCCCATCATCGAACACATCAACCTGGGGCTTGACCTGCGGGGCGGGGTTCACGTGGTTATGGAAGCCAAAGAAAAGCCTGGCCAAAAAATTACCGAGGATACCATCAAGAAAGCGATTGGAGTTTTATGGAAACGCGTAGATGGACTGGGGGTAAAGGAACCGATTATCCAGGGACAGGGCGATCGCCGGGTGATCCTGGAGTTGGCCGGGGTTAAGGACCCTGAGGAGGCTGTGCGCACCATTGGGAAAACTGCCGAACTTCAATTCGTTGATGAAAACCATAAGGTGCTGGTAACCGGGGAAAACCTGAAGGATGCGAAGGCAACCCTGGACCCGCAAACTAATGAACCAAAGGTCGCCTTGACCTTTGACAAAAAAGGAGCAGAGTTGTTCCGCGACGCTACCGCGGCCAACGTGGGCAAAACCATCGCCATAGTCCTGGACAACCGGGTGATAAGTGCTCCGGTGGTTAGGGATACTATTCCGGACGGAAATGCGGAGATAAGCGGCGGGTTCGAATCGGCCAAAGAAGCAGAGGACCTGGCGGTTTTGCTCCGTTCCGGGGCCTTGCCGGTAACCCTGGAACTGGCAGAAAAACGGACAGTTGGACCTATTTTAGGGAGTGACTCCCTGGCCAAGAGTGTCAAAGCCGGGGTAATCGGGCTGTTGATGATACTCATCTTTATGGTTGGGTATTACCGGTTACCGGGAGTTGTGGCGGACGTGTCCCTGGTACTTTACTCGCTGGTGGTCCTGGGGATCATGACCCTGGGCAAGTTTACCCTGACCCTACCCGGGATAGCCGGTTTCATACTGTCGATAGGGATGGCGGTTGACGCCAATATTATCATTTATGAACGCCTCAAGGACGAACTGCGTAGCGGGAAAACCTTGCTGGCGGCCGTAGATGCCGGGTTTAAACGGGCGTTCTGGACTATCTTCGACTCCAACCTGACCACCTTGATAGCAGCACTCGTCCTGATGTATTTCGGTATTGGCCCCATTAAAGGATTCGCCGTGACTCTGACCATTGGTATCCTGACCAGCATGTTTACTGCCATCCTGTTTACGCGCTGGATGCTGAAATGGGTGGCACAATCGGTCAGGGATCCGCGCTACTATGGAGTTTAAGGGGGGTTGAAGATGCGGATTATTGAAAACAGGAAATGGTTTTATCTGGTGTCACTGCTTATCCTCATTCCCGGGATAATCTCCCTGGCCTGGCCCGGAAGGGGGCTCAACAAGGGGATTGACTTTACCGGTGGTTCAATGTTGCACCTGAAATTCGCTCACACCGTCCAGGTGGAAGAGGTCAGGAATGTCCTGGGGGAGTTTGGCCTGGAAGGCCGCTTGATCCAAAAGAGCGGTAACCGGGAGATATTTATTCGTACCCGGATGTTGAGCCAGAAGGATAGTGACAATGTAATCAAAGCGCTCGAGCGGAAGATGGGCGAACTCCAGATACTGCGCAACGAGGGAGTAGGACCGGCTATCGGTAAGGAACTTACCACAAAAGCTATGCTGTCCGTGTTCATTGCAGTGGTGCTTATGCTCATCTACATCTCTTTCCGGTTTGAATTCAGCTTTGGGGTGGGCGCAGTTGTAGCCCTGCTGCATGATGTTTTGTTAGTATTGGGGGTTTTTTCGCTCTTTCGCCTGGAGGTTGATGGGGCTTTTGTAGCCGCCATGCTCACCATTTTGGGCTATTCCATTAACGATACCATAGTGGTATTCGACCGTATCCGGGAAAACTTGAGTTTCAAGAAGAAGGGCGATCTGGCTGAGACTATCAATAAAAGCATCCTGCAGACTTTAAACCGCTCCATCAACACGGTGGTAACCGTAGTGTTTGCCCTGGTAGCCCTGCTTATCTTTGGCGGGGATACCATTAAGGTGTTCAGCCTGGCCCTGCT
>JAAYAC010000021.1 GCA_012719535.1 Syntrophomonadaceae bacterium | reverse complement strand
AGATTGTTCCGGGAATAACTTCAGCGGTGGCGGTTCCAGCTTATGCGGGCATTCCGGTAACCCACCGGGATCTCACTTCCACCCTGGCGATCATCACGGGGCACGAGCGCCTGGAAAAACAGGAGAGCTCTATCCAGTGGGACAAAATCGCTACGGGCGTAGGTACACTGGTTTTTCTGATGGGACTGGAGCACCTGAACTTCATTGTTAACAAACTGGTGACCCACGGCAGGAACCCTGAGACCCCCTGTGCCTTAATCCGGTGGGGGACCACCCCGGAACAGAAGGTACTGACCGGAACGCTGGCGAACATTGAAGCAAGAATGCGGGAAGCGGGTTTCAAACCACCTGCCCTTATCGTGGTGGGTGAAGTGGTGGGCCTGCGCGAGCGATTAAACTGGTTTGAAAATAAACCCCTTTTTGGAAAGCGCATCGTGGTTACCAGGTCGAGGACCCAGGCCAGCAGGCTATCAGCCTTAATCGAAGAGCTCGGGGGCGAGGCACTGGAGGTGCCGACCATCGAGATAGTGCCCAACCCGGATATGAAGCCGCTGCAGCGGGCATTTACCCAGCTCGAGTCCTTTGACTGGCTCATATTTACGAGCGTCAACGCGGTGAAAATATTCTTGGACCAGCTTTGTTCGGCAGGCGGTGACATAAGAGACCTGAAAGACGTGAGCATAGTAGCCATCGGTCCCGCCACCTGTGAGGTGTTGTCACAAAAGGGGTTACGGGTGGATTATGTCCCGGAAGAATACCGGGCCGAAGGGATAGTAGAGCTGCTGCAAGGGCGGGTCCAAACGGGAGATAGGGTACTAATTCCCCGTGCCCGTGGCGCGCGGAATGTCATTCCCGCTATACTTGGCGACTGGGGGGCTGACGTTACCGAGGTTCACATATACGAAGCCCGGCCGGCGAGCATCCGGCCTGAACACCGGGACATGATTACTGCCGGGAGGGTGGATGCCATAACATTTACCAGTTCTTCAACCGTAAACAACTTTGTTAAGATGATAGGCGAAGACGGGGTAAGAAATATAGACCGGATCACCAAGGTCGCCTGCATTGGTCCCATAACAGCCGAGACGGCTCGCCGCCAGGGCTTTACGGTAGATGCTGTCGCCAGCGAGTATACCATACCCGGCCTGGTAGACGCCCTGGTAAAGATGTTTAATGAATAGGCGCAGCCCCGGCACTAAGTTGGGTGTCGGAGCGATTCAGACAAATAGGCTGTTATAACTGGTAATTTCGGGTTAAGTGCGCGGGAACAGGTTAACGCGCGACCTCTATACCGGTTTGATTCAAGGAAGCAAAAAGATCGTCCCCATGCTTCCTTTAAGGAGGGTTATGTAGTGATTGGTTTTACCAAACTGTTATGTGGTACAGCCACCGTGTCGGATGTCATCAAGTTTCGGGGAAGAGGGGATACCCCTCCACAATTGCTCCAGTTCTCAGACAGCTCGCGCCCTCTGGTGGTCTGGAATATGACCAACCGCTGCAACCTGCGCTGCAAACACTGCTATATAGATGCGGAAGACCGCATGTTCAAGGATGAGCTCACCACCGAAGAAGCACGAGACTTCATTGCCGACCTGGCAGCCATGCAGGTCCCGGTTTTACTTTTCTCCGGAGGGGAACCGCTGCTCAGAAAAGACATCTTCACATTAGGGGCTCTGGCGGCGGAATCCGGGCTCAGGCCGGTGCTCTCTTCCAACGGTACGCTGATTACCGACGATGTGGCTCGGGAGATTAAAGAAGCGGGCTTCCGGTATGTAGGTATAAGCATAGATGGCGCCCCGCCCACGCACGACGAGTTCAGAAACAAGCCGGGGGCCTTTGACCAGGCTGTGGAAGGTATCCGCGCTTGCTTGCGCCAGGGGGTAAAAACCGGTATCAGGTTTACCGTCAACAAAGCGAATCAGCAAGACCTACCCGAGATACTGGATATAGTGGCCCGGGAGGGCATACCGCGTTTCTGCATGTACCACCTGGTGTATGCCGGCCGGGGCCAGGAAATGATGGAATTGGATACGGAAGTGGGAGAGAAGCGGAGAATACTGGACCTGTTGATTGAAAGAACCTTGGAGCTTCATTCCCGCGGGGTGGAGGTGGAGATACTGACGACTGACAACCATGCCGACGGCATATACCTCAGGGATTACATCACGCAGCACCTGCCGGAAATGGCCGGTGAAGTGGTGCGGCTCCTGGAAATGCACGGTGGTTGCTCGGCGGGGACCAAGTTCGCCAATGTCGACCCGCGGGGTAATGTCCACCCGTGCCAATTCTGGCAGGACTACAGCCTGGGTAATATCAGAGAAAAGCCTTTCAGCCAAATCTGGACCAGCGACGATGGACTCCTGGTCAAGCTAAGGCGCAAGGCAGAATATGTCCAGGGTAAGTGCGGGCGCTGCGATTATAAGAGCCTGTGCGGTGGTTGTCGCATTCGAGCGAGGGCGGTCCACGGTGACATCTGGGCTGAAGACCCGGCCTGCTACCTGGATGAGAGTCAAACCCGGAGGATATGAGGAGGGATTGAAATTGGCATTTCCCGTACAGCGGATGCGCAGGCTAAGACGGAATGAGACCATAAGGCGTATGGTGAGGGAGACTACGGTGACGGTAAACGACTTGATCTACCCTCTTTTTGTCATTTACGGAAGGGAAAAAAGGCTTCCGGTCAACTCCATGCCCGGGGTTTTTCAAATCTCCTGTGACATTCTGAGGGAAGAGCTTCGGGAGATACACTCCCTGGGCATACCCGGGGTACTGTTGTTCGGTATCCCCGAACATAAGGATGCCCTGGCCACGGCGGCTTACGACGATAAAGGGGTGGTTCAGGAAGCCACGCGTATTATTAAAGATAGTTTTCCGGACCTGCTGGTCATTACCGACGTGTGCCTGTGTGAGTACATGGACCACGGGCACTGCGGGATAGTGGATAAAGACGGTGAAATCAACAACGATGCCACCCTTGAACTTCTGGCCAGGGAAGCACTGTCCCACGCCCGGGCCGGGGCTGATATTGTGGCCCCTTCCGATATGATGGACGGTCGCATCGGCTATATTCGCCAAGTCCTGGATGAGAACGGTTTTGCCGGTACGGCCATCATGTCCTATGCCGCCAAGTACGCTTCCGGGTTTTACGGTCCATTTCGGGAAGCCGCCGAATCGGCTCCCCAATTCGGCGATCGCCGTTCCTATCAGATGGACCCGGCCAACGGTCGGGAAGCCCTGCGCGAAGTGGAACTGGATATAGCTGAAGGTGCCGATATCGTGATGGTTAAACCGGCCCTGGCCTATCTTGATATCATTACCAGGGTAAGAGAGAGGTATGACCACCCACTGGCTGCGTATAACGTGAGTGGTGAGTATTCCATGCTAAAAGCTGCTGCCGCCAACGGTTGGCTGGACGAGGAACGTGTTATGCTGGAGATACTGACCGGCATTAAACGGGCCGGCGCTGATATCATTATTACCTATTCAGCCAAAGACGCTGCGCGGATACTGGGATAAGGGAAAACCTGGACGCTGATTACGCAGGCTGTTTATGAGTTTCGCTGATGGATAAAGGGGAGGGCTTCTTGATGCAGGTTTCCTGGAATATCACCAACCAGTGCAATATGTTCTGTGACCACTGTTACCGGGATGCAGGGGCCCGGCTTGATGAAGAGCTGAGCACCGAAGAGGGGAAAAAGCTTATCCGGGAGATCAAGCGGGCCGGCTTTGTCATGATGATCTTTAGCGGGGGCGAACCCCTCCTGAGGCCGGATATATTCGAACTGGGAGACTATGCCCGGCAGGAGGGGCTCCGGCCGGTTATGGGTACCAATGGTACGCTGATAACCCCTGAGGTCGCGCGGCAAATAAAAGAAGCCGGTTTTGTCGCCTGTGGGGTCAGCCTGGACAGTTTGGATGCGGGTAAGAATGATAGCTTTCGCAAGCTCGAAAATGCGTATAATTTAACCCTGGAAGGGGTTAGGAATCTGAGGGAAGCCGGCGTTCGTTTCCAGTTACACACCACGGTCATGGAATGGAATGTAGGAGAACTGGAAGGAATAACCGAAATGGCCGTGAAACTGGGGGCCGTGGCCCATCATATATTTTTCTTGGTACCTACCGGAAGAGCAGTGAATATTGAAGAAGAGGCATTGCGGGTGAAGGAATACGAGCTCACTTTGGCCCGCATCATGGATAAGCAGAAAGAAGTGAATATTGAGCTAAAACCTACCTGTGCCCCCCAGTTCATGCGCGTGGCGGATAAGAAAGGGGTTCCGCTGCGGTTCAGCAAGGGCTGTCTGGCAGGGATTTCTTACTGTATCATCAGTCCCCGGGGAGATGTGCAGCCTTGTGCTTACCTGGACATGCGCCTGGGCAACGTGAGAGAACAGGCTTTTGACGAGATCTGGAGGCATAATGAGATTTTGCAGCAACTTCGTACCATGGAATACCAGGGCAAATGTGGGGTGTGCGATTACCGGGAGCGCTGCGGGGGGTGCCGTGCTCGGGCCGCCTATTACAGGCAAGGTGACTTCATGGCGGAGGATCCCTGGTGTCTTTACCGCCCCCCGAGTTATATGGAGATGATGGCCAGTGGATGAAAAAGACCGGGAAATCCTGGACATTCTTCAGCAAGAGTTTCCGCTGGCAGCCAGGCCCTGGGCGGTTATTGCAGAAAAAACCGGGTTGTCGGAGCAAGAAGTTGTGGATAGGGTGGGAAGGCTAAAGGAAGCGGGTATCATCAGGAGAATCGGGGGAGTATTTGATTCGCGCTCCCTGGGTTTTTATTCCACCCTTTGTGCCGCCCGGGTTCCGGAAGGCGACATCGACAGGGTGGCCGGCCTCATTAACGCCTGTTCTGGAGTAACGCACAACTACCTGCGGGACGATGAGTACAATCTGTGGTTTACCCTTACCGCGCCATCCGAGATTGAGGCCCGGGAATACTTGACGACCATAGAAGAGGCCGCCGGAATAACAATAGTCAGCCTTCCGGCCACAAAAGTCTACAAGATTCAGGTTACTTTTGCAATGGGCGATGAGCAAATATGATGGGTGAACGTGACAAAATCGTTATAAAAAAGCTGCAGGACGACCTGCCCCTGGACAGGGAGCCTTTTCGCCAGTTAGCGAGTGAGTTGGGCTGTTCGCAGGAAGAAGTGATACAGGCTATTGAAGACCTGAGCCGACGCGGGATAATGCGGCGCTTCGGCGCTGTCCTGCGGCATCACAACGCTGGTTACATTTATAACGCCATGGTGATGTGGGAGGTTCCCGAGGAGAAGGTGGATGAAGCAGGAGCCTATATGGCTTCCTTTCGCGAAATCAGCCATTGCTACCTGCGGGAAACCCCGCCCGGTTGGCCGTACAATATGTACTGCATGATTCACGCCCGCACGGAAGCGACTATAGCCCGGATAGTGACGGCCATAGCGGAGAAGCTGGGCGTCAAGAACTATAAGATTGTAAATAGCGTGCGGGAACTAAAAAAAACCAGCATGGTTTACTTTTAGCAGAACAGCACAGTTGTTTCACCAGCAGATAGTTGAGCGCTGGGTGTTACCATATACGCCCATAGTATAAAAGGGAAATAATTCTGAATAGGTCTGTCGCTGCCCACGGTTAGTTTCACAGGGTAATAGGGGAACAAGAAATAGCATAACGTGGTGAGCCAGGTGGTTCACGTTACGGGATTGACCATCAAGTTTGGAGGGCTGGCGGCGGTGCAAAGCCATAATATTTTCGACATCATAGAGGAATTCTGGACAAGCTCGTTGAATACATCCAACATACCATAGAAAACGAGGATACAGACGCTGATTTGGTGCACCTGAGATGATATTCCGCGGCTACGGCGGCCAAACAATTGGGTTTGTTGGGAACCTGGCAAGCCCTCCCTTGCGGGAAGGAGCTTGAAAGGAACTTGGGGCACTCTTTGCGAGTGTCTGTTTTTTATGTAATGGTGGGCGGAAAGGACGATTGACCGCCTGTCCACTTCTGGGTGGAGCATTGTTTACCGGCGCAGAGAAGTTACGGTTGAATTACGGGGGTGTAAATAAGTGGTGGCAGGAAAAACATCCGTAGAGCTATTTGAGAGGGCCCAAAGGGTTATACCCGGGGGTGTCAACAGCCCGGTGCGGGCTTTTAAAGCAGTCGGGCTCAACCCACTGTTTATAGCCGCCGCGCGAGGAGCCAGGGTGTATGATGTGGACGGTAACGAGTACCTGGATTATGTATGCTCCTGGGGCCCGCTTATTCTCGGGCATGCCTACCCGGCAGTGGTGGAAGCTATCAGCAACGCCGCGGTCCGCGGAACCAGCTATGGTGCGCCGTGCGAGGCCGAGGTGGACCTGGCGACCATGATTTGCGAGGCCTTCCCGTCTATAGATCTGGTGAGGATGGTTAACTCGGGAACCGAGGCTACTATGAGTGCGGTCAGGGTTGCCCGGGCTTTTACCGGGAGGAACAAGATAGTCAAATTCGAAGGCTGCTACCACGGCCATGGTGACAGTTTTCTTATTAAGGCGGGGGCCGGGTTGCTGACGGCCGGGGTTCCGTCAAGCCCGGGGATTCCCGGCGAAGTCGCTGCCCAAACCCTTACGGCTCGCTTTAATGATCTTGAATCGGTACAGAGCCTGTTTGCACAGTATGGCAGCGATATAGCCGCGGTCATTGTTGAGCCGGTAGCGGGCAACATGGGCCTGGTGGTTTCCGACCTCCTCTTCCTGACAGGGTTGCGGAAGCTCACCCGCCAGTACGGGGCATTGCTCATATTTGATGAGGTGATTACCGGGTTCAGAGTAAGGTATGGAGGATACCAGGATATGGTAGGCATTACACCCGATCTTACCTGCCTGGGCAAGATAATTGGCGGTGGCCTCCCGGTGGGGGCTTACGGGGGCAAGCGGGAGGTAATGGAGCTGGTGGCGCCGCAAGGGCCGGTTTACCAGGCGGGAACCCTGTCCGGCAACCCGCTGGCCATGGCGGCTGGCGGGGCCACCTTGAAGGAATTGCAGCGAGCGGCTCTGTACGAGGAGATAGGGGAATTGGGAGCACTATTGGAGGCCAGAATCAGGTCCCTGGTAGAAGCCAGAGGAATCAAGCTCGCCTTCAACCGCCTGGGGTCCATGTTTTCCTGGTTCTTCACCGGCAAGGCCGTAGTTGACTATGCCAGTGCTCTGACCGCCGATACGGTCCGGTATGCCAGGTTCTTTGCCGGCATGCTGGAACAGGGTATTTATCTGCCTCCTTCACAATTTGAGGTATGCTTTATTTCCGCGGCGCATACGATTGAAGATATAGAGGCTACCGTACAAGCTTTTGACCGGGCTCTGGACAAGGCGTTTTCATAGGAAGGGGTAACGGGGCTTGCAGGAGAGTCTGGGTTGGGAGTGGTTTGTGAAGAAGATACTGGCGAAGAGCGGCATTGACCTGACGGCTTACAAGAGAGCCCAGATGGAGCGCAGGATCAATAGCTTCATGCGGTCAGCGGGAGCAGTGGACTATGCAGCTTTTGTGAAGATACTGGATCAGGATCACAATGTCTACCGGCGATTTCTTGAACACCTTACTATTAACGTATCCGAGTTTTTCAGAAATACTGCGCATTGGAACGTGCTGCAGCACAAAATTCTTCCGGAGTTGCTCGAAGAGCGAAAGTCGTTGCGAACCTGGAGTGCAGGCTGTTCCACCGGGGAAGAACCGTATTCCCTGGCAATAATGTTAAAAGAGGCCTGTCCGGGACGGTTTGAGACTATTCTGGCCACTGATATCGATGATGAAGCCCTGGAAAAGGCTGCCCGGGGGTTGTATTCCCGTAAGGTGGTTCAAGGGGTGCCGGGGCACCTGCTGAACAAGTACTTTCAGCAGGTAGGAGAAGGATATTTTCTCATCAGTGATGAGATT
>JAAYAC010000020.1 GCA_012719535.1 Syntrophomonadaceae bacterium | reverse complement strand
GGTAAGCGGGTTGGCGGGGTTCAGGCGGTGGCAATAGTGTTATAATTATTATCAAACTCTAGCAGGTAGAGAGGTAGCGCGTGATGGAGTTCCGTGAACTGTTTTCCCCCGCATTCATAGGTAATCTACAGATCAAAAACCGTATCATCATGGCTCCCATGCTGGTAGGTTATGCAAGTCCGGATGGGGAAGTGACCGGTAAACACATCCATTATTATGAAGCCAGAGCCCGGGGCGGGGTGGGATTGATAATAGTTGAAGCTGCGTGCGTTGATCCCGCCGGGCAGGAGGGTTTCGGACAGCTTCGTATAGACAGTCACCGGTATGTTGAGGGGTTGAAGCGCCTGGTCCGGGCCATAAAGGCTCACGATACCCACGTTTTCATTCAGCTTTTCCATGCCGGGCGGCAGACCTCCGCGGCGGTCACGGGTACCCAACCGGTTGCTCCGTCACCCCTGGCCTGCCCGGTAATCAGGGAAATTCCCCGGGAGCTCAGCCCGGAGGAAATAGTGAAACTGGAAGACAAATTTGTTGAAGCCGCTCGCCATGCCTGCGAGGCGGGCTTCGATGGGATAGAACTCCATGCCGCCCACGGGTATTTAATAAACCAGTTCTTATCCGCACACAGCAACAAACGCAGGGACGATTATGGTGGCAGTTTACGTAACAGGATGAGATTTTTACTGAATATCATCAAGGGGATAAAAACCGGGCTGCCCCAACTGGCTATATCTGTACGCCTCAATATCGACGACTTTGTACCCGGAGGCCTGCAGGTAGATGAAAGCATAGAGGTGTGCCAGGAGCTGGAAGCGGCCGGGGCGGATGTAATCAACTGTTCATCCGGTACTTACGAGTCGGGCTTAAAGTCCATAGAGCCGGCTTCGTACCGCGAGGGCTGGCGGGTATACCTGGCCGGAGAAGTGAAGCGGCACGTGAAAATACCGGTCGTGGCCGGGGGACTGTTAAACGACCCCCGGTTTGCCAACGAGCTGGTGGCCAGTAGACAGACGGATTTTATATTTTTGGGAAGAAGCCTGCTGGCTGATAGCGAGTGGGCCAATAAAGTCCGGGAAGGCAGACGGGAGGAGATCCGACCCTGCATCCTGTGCAACAACTGCATTGAAAGCCATTTCCGGGGTTCCCCGGTTGCCTGTACAGTTAACCCTTTTACCGGGCGCGAAGGTGATTTGCGGGATGGTTTCTACTACGTTAAGCCGGCCCGTGCCAGCGCCATTGTGGTAGGCAGTGGCCCGGCGGGGATGCAGGCGGCAATATCTCTGAAACGCATGGGGCTGGATGTCAGCATTTATGAAAAGGACAGTCAACCCGGGGGGTTGTTGAACTTGGCGGCACTACCGCCTTTCAAGTACAGAATAAAAATGTTCCGCGACTACTTGCTGACGCAACTTTACAGCTACGAAATACCCATCCTGCTGAACCAGCCTTTTACTTCGGACCTGATGAAGGAGATTAATCCCGATTACCTGGTCGTGGCCACCGGGTCTAAACTGCATATTCCGGCAATTAAGGGGGCTGACAGTAGTTGCTGTGCTTCCCTGGAAGACGTGTTAAGAGGTAACATTGTTATTAATGGCAAGAATGTGGTAATTGTTGGGGGAGGAAGCAACGGTTGCGAAACTGCGGACTTTCTGCTGGCGGGTCATAACCGCATCACCATAGTTGAGCAGCAGGAGTATCTCGCTCCCGACATGGAAAAGAAGAACCGGCGGGACCTGATGAATCGGCTGGAAGAGGGAAGGGTGGTGAAGAAAACCGGCCGCCGGGTCGTTGAGATCGGCCCCGGCGAAGTACTCGTGCAGGATGCCCGGGGAAACCGCGAATACATCGAGGCTGAGCACGTAATCTTTGCCACCGGTTATGTCCCCAACAACGAATTGTATCACCAGCTCCGCAAAGTGCATCCTCACGTATTTCTTATTGGCGATGCAGACCGGGTACAGGGAATCAGGAATGCCGTGCTGCAGGGAGAGATGGTGGCGGCAAAGGTAATGAGTGTAATAGCTTAGAAACATCTGTTCGGCAGGTCGGGGTGCATAGCAGCGGAGCAGACCTTCCTGGTGGCCTGCCGCCACCACATAATTAAAATGCTGGTGTTGAAGGCTATGGCAGCAATAATTGAGTTTTGAACATCTGTAATCGTCCGTATGCATCAGTGGTTCCGGAATGTTTTCCTGGCACGACCAGGGCCGCAGGAATGGTGCGCTTACTGCCGTTGTTGCCGGGCCTCGAGCAAATCTCCTTCCCATCGATGATGAACCATGTTTATTGTATGACTATCGCTTTAATTGAACAGGACGCCCGTAGCGGAGCCGGGCAAGCCGGGCCAAAAGGTGGACGCCGTCGGGGCGGGTTAAACATTAAAAACTGCATTCACACAGTGCACGGGATGCGCAATTGAAAAATGGTCTTCGTCTATTGTATAATGGTAACACTGGGGTTAAGGTTCCGGTTGCTTGACTGTTCAAGGTGAAGCCGGTCCTTGCCTGGTAATGTACAAAAAGCGGCAGTGGCGGAATTGGCAGACGCACCAGACTTAGGATCTGGCGGGTAAAACCGTGGGGGTTCAAGTCCCTTCTGCCGCACCATAGAATTATCCAGGGTTCGTGCGAACCCTTTTTCTATTTTGTGGAATTACGTGAGCCCCAGCAGAAGAATATGGTGCAAATTCAGTGCAAATACTTCCCCGGGAGGGTCATTCTAGAAGGGCGTCAAATCTCATGGCAACCTCTCTTGAGACATCTTCCCCGGTACCAAGCTCCGGACAAAGCAGTTCTACAGCCTACTTGGAAGAAATGGCTTGCTGCTCGGGTTGCCCTTTCTTGTTGGTTGATAGAAACTCACCCATGAAGTCCTGGAAGTCCACGCGTGCTGTAGTCGCTTTAGGGTGGAAGGTGGCTACCACCCGGAAGGGGGAGGTTTTTCCCGGCCTCAGGGGATCATACTTGATCTTTTCCCGTTCATTCTTAAGCAGGTTGCCGTATTTGTCATAAAAGCTTACTACCGCGGTAACCTCGTCAAAATCTTCGCGGGAGACGTTTTTCACTTTTCCCTCCACCACCACAAATAGGTCGGAGGACTCATACCATTTCCATGTCACCAATTCTAATTTGTAGGGAGCCTTGTTTACGTCCGATTCCGTAACCGGGTTTTTGGAGGCGCAAGAAGAGGTTCCAAGAGTAAGCACTGAGAACAGGATAATTATTCCCCAGACTCTGAAGCAGGCATGCCGGGACAAAGAATATCTCCTCCTTTTAAATGCTGGCCCGAATGGAACTGTCCTTGCCGCTGGTCGAGCGGAATAAAACCCCCCGAACGTTTAAGTATTGAAGGTACCGGGGTAGCCCCGGTACCTCAAGGGAGGAATTAATGCCGGGCAGCGGCGCGAACGCGGTCAAGGGTGCCAAGGAGCATATGGGCCAGGCCAAAGCCAATGGCTCCAGCTCCGAACCGGGATCTCCTGAACAGGGTTGCCCCCAGAGCGGCCACTGCTGCCCCGAGTCCGACTACCGACCAGTTGGTGGTAGTTCTTCGCATATGAGCACCTCCTGTTTTAGGTTGCCCCGGGTCGGCCCCGGTTTTTCTCACCAGCTTTTGGCATATTTTTTGGTATTTTATCCCCGTACAAAGTAATCCATCAACTCGTAACCACGCTCGAAGCGGAGGCCCGAGAGCCGGGCTGCTTCTTCGTCATAGCTGCAAACCGGGCTCTGCAACATCAGGGATTTCTGGTAGATGAGGAAAGGGACCTCCTCCGCGGTGTGCGTGCGAACCCTTAACGGAGTGGGGTGATCGGGAAGAACCATTATCCGGTAATCCTCAAACTGTTCCAATCCACGCAAGAGTTCGCCGATAACCTTTGCGTCGATTTCCTCAATGGACTTTATCTTGGTATCCAGTTCCCCCCGGTGGCCAGCCTCGTCCGGGGCTTCGATGTGGATGTATACGAAATCCTGACCGCGTCGAAGCTCTTCCAGAGCCGCCCGGGCCTTACCCGAAAAATTTGTAGTGATATTGCCGGTAGCTCCCGGGACTTTTACCGGCTCCAGACCAGCGCACACGCCCAATCCTTTGGTGAGGTCCACCGCGGCAATTACCGAGCCTTTAAGCCCGTACTTTTCACAAAATGAAGGTAATGCCGGTCTTTTGCCCTGCCCCCAGAACCATAGCGAGGTGGCCGGGCGCAGGCCCTGCCGGACTCTGGCCTGGTTCACCGGGTGAGAGGGTAGGAAACGGTTGCTCTCTATCATCAGGTCAAGAAGTACCTCACTACGGGGCCCGCGGGGCAAGTACTCGGTTACCCGCCGGTCCGATATATCATGGGGGGGAGTCAACTCTACTTCTACAGTCCCGGTTTTCCACACCAGGAGGTGCCGGTAACTCACCCCGGCGTAAAACCGCAGTTCCGGACTTTCCAGCCGGGCTTTAACCTCAGCGATAAGTGTGGCAGCTTCTTCACTGCTGATCTCATCCGAACTATAATCTACCATAATTTTTTCCCGGTAGTCCGTGTCATCGGAAAGAGTGACCAGGTTACAGCGAAAAGCCACGTCGGTTGTGCCGAGTTCCACCCCCATGGCAACCGCCTCCAGCGGTGAGCGCCCGGTGTAGTACCGGCGGGGATCATAGCCCATTACCGACAAGTTGGCCACGTCGCTGCCTGGGGGCATCTCATCAGGTACCGTCTTTACCATTCCTATCTCGGCGTTCGCCGCCAGACGGTTCAGGTTCGGGGTTCTGGCGTATTGCAGGGGAGTGCGGTTTCCCAGTTCCGGGATGGGGTAGTCCGCCATCCCGTCTCCCAGGACGACTACGTATTTCAAGACAACTTCTCCTTTCCAACAATAGACATGGAACAGAATTGGGTATTCGCCGTATTGAGTGGGTATGCTCCGTCTCATAACTATGGTGGCTCTTGACACGGAGCCTTGCACCCGTGTTTCTAAGGAGCCGGGCGGAAGTCCCGCAGCGTTCAGGCTCCTTGCCAATCAAGGCTGACACGGGCATTCTCCATGCCAAAGGTTTCCGCTTCATTCCGGTAAACGACTGCGGTAATTTGATGGGAACAAGTATCTACCCACACGAAATAGCGAGGAGCATAAATCTATTACACTATGAGTATGCTGAAATCTGCAGGGCACTAGCCCAGTATTCGACGAATTCCAGTTGCGGGCCGGGAATCCACTTGCCGCCCGATTATACCATTTATTATAATAATTTGCCATTCCCGGTGTCTATCACCACGCCGCGGAAAAACAAGGTCTCCAACTGTTCTTCAATTCGTGCCCAATCAACCGGGCCCGATTTTTGCAAGAAGTGCAAAGCAACTAAAACCGTCATGCCAAAGAGGGCAGTGCACAAAACCTCCTTGTCCTGCGGGCGAATCACCCTTTCTCTAATTCCTTGCTCCATTATCCTGCCGACAATTGCATAATACTCATTCAGGAGCTCCTGCAGTTTTTCCTGCCGGGTAGAAGTCCCCCAGGCTTCGGCCAGGACTATACGGCACACATCCCAGTACTCCGCGAAAAATTCCAACTGGACCTGGATGAGCTTCTTGAGGCTGACCCGGCAATCCATCCCGTTTTTCAGAGTTGCGGCTATTCTTCGCATAAGAATAGCCATCCCTTCTTCCACCAGGAATAAGAAAAGCTCTTCTTTCCCCTTGAAATGGTAATATACCGTACCTTTAGCTACTTCGGCTGCTTCAGCGATTTCGTCCACCGTGGTTTTTTCGAACCCTTTTTCCGCAAACAAGCGGGCTGCGGCCTCAAAAAGTCTCCTTTTCTTATCCATGTCTTTAGGCTGGTTCTTATTCATTAATTCTTTCCTCCCAGGCCCAATTTTTTGGCCCATATACACTGTACACGGGGGGCTAACTGGACCAATGCCCTGGCAGCCGGGTTTAGTCCGGCACGGACCTTATCTTCCGGGTGGAGATGACGGCCCCGCTTACAAAAAACATCGCCATTATCGCTAATATGACTATATCGGTCCATACCACCTCCCAGGAAGCTGCTTTCATGGTTATGGCCCGGGTGGCGTGGGTCATCCAGGTAGCGGGGAACAGGTAACCGATGTACTTGACCAGAGGAGTCATGGAAGCATGGGGCCAGGTAAACCCGCTACCTAGTGCCATGGGCAGATTGAACAGACAAATAACCATGGTTGCCTGGGCAGTATCCCGGCAGCAGCTCGAAATCCAATATCCCAAGCCCACGATGGCCAGGGCGAAAACCGCAAACACCAGCCATAATAAGAGAAGGTTCCCGTGCATCGGCAGTTTTAGAAAGATGTAAGCTCCGGCTAAAACCAGGCCGGCATTGGCAAGCAATACGAGGTAATAGGGAAGCACCTTGCCAATGAATATTTCCACGTTGCGCAAAGGTGAAAGAGCAAACTGTACCCAGGTATTCTGCTCCTTTTCCCTGGCCAGGGTGAGCCCTTCCCCCAGCAAGCAGGTCTGCTGGACAGCAATGATTACCAATAGTAAGTATAAGAAATTCACGTAGTTATAGGTGGGGTTGTAGCGTGATTCGCTGACAAACTGAACCGATTTTAATATGTCTTCCGCTCGGGCCGGTTCAATACCGGCACCGACCAGGGTGCTGGCCATGATGTCCGTGCCCACAGAACGATTTATATCAAGTATGGCCTTGCGCAGGTTGTAGGCGTAAATAAGGTTACACCCGTCAACCGTGGCCTGTACCCGAACCGGATTCCCGCTGGCAATATCCTTGGCGAAGTTCTTGGGAATTACGATACCCGCCCGAACCAGGTTTGCTTCCAGCTGTTTATCCATTTCCTGGGAGTCACCGAGGTAAGAGACAATATCGAGACGCGGGTTGCTGGCGAGCTTTTGCACAAGTTCCCGGCTGGCGGGGCTGTGATCCTGGTCGACCACCGCGACCGGAATATCGGTTAGAATAGCGGAACAGTAGACAAGCCCGAACAGGGACAGGTAGAAGAAACCCGCCCCAAAAACCACCGCGGCCAGGAATTTGTCCCGGGTCATTGTCAACCATTCTACATACGCTATGCTCGCGATATTTCGCAGTATCTGCATCGTCTCACCCTCCGAAGGCTATTCAAGACACAGACAAACGCCGAAGAATATGAATCACCCTAACGCATTCCCATTAGGACCCCGGTTACCAGTTTGCATACCGGTTGGCAGGCTTCCCCAGCAACGGGTAAACCCTGGCTATAAGGCGGTAGGGCGGCCGGTCGGTTTTCTTGATGAACCGCAAAGATAGGACAAAACAAACAGTTGTAATAATAGCCAGGTTGAAGATATGGGGTGCTACCACGCCCCAACCGGCGCCTTTCATGGTGATGGACTGGAAGGCCTGCAGGTACCAGGTCAGGGGCAGGCATTCGCCGATAGTCCTGGCAATGGGGTGCATGGCATCCAGGGGCCAGGTAAAGCCCGACAGTATGAATGAAGGCATAGCCATCACCATGGTGAAGCGGATAGAGTTCACCCGGCTGGTGCACCCTGATACCAGGATGCCGAAGGTGCTTACGGTGAGCAGGAACGTTGCCGTAACCAGGAATAGCAGCCATAGCTTGCCATGCATCGGCATACCGAAGACCCGCGCTCCCAGAAGGAAAATAAGGCCCGCCTGGACCAACCCCACGACCAGGTAAGGCAGCAACTTACCCACGTAGATGGCTCCCCGGCCGAAGGGCAAAACCTGGTACTGGATCCAGGTTCCCTGTTCTCTTTCTCGGGAAATAACGGTGGCCATCCCTAATAAGTAAGTCTGTTGCAGTATGTAGAGCCCCAGGCCGAACAGTAAGAAATAGGCGTAATTGAAGGTTGGGTTATACCGTGCGCCGATGGGGAATTGTACTGCCTGCAGGATGCGGCGAACTTTATCGGTCAACAGGCCTTGCGACAGCATCAGATTGGTTCGCAGGTTTGCCGCCAGGTGGTTTACAACCTCTCCCGTAGCGGCGGTGGCGACGTTGGTGAAAACCATGTTACTCCCGTCTATAATCGCTAGGATTCGCGTCGGTTCCCCCCGGCTGGCCTTGCGGTCAAAATCTTCGGGGATTACAATGGCTACTCGTGCTTTTTCCGTCTGTAGCCAGTATTGTACCTGGTCATAGTCAGTGGCATACCCCACGATATCCAGGGTCTCGTGGGCCTCAACCCCCTGGATAATTTCTTGGCTCATGGGGCTGTGATCCATATCCAAAATAACGGTGGGGATGTGTAAAATAACCTGATCCCAGTAAACCCCCGCCAGAAAGACAAATATCAACAGGGGAATTACCAGAAAAATAAAGGCCTGGGTCCGGTAGCGTAGCAGGTGGAGGGTTTCCACATACATTATCCCGGCAATGGCTCTAAGTGGTGTCAAACTGTATCACCGTTCCTCTTAAGGTGCTGCGGAGTGCGGTCCTGCATCAGTGCGGCGAATTCCTGCGGTTGGTGTACGGTCAGATTGCCTTTCACGAGAAGGCCGATTTCGACGTGGTCACTGGCAGCCAGGTCAAAGACCTCGGGCAAGCGGCCGGTAGCCCAGATACAGGTATTGCCTTGCGCTACGTGTGCCCTGGTGGACCTCACTATTACCTCGGTGGATTCAGGATCCCCCCGGGATAGAATATCATCAACCAGCAGCAGCCTTGGGTTGTTTAGTATGGCACAGGCCAGGGCCAGCCTCTGTTGGGCCCCCCAGGGTAGCCGGCCGGCCCGGTGGCGCAAAGCGTTTTCCAGCTGCAAGGCCTCTACCACACTAGGGACGCGGTGGTTCAGTTCCTGCGGGGACATACCCTTCATCATTCCGATGGCTTGCAGGTTTTCTTGCACGGTGAGGTGAGTAAACAGGCTGTATTGCTGAGTTACCAGGCCGATATCCCGCCGGTCGCATACCTCCACCGTGCCGGACTTGTATGCCTGTACCCCGGCCAGAATGGAAATGAGAGTCGTTTTGCCGGATCCGGAGTAACCAAAAAGAATAAACAGTTTACCCGCGTCAACCTGGAAATTTACATTATCCAGCACAATTTCATCAGCGATGCACTGGGTTAAACCGCTAACTCTTACCACATATTCCATGCTATTCACCCACCAGGAACCTTACGGTAGCTGTCATCCCGGTTTTCAACTGCAGGTCGGGGTTGGGAATACTTACTTTAACCTCAAAGCTGCGAATATCCTTGTCATACTGGTCATTCACCGCCTTCTGGGTGGCAAATTCTCCGGCCGGGTTAATCCATTTCACCACGCCGTCGAATTCTTGGCCGGGAAAGCTAGCAGTCGTTATTTTCACTTTGGTTCCCGGTCGGAGGTGAGCAATCTTTTTCTCGCTGACAAATACCTTGATCCAGGTGTGCTTCAAATCCGTTATCCTCAGGACCGGAGTACCGGCACCCACTGTTTCTCCGGGTTCCATGGCGCGCAGGGTGACTATTCCGGCCAGCGGAGCTTTCAGGGTGGCGTTATACAAATAGACCATGGCTTCATCGTACTTAGCCTGAGCCAGTGCCACCTGGGCCTGAGCAGCGGCTACGTCATCCCGACTCAGGTTTACCTGCAGCTGGTTGGAGCGGGCCTTTTCTAAAGCGGCACGGGCCTGGGCCAGTCTGGCCTGAGCCGCCTTATACTCGCCTTCAGCCTTGTCTTTTTCCTGAGCGGAAACGGCTTGACTGTCGTACAGTTCCTGAATCCGTTTCCAGGTCGCGGAGCGGATTTCCAAGTCGGCTTCCGCCTGTTCTACAGCTGCCTCCGCTTCCTGGACCTGGCTGCCGGTTATCCCGCCTTGTAAGGCAACAGCGTTTTGAGCTTTTAACAACTGGGCCTTGGCTGCATCCAGGGCTGCTTTGGCCTGGTCAACCTTAACCTTCAGTTCGTCGGTTTCCAACCGGGCTATGACCTGCCCCCTCTTTACTTCATCACCCTCATCAACAGTAAAACCGGCAATCTTGCCCGGTACTTTGAATGAAGCCATGACTTCATCTGCTTCAATGTTGCCTGTGACCTCCAGAACCTTTTCCCGCTTGGCCAGCAGCTTCTTCTCCTGCCAGTTCAGCCAGCCGAAGGTAGCCAGGCTGCAGGTTAGCAAGCCCGCCACCAGCAGGGCAACAAAGCGGTAAATCCTTCCCGTACCATACTTTGCGGGTTCTCCTCCCATACATCTCCCTCTCCTTATTATACTGACTGGTCAGTATAATCTTAGCATATATTTCCTGCAAGTCAATAGCTTTTTCGCTTGCCACTGGCACAGTTGCATAAAAGTGTTACTTGGCCTCGAAAATATATATACGTGATGTGACAAGCCCTGGGCGGACCGGGGCGGGAGAAACCAGAGGCGGGAGGACTTCAATTGAGGATTCTGCGGCGCGGACGCCGGGGCTATACCCTGGTGCCACTGCGAGACCGGTGGGAGGTTGAACCGCCAGACGAAAACCGTACGGTGACCAGTACCCTTGCCGGTAACAAAAGCGTACTGCAGGAGGTCTTTGACCGTGCCGGTGACCTGGTAATCCATGAATTCATGATCGCGCACCAGAAGCCGGCAATGATTGCCTTTATCGACTCGCTGGTGAATTACCAGCATTTACAGCAGGGCTTGCTGCGTTTTCTCCAGGCCGAACAGGACCTTCCCCCGGGGGTGACCATGGCCTGGCTGCAACAAGAGGTTATCCCTCTTGGTAGAATGCGCGAAGAGAACCGTTGGGTTGAGATCACGGAGAATATCTGTGGGGGGTATATAAGCCTGTTCGTGGAAGGCGAGCCCACAGTGCTCTTAATAAGCATTCTGGAGGACAACAGCCGGGGAGTGAACCAGCCGACCACCGAAACCGTGGTCAGGGGCCCTGCGGACGCCTTCAACGAGGATCTGCGCACCAATATCGCCCTGCTGCGCAAGCGACTGAAAACCTCCCGGTTGGCGGTGGAAAACCTGAAACTTGGAGAGGCAACCAAGACCAGTGCCTGCCTGGTTTACCTGAAAGGTTACGTGGCCAGCGGCCTGGTTGAGGAGATCTACTCCCGGATACAGCGCATCAAGGTTGACAGTATTCTCGGCAGCGGGCAGGTTGAGGAGTATATAGATGATAACCCGTACTCCCCTTTCAGTACGGTTGCTGCCACTGAGCGGCCGGACAACCTGGCAGCGCAGCTACTGGAAGGGAAAGCAGGCTTGATAATGGACAACTCTCCTTTTGCTTTAGTTGTCCCGACCATGCTGGCCAGTCAGGTAATATCGCCTGAAGACTACTACAATCGCTACTGGTTTGCCTCGATGATCAGGATACTCCGCTGGGGGTCTTTGCTTACCGCCCTGCTAGGTCCAGCATTCTATATCGCCATTTCTACGTTCCACCAGGAACTGATACCTCCTTCCCTGCTCTTTTCCATTATTGTGGCCCGGGAAGGGATACCTTTTCCCGCCCTGGTGGAGGCGGCGCTGATGGAGTTGACCTTCGAGGTGCTGCGGGAGGGAGGGGTACGCTTGCCCCGTCCCTTCGGCCAGACCATAAGTATAGTTGGGGCTATCGTGATCGGCCAGGCGGCAGTCAGCGCCGGGCTGGTATCCCCGGTTATGGTCATCGTGGTTGCCCTTACGGCGATTGCATCATTCACCATACCCTCAGTAACTCTTTCCAATACTGTCCGCATACTCAGGTTTCCCTTCATGCTGGCGGGGGCGTTTCTGGGCTTGTTCGGGGTAGCGACAGGGTTTTCCGTCCTGGTGTTTCACCTCTGTGCTCTGCGCAGTTTTGGCGTACCCTACCTGTCCCCCCTGGCACCGCACAGCCTGGGTGACCTGAAGGATACTTTCGTGCGGGTACCGGCCTGGATGATGCGCCTCCGGCCGAGGTTAACCGGCTACCGGGAGCCGGAGCGACAGAACAGCGACCTGCAACCGGCCCCACCTTCGAGAATGACCCCGGCTCGCGGACCCAAAGGAGGAAAAAGATAGATGCTGGATAACGGTCGCATCAGCAGCGTGCAACTGGTCCTAGTGGTCACCATGGCGGAAATCGCCACGGTATTCTTAATTGTTCCCGCCGTCACCGCCGGCACGGCGGGGCCCGACGGCTGGATGGCTGTCCTGCTGCCGGCCACCGCCTACGGCCTGCTGGTGGCAACCGTATGTGTGGCCCTGGCCCGGCGGTTTCCCGCGCAGGTTTTTACCGGGTACCTGCCGCAGGTTCTGGGGTGGCTCCCCGGCAAACTATTGGCCGCAGCCTACACCTTTTTCTTTGCCCATGTAAACTCCCTGATCTTGACCCAGGGTACGCAGTTTATACATACCGCATTTTTGCGAGATACCCCCGTGCTGGTTTTGGCCCTGGTACTGGCAGGGGCGGCCGCCTATGGGGTTTACCTGGACATCGAGGTCATTGCCCGCCAGAACGAACTGGTCTTTGTGGTATTTGTACTTTCTTTTGTGATCTTGGTCACCCTGGTGGCCAGGGAGGTGAGTATTGACAATCTAAAACCGGTGCTGGAGAATGGGCTGGTACCAATGGTCAGGGGTGGTATGGTTCCCGCTGCCTGGCGGGGAGAAGTATTTGTCATACTCATGCTTTTTCCCTACCTTAACCAAAAGGAGGAGGCCCTGCCGTCGGCGATAATGGTGGTTGTTCTGGTGGGGCTTCTCGCCGGGACGGTCACAGCCACCACCATAGGGGTTTTTGGCGCGCCACTGACCTCGCGCCTGGTTTTTCCAGTGTTCAATTTGGCCCAGTACATTTCAGTGGCGGATATCCTGCAACGCATGGAAATCTTGCTGGTAATCATGTGGATAGGAGGGGTAATCGTGAAGCTGGCGGTCTTTTATCATACGGCCAGTATCGCTGCAGCAACCACACTGGGATTGAAAAGCTATAAACCAGCGATAATCCCAGTTGCGATAACCAGCATTGTGATCAGTGAGGTTTTTTACGGGACTTACCTGCAAACGGTAAATCTTCTAACCGGTTTTTTTCCCTTCTATGCCTACACTTTTGAACTGCTGCTTCCCGCCCTGGTTTTGCTCGCCGCAGTGTTAAGACACAAGGGGGGGACGCACCATGGCGGCGATATATAAGCGGGCCATACTCCTGCTCCTCATCACCTTACTGCCCCTGACCGCGACGGGTTGCTGGAACCGGAGAGAGGTAAACGACATGGTTGTCAATACCGCTTTGGGCTTTGACCGGGTGGAGTTGAACGGCAAACCTGCTTTCCGCATCAGTATGCTGGTGACAAGGCCTGCCGGGGGAGGAGGCGGAGCGGCGACCATGCAGCGGCCCAGTTCGCCGTCGGGAGACCTGGTAACTACAACGGGCGACACCATCTTTAACGCGGTGAGAGACTGGACCACGCGTTCCTCCCGTCAATTCTTCGCCGGCCACGTCCTGGTGATGGTGGTGGGCGAGGAACTGGCCCGGGACGGCATTGCCCAGTTCATGGATATTGCCCTGCGCCACGGGGACATTCGCCTGCGCACCTGGGTGGTGGTCTGCGAGGGGAGGGCACTGAATGCCCTTCAGGCACAACCCGAATTTGAAACATTGATCTCCAGTGAGATCCGAAACATAATCGAAAAAAGCAGCCCCTCGGGTTCTAAGGTTCCCCGTTCCGATCTGCGCCAGGTAGCCCACGATTTATTGACCCCCGGCAAGGATGTAGTGGTACCCCGGTTGAGAACTATCGTCCCACCGGAGGCGGTTTCTTCCGCAGGCCAGGTAGGATTAACGACCAGCCCGGGGGGGACCGGGAGACAGTCCCAAACCAGAATAGTGGAAATGGCAGGCGCCGCGGCGTTTTCCGGCGACCGGCTGGTCGGCTGGCTGAATGAGGACGAAACCATGGGCATGTTGTTTATAAAAAACCAGGCTAACGAAGGGGTTATTACAGTGGCTTTTGATAGTCCCGAGAAGAACACCTCTTTTGTCTTTCGTAAGGTGCGGGCCAAAGTTGAACCACTGGTTACCGACGACGGCATAGTCATGAAAGTGAGAATTAGTGGAACAGGAGATTTACGGGAACAGTCCAGCGCCCTGATCCGGGTGAATGAGCAGGACCTGCACAAGCTGGAAAACCTGGTGAACCGGGAGGTCGAGCGTCTCTGTCGCCGGGCGGTAGCCAGGAGCCAGGAGTTGAACTCCGATGTCTTTGGCTTTGGGAACCGGCTTCACCTCTCCCAACCCGAGGTCTGGAAGGAACTGCAAGGCAACTGGAGGCAAATCTTTCCGGCCCTCAAAGTCGACGTAAAAGCGGACTTCACCGTGGAACATGTCGGACTGTCCAGCCAGCCGATTGTGGTAAGATGAGCGTGCCCGGTTCCGGCGGTTAACTTTCGGCTGGGAGGAAAACCGGTTTTGATATACAATTATACAGAGGTTACAGTGGGTAGCGCAGGCCCAACGGGGACTGTTAGTGGGGAGAAGGCGGCATGAGGGCTGTATTGAGAAAAATAGCGGGCCATGTTACCCTGGATGCAGGGGAATACGAACGTCTCTTAAACTATATCGAGGAACTACGGGCAGGGGAAGGAAACTCCTACCGGGTATTCTACGAGAATTACGGTGCAATTCTGGAACGGGATTATGGAGTTTGCCTTTCGCGTTTTCCGGTCGACCGGGCGGATCTGGTGGAGTTCATCATGGCCAACCCGGCCACGGCGGCAGCTCTGCAGCGAGGGCGGTTACCGCTCAGCAGCTTCCCGCCCCGTTTCAGGGACTATCTCCGGGCGGAGTACGGTGAATTTCTGGAACCGGAGAGGTTGAGAGATATCCTCGACTGGGTAAGCCGCGGCCGGGTGGCGGAGGGAGGGCTTCCCCGGGCCCGGGAAGGGGAACCGGTGTTGGTGTACGAAGCGGGAAACGCCAATAAGGAGTGGGGGTTGAAGCAGCACTTTACCCGGTTGGCCCGGTACCCTTTTATTACCCGGTTGGCTACTGTGCGGTATCTTACTCGCAACAAGGCCAAAATAGACCGGTTTAAAGTACAAGGTGATGACCTGTTGGCCGGAATATATACCAACCGGGAGAAATCCTTCTATTTTCTGGTATACCTTACCGAGGCGGTGCCGTTTAAGACCGAAAATGCTTGCCGGCTACTGAACCTGGTCTTCTACGGGTGAAGGATTCAGCCCGCTGGAGATGACCTGTCGTTTTCCGTCCGTTCTGATATACGCCACGAAATAGTTATAACCGTGATGCTGGTAACGCAGGTCCGAAATGAGGACCGTGGTGTAACCTGAATCCTGCTGGCACGTGACATAGGGGTAGCGGGCAAAGTCAAGAAAAACGCGAGCGACCGGAGTCTGTAGCATCGACCGGGTGAGACTGTTAGGAGGTTGAATGGGAAGCTCGCGGGTTGCCCGCACGGGTCCGTTTACGGCAACTTCGCCTATGATATACTTATCCGGTGTTTTGACCACAAACTGCCAGCGCAGCGGGTTCAGGAAGTCAGGAAAGACCCCGGTTTGGCTGTATGTTCCCAGGGGCTGACTGGCGGTCACCTTTTGATACGAGTACCAGTGGGATCCGGCCCGGGCGGAAAGATAAAGGGTGATTAAGACCACCACCCAGGTTGCCCCCCGTGGGTTGCGCAGACCGGTGAAGAGCAGTGCGGTGGCCAATATCAGCAGGCCGACTAGGTAGACATCTACGATCGGTAATACGTCCAGGGCGAAACGGGTGAGGTTAAAAGGATAGAAAATCATGGTCCCGTAGGAGGTCAGGAGATCCAGAAATACATGGAGCCCGACGGACAGGCCGGCCACGGACCCAATTCGGGAGACACGGGCTTCGGGGTAGAAACGCTTTATTCCCAGGGTTAGGACCAGGGTAAACAGGGCTATAGCTCCCAGAGAATGGGTCAGGCCCCGATGCAGGTTCAGGTAAGACATTTCCCCGCCCAGGCGGTACAGAATGTCGATGTCGGGTACCTCGGAGCCGCTCAGACCTGCCCAGAGCAGGGCTTTTCTTTCCCCGGTGTCCGGTGCCGGTCGCATGGTATGGGGTAGTAGTCCGGAGGTTACCAGACCAACGAGTCCGTGAGTAACATTATCCACTCGTATCCCCACCAACCTGGAATTCATATCGATTAAAGCTTATTCTAATTATAACCGTACTTTACCTGTGACAGTCAAAACAACCACTGCGATAGCGACACGGAAAGCCTACCAAGCCTGGTACTGGTAATCAGTCTTACTGAACAGGCCGAGCTCTTTATTGACCGGCATATTCGTCCGTCCAGGGTGGAGGGGGATGGCTACGGGAGCTCATCACGCAGGTATTCCTGGGGACAGGGAGGCGAGTCAGAATTACGTGGAAGGGAGCTCATTATGCAGGTATCCCGGCAACCAGTTTAGACAAAGGGGGGAATCCGCATGCCGCGCGATTTTTTGCCGTTGACGGCCGGGCTTGAAGCCGGTAACCCGGGCACGGATGTCTTTGTTTTCTGGCAGGCAGAACTGAAAAACCGAAAGCAACTCCGAAAAACAGTCACAGGCTGGCAGGAACTGGCCACACTGAAAGCGGATCGCGCCACACTCGATTTCCTGTTTAGAACCCTTTTCATGACGGGGAAACGCGTTTGGTTTTACCTGTACCTGCTGGCCAATTCCGGTTCCATGCCGGTTATACGCTGGCTCAGGTCCTGCCCGTTGCGGGTAAAGATTGATTTTCTGGAGCAGCTTCCCTACCTTCTACCGGAACTTCCGGGGAAAAAACTGGATTTCCTCATCAACCTGTACGACAGTTCCCTGGAGGCTGCTTACTCCAAGGTACTGGCCGTGCTCAGCCTCGAGGAGCTCGAGTACCTGACGGGTCGAACCGGCAATCCCGAATTCCGGCGCTTGTTAAGAAACCGGCGCCAACAGCTGATTACCAGCCGCAGGCAAGAGAATCTGGGACTGGAACTGGAGGTTATCCGTATCGGTGGGTGGGATAACATGTTTGGCAATAAAGTTGACCTGGCCAGGAAGACCCTGGCCAGTTTGCGTGAAACTGCGGTCCGCGGCCGGGAACACCCGTATGGGTACGAGCGCTTCCTGCGATTCATGGAAGCAGCCGGTGACCTGTACCGCCTGGGATGGCTCGAAGACTGTTTGGTGCTGCTGGTAGAAATCTACCAGGACTTTATGGCCAGGAGCAGGTTGGCAGAGCCGGGGCAGGCCATGGAGTTATACCGACAAATGGACCGCCTGGCGCGCGCCGTGGTTCCTGCCTACTGCCTGGTGACCTTCCCACTGGAGCCCGCTCGGGAGGCGGAGCAGATTTACCGGGAAGTACTAGCCAACCTTACCCCCGACCCGGCTTCCCTGGAGTACTTGCGTTTTTATGAAAAATGGAGGGAAGTCAGCAGCACCCCGTGGATATTTCCCCAGGCTGAAATCACGGCATTCTGTGAGCAGGTCGAAGCCTTCCGGCCCGGTGACAGTTTTGTGGCGGTGCTGAGGAATATATCCCGGGAGGTCTAGAAGCCCGATTTTGTCGTTCTGTTACGCGTAGTACGGGAGCGACTCCAACCCCGCCCACATGAAGCCCTGATGATTCTGGAATTCCTCCGCTGGCTGTTGGCTACGGGTCACACGGAAAGTCGTTCCTCCCAGGTGAGTGAGGGCATACTGCAGGGTTACCTGGATCTGTGGCACTGGGTTCCTTCACATGTATTCTTCAGCCAGGTCGTGTTGGATACCCTGGCACCCGGTCTGGCAGAATCCCCGCGACGGGAGGCGGCCCGAGTACTTCGGTGGGCTACGGAGAGCCGGGAAAAGGTGCTGGAGTTCTACCGCGAAAAAGCTGACCTGGCCAGGGCCAAGGGTAACCTCGACGCCCTGGAGGCGGTAATAAGCAACCTGCTGGGGGTGCGATAATGATAGACGACAACATCTCCATGCTTCAGGACCGGTACCTGGAGCTTCTGGAACAGCTGCTGGAGAAAACGCGGCAGCGAGTGGAGGAGTATACGGCCGACCACCTGCCGCCAGCGGGCGACGGAGAAGACAACGTCGGTAGTGACCGGTATGCTGTTTTCCTCGAGGATTACTTGTACGCGGTCAACTCGTTTTACTACCGTAGCTTCCACGAGCAATTGTTTCCTGCCTACCGAGCGGATGTCAACCGCGAGACGGCAAGAATTTTCAAAGTCAGCCGGCAGGAGGAGACGGTTAGGGAAGACATAGCCAACAACCTGATCCGCTATGCCCAATTGTTCAACCGCCTGAAGGATTTCAACCGGGTGCTGGAAGACCTGGTCCAGGAGGTGGGCACCCGGCTTGCTGGGCTGGAAAACGGGCGGATGCAGGTTCACCATGATGTTTGCCAGGCCCTGCGGGAACTCAGGAGCCAGGTAACCGGGCTGGCTGACTGGTTCGGACACCTGGAAAAGGTGCTGGCCACTCCAAGCTGGTGGGAGACAGCCCGGAAAGACCGCGACCTGGAAGAACTTCTGGCTCGCTGGGGCGAAGACGAGCCCGGTACTTGGGATGCGCGGGTTCGGGATGCGGTGAGTCGGTGGCTGGCCAGCATGGCCTGGAGTATTGATTCCCTTCAGGTGGTTATAGCTGAAGCCAGCCATCTTTCCCCACACGTAATTCAGGACCGGGTAAGAAAGGCGGTTACGGGCACTATGGTCACACCCCCCAGCCTGCCTGCCTCTTGGGCCGGCTTTGTCCAGCTGGGGTTGGGTCCCCGGGTGCAAGCCCAGGCGGAAAGGGTCCAGCTGCTTCTGGAACTCGAGACCCTGCAGCATACGGTACCGGAGCGGTCCGTGCAAGCCCTTGGATGCCTGAAGGACTACCTGTCTGGAATTCTGTCTTTGCTTACCGGAATAATGGAACTGGAGAGCGTTGTCCCCTGTCGGGAGATGATAAAGGATGCCCGGCAGCTAGGCAAGTTGAACCTTGCGGAAGTTGAAGCGGTGGGTCGTTTGCTGCGGGAGTTCGCCCGGGAATTGGGAGCGTGTATGGACAGGCTGGAACATGGCCAGAACCTGAGCCCCGCGGAGTTGGAACGGCTGGTAGGTGAACCTTTAGACCGCTATGAAAGGGAACTGCGCAAGCGTGTTGCAGCCCGGGCCTATTATAGCCTTGGTGGCCTGGGAACCAGCCTGCGGGAAACCCTGAGCGGGCTGGCGTTGTTCTGGGTAAAGTTCACCTATTTTCGGGACAGATTGGATGCTTCCTTGCAGGAGCTTGACAGGTATCGCGAGTTGTACGACCTCTTGCGGGGTTACAAGGAGGCATTTGCCAACCTGCAGGATGATACCGGCCTATTATTGTCTCCCCGCACCCTACACCGTTGCTGGAAAGCTATAACGGTGGAGGTTGAGCGTTACCCCCTGCAAAGAGGGCGGAAGTTTCCGGAAGGTTGCTGCCACCTCCTGGAACAGGGCGGCATTGAGCGAAGACTGGTACCGGAGGAACGACATCTTACTGTGCTGGAGGAAAGAGGGGACATCTTCCGGGTGGAGGTCGACGGCCTCGCCAGGTGGGAGATCCCTTATGTAGTAGTTGGTATGAGGGAGTAGAAAAACGTGAACCTGGCAATAGACTTGGGAACCAGTTACACCAAGATAGGCATGCTGGAGGAGACAGGAGCTTTCATAAACCTGGTGGGAGCAGAGAGCATGATCCCTACCGTGGCTGCCTATGTCCCACGCACCGGACGCTTGTATTTCGGCGCCGCGGCGGCTAATCTCCGCGAGACAGGTATGCGGGTGGGGAAGTTCTTCAAGATCGAGATTAAGAGAAACCCCGGCTACCGTCTGGGCCCCTACCGTCTACCCGATATTCTGGCTTACTTCTTGGAGTATGTCCGCGATGAGTACGTGGCAGGCCAAATGAAGGAGGTTACCTCGGTAGCCATTTGTGTTCCGAACTATTTCGGGTTGAAAGCCCGCCGGGTGGTGCTCGAAGCTGCTTGCCGGGCTTTTCCCGCCACCCCCGTCAGGCTGGTGCTGGAGCCCCTGGCGGCCCTGGCCGGCCTGTGGCAGGAGAGGGAACCGGCGCGACAGCCGCTTCCTTCCGGTGACATAATGGTGGTGGATATCGGGGGAGGGACTGCTGATGTAAGTTTTGTGCATGTATCTCGGGGTACCGGTACCGGGATGACTCTGGAAGCCCAGCTCCATGCCGGCAGTGATGCCTTTAGCGGCTCGGAGGTGGATAGAGCCATTTTGCGCCACGTTCTTTTTCCCCGGTTCGAGCTACAGACCGGCCAGCACATCCCGGCCGTCTTTCGGGAGGAGAAGGGAATGAGCCCGGAAGAGGAATATCAATATGCCAGGATGCTCGGCTGGGCCGAGGAAATCAAACTAAAAATAGACCGGAGAGGGCATGTGCGGGTCGACCTTCCCGATTTTTACCAAGGTCGCTCCCTGTGTCTGGACCTCACGGAGGAGGAACTGGCCTCTGCCCTGGAAAACACCCTGGCCAGCCTGCGGCAATTTCTGGAGGCCCGGGTAAAGCCCAGGGCCCGGCAATTAGGGTTATATGGCAAGAACGGTTATGACCTGGACCTGGTGGTGCTCATGGGCGGTTCGGCCCGCCTTAAAGGTGTTAAGACTGTTATGGCGGAAATAGGAACGGAAATCTGGCTTCCCCCCGAACCCGAATTCTATGTCGTAAAGGGCCTCAGTTACCTGGGTGCCCCCCAGGGCCGGGAGACGGGCCCGCAAATGAAGGGCATTGTTCCTTTTCGCTTCTATATCGAAAAGAGAGCGCCGGGGAAAGCCGACACAAATACCCTGGAGCCGGTGCCTTTTGATACGGCCAACCTGGAGCTGGACCCCAGCAAAACCTACCGCATATTCTCTGTCCCGTGTGATTCGGCTTACAACCTGGGTCGGGAGCAGGGACTGGTGAGGTTCAGGATGTACCAGGGGGAAGCAGGTGAAGGGGACGAGCCCGGGGAGATCAGGACGGATACCGAGTCGCTGGTGCTTGATACCTGCCAGCGGCGGGAGGACGTGCCGGGGGACGAAGTGGACATCTACCTCGACCTGCCTGCTTCTTGCCTGAAAACCAGCCTTGATGGGGGAGAAGGGCTGGAATCGCCTGGGGACACGCCTGCCGGGCAGCTCTGGCAGCAGGCACTGGCACGCCAGCAGCAGATGGTGTCGAGCATCCTCGAACTGGACGGTGAACGGTACAAGGCACTGGAGACGTTCGCCTCACAACTGGAAGACCTGCGCGGGGATCCGGCTTATTCCTACCAGAACTACGAAGCTCTGCTGATCGCCAAACTGCTGGCCTTTTTTGCAGTGTTACAGAAATAGGCTACCATTCGCTGTTCGAACGCAGGTCGGAACTCAGGAAAAACCGGTAAAAAAGGATACCGGCAGCGAACCCGCCGACATGGGCCCAAAAGGCGATTTGTCCCGCGCCGTCGGGAGTAAAGAGCGCAAGAGTGCCTGAGGCCAATTGGGTTAGGGCCCAGAACCCCAGGTAGATGACGGCCGGAATGTCCACCAGGTAGAAGAAAAAGAAGATAGGAAGAAGGGTAAGTACCTTGGCCCGGGGGAACAGTATGAAATAGGCTCCCATTACCCCGGCCAGAGCACCGGATGCGCCCACGGTGGGAATGTTGGAGCCGGGATAGATGAAGTAATGAGTGGCTCCGGCGATCAGGCCACATAGCAGGTAAAAGAGCAGGAAACGTAGCGGTCCCATTCGGTCCTCCACGTTGTTACCAAAGAGGAAAAGAGCCCACATGTTGCCGATGATGTGCATCCAGCTGCCGTGTAAGAACATGGAGGTAAAAAACGAGGCATAATCCGGTTGGGCCGGGACCAGCCCGTAAGTCAAGAATAAGGCTTGCAATGCACCGGGAGGCAGGGACTGCTCATAGAAAAACACGAGAAAATTAACGATGATGATGATCCACATGACCAGGGGGAACCTTTCCCCTGGTACATTATCCCTTAACGGTATCATGCCGCAGCCTGCCTTTCATGTTTACAGTACAATTATTATATCATTTCCCGCGGCGTACGCAAGGAAGCAAGGGGACAATCTTTTTGTTTCCTTCAAAATAAGGAAGCAAAAAGATTGTCCCCTTGCTTCCCCATGTTTCTTTCAGCGGGAGAGCTGGTTGATTCTTTTCAGAACCGAGTCCTTCCAGGTGCCTTGAAGTAGGTAGGGCTGGCAGTTGTTGATATAAGCAGGAAGTATTTCATAATCCTTTACCCCCTGGGGAGTAAGGGTGCATTTCAGTATCATGCTGGTCTTGGTTTTCTCTCTTTTCAGGTCGAAAACAAAGTTACCCAGGCTGTAAAAGATGAGGCCTGATTTATACCTTTCCACTCCCTGCAGGCAGTGGGGGTGATGGCCCAACACCAGGTTGGCACCGCTGTCCACTGCTAGCCGGGCAGCTTCCGTTTGAGATTGCGTGGGGTAATCTGCGTATTCCTGCCCGAAGTGCAGGGAGACCACGACCACGTCCGCCATTTTGCGGGCGCGCTGGATGTCCTCTACCAGGTACTTTTCGTCAAGCGGGGCTATACCGGGTTCGGTGGCTGTAGCCCGGAATAGCGAATGCTGTTTGTTCCAGATAAATGAAAAGTCACAGTAGGATAAAAAAGCTACCCGCAGGCCGTTCTTGGCGATAATGATCGGTTCCCGCGCCTCACGGAGGTTGGCCCCGGCCCCGCAGTAGAGAATGCGATTCTGCCGTAGATTGGTGAGGGTGTCCAAAAGCACGGCCCTGCCACAATCACAGGCATGGTTATTGGCCAGGGAGACTATGTCAAAGCCTGCGTATTTCAAGCCCTCCACTGCCGCGGGGTTTGGTCTGAACAAGCCGTACTGTTGAAAAGTATGGCCGGGCAATCCCAGGGGGGACTCCAGGTTGGCAAACGTTATATCTCCCCGGCTCAAGACACCCGCCGTTTTGGCGAAAGGATACCTGGAACCGTGAATTCTTGTGGTTTCGGCCACCCGTCTTCCTACCATAACATCCCCGACCGCAACCAGCGATATTTCGCGGCTATGGGACTGCCCCAGCAATAAATCCAGTCCCGAAGCGGAGTAAAGTAGTCCGGCCAGCAGCAAAATAATCACCGCCAGCCCGGATAAACGGAGGTAGGTTTTGGGGAAGAATACTACTATCATGTCATCGTCTCCCGAAGCCTTTTATTAATTGTATTAACCGGAAAGCACAAGTATGAAGGTGATAGAACCGCGAGCTGGCAATGCCTAGTAATGACAAAGCATCATTTGATTGTTTGTAGTATGGCGGGCCAAGGACTAATATAAGCAGTAGAGGGGGTGTTATATATGAACGATGAGGTCAGAGTTCCCGCGGGGTTGCAGGCCTTCACCAGTGGTACGGGCCGGGTAAGACTGGTACCGGTTGCCATCTTCGTTGTGGTAGGCACGCTGGGAGTACTGGGGTGGGTGCGAAGCGGTGATCTGAAGGTGTTGGTCCTGTCAGGGCTGTTGGCCCTGTTCCTGGCGTGGAGCGTAAAAATCGCTGACCAGTGGGAACGGGTAGTGGTGCTGCGCCTGGGTAAATTCAAGAAGCTGGCCGGCCCCGGACTGTTTATGATTATACCGGTGGTGGAGGAGACCCCTATCTGGATCGATATGCGCATTCGGACCACCTTCTTTGCGGCAGAGAAGACCCTTACCCGGGACAATGTGCCGGTTAATGTTGATGCGGTCATGTTCTGGATTGTACGGGATCCAATGAAGGCGGCGCTAGAGGTAGAGGATTATCAGCGAGCGGTGTTCTGGGCGGCCCAGACGGCCCTGCGGGACATCATCGGTAAGACCGAGTTGTATGCTATGCTGGCCGGGCGGGAACAACTGGACGAACAACTCAAGCTCATGATTGACGAGCGCACCGAGTCGTGGGGTGTCGCGGTACGTTCCGTAGAAATACGGGACGTAATGATACCCACTGAACTGCAGGACGCTATGTCGCGGGAAGCACAGGCGGAACGGGAAAGAAGAGCCAGGATTATCCTGGGAACGGCCGAGTTGGAGATTGCTGACAAGTTTTCCGAGGCAGCCAAGAAGTACCACGAAAACCCTGAAGCGTTTAGCCTGCGGGCCATGAATATTCTGTACGAAGGTCTCAAGGAGAAAGCCTCGCTGGTCATAGTGCCGAGCAACATGGTTAATTCCCTGAACCCGGGTTCAATCCTGGGATACGTGGCGGCCCAAGAAGAACAATTGCGTGCCCCTAAGTTGGAAGGGTAGTTTTCCAATCATCGTCTGTAAGCACAGCATTACTTGGTACGCCAAAGCTGCGACAAGATCGCCTGGCTTTGCTGCAGGGTAGCAGCAAAGCCAGGTCCTGTTTCATACGAATTTCGGGAGACCCAGTGTATGACCAAGTAAGAGAAGCTGCGGGCCATCGTATCTCGAAGAGTATGAGGCTCTACTATAGTCACGACACAGGTATTGACCACAAATAGGCAATGAAAGTAATGTACTAACTGAACTTTTCAACTGAGTCAAATACCTACATGGTAAGGATTAGGGTGAAAAACGTGACAGAGAACCTTCCCCTGTCACTATAACAGTGATTGCGGGTAGGCATAAATGAGGTTGGTCCCAGGAACCCAGTTGTACACCAGCAGTTCATCCAGTATCTGGTTGACGGTGGTGAAGAATTCCGGGTAATCATCGTTGTCCGGGGCAATCCGGCCCTTCACCTCGAATACGTAAACCGGGATTTCCACCCAGTTCAGGTATTTCAGTTCTTCCAACCCTTCCTCTTCCAGGAACTGTAAGTCATCTATCAGAATCGAAAATGGTCCATTGCCATCCCTTTCAAGGGATAGGTGCGCCCTCAGCCGGTCCAGAAACGCGTTCAGCAAGCGCTCCTTTTCCTCACTGACGAGGTACTGGTACAGAACATCCTGAATCTCCTTGATCAGGACCAAAGAGGTAAGGTTGGGCAGGGCCAGGTGTTTTTCCTCGCGCAAAAGCTTTAATTCAAACAGCTCGTTTTTAGGTAGCACCGGTAAAATCGCCCTCCATCAGTATTTTTATCTGGTGTCTGCCTGTTTAAGACCAATTATATCTCTTCTTTACGTATTCGGGAAAGGGTTGGGCAGGAAATTAAGAAATAGGCCGGAGATTTCAGCGTGATTTAGAGTTGCTGGTTGGGGAGTGTTGAGGTTTGGTAGGTGAACGGGAGTCAGAAATAGATAACGAACCTGGTTTACTCAACTTGACGAAACAGTTGGATTGTCTTAATATAATTATTGATATCAGGTACTGACAGATGCGGAAGTGGCTCAGTGGTAGAGCATCGCCTTGCCAAGGCGAGGGCCGCGGGTTCGAATCCCGTCTTCCGCTCCATTAGAGAACAACCCTGGCTGGCGCCAGGGTGTTGTATTTTTGTCTGCTTTAGGGTAAATTTTTAGGAAGGACATTCGGTTCTGGTGTAGAACTTACTTAACACGGGTATTCTTGGGGTTTTGTGGGAGCAAACTGGTGGACAGAAACCAGTATCTGGGGTAAGTATCACACCATATATTAAAAACGGGAGGAAGCATATATGAAATCCAAGCTGGAAAGAATAGAGAAGAATGAGGTAGCTTTGGAAATTGAGGTCCCAGAGGAAAAGGTCGCGGAAGCTCTGGACAAAGCTTTCAAGAAGGTCGCCCAGAGGGTGACAGTACCCGGGTTCAGGAAGGGACGCGTGCCCAGACCGGTTCTGGAGGCCTACTACGGTAAGGAAATCCTCTATGAAGATGCCCTGGAGCAGGTCATACCTGCCGCCTATGAACAAGCCGTAGAGGAAAACGATATTGAACCGGTAAGCCAGCCTGCCATAGACGTAGTGCAGATGGAAGAGGGTAAGCCGCTCATTTTCACTGCCAGGGTAGTGGTTAAACCGGAGGTAATTCTGGGGCAGGTGGAAGGGATTGAAGTATCCCGGCCGCCCATTGAGGTGAAAGAGGAAGATGTAGAACGCCGACTGCAGGTTATGAGAGACCGGTATGCCAAGCTGGTAGAAATCGGAGATGACACACCAACCAAAGAAGGGGACGTACTTACTATTGACTTTGCAGGGTACATAGACGGCGAGCCTTTCCCCGGGGGAAAGGGTGAAGATTATTCCCTCGAGTTGGGTTCGAAGACCTTTATTCCCGGTTTTGAGGAACAACTCGTCGGCGCCAGAGTTGGTGAAGAAAGAGAAATAACCGTGCGCTTTCCAGACGATTATCACGCCAAGGACCTCGCCGGAAAGGAAGCGCTGTTCAAAGTCAAGATCAAAGAAGCCAAACGCAGGGAGTTGAGCCCGTTAAATGATGAGTTTGCTCAGGAAGTAAGTGAGTTTGAGACTCTTGAGGAACTACGGGAAGATATTCGTAAGAACCTGGTCGAAATGGCAGAGCAGCGTGCCCGGCAGATGATGAAGGATGAATTGATTGCCAAAGCGGCTGATTCTGCGGAAGTAGACATTCCCCGGGATATGATAGAAAACCAGGTTGATGTTATGTTGGAGCAGTTTCAGGAGAGATTACTCTATCAGGGAATCAGCCTTGAACAGTACCTGGAAATGACCGGGGCCACGGTGGAGGATCTGAAAGAGGAATACAGGCCCCAGGCCGAAAGAATCGTCCGTAACAATCTGGTGCTGGAAAAGGTTGCTGAACAGTATAATATAAAGGTCACTGATGAGGATTTTGAACAGCAGATGAACAAGGTTGCCGGTGACTTTGGTATGAATGTTGATGAGGTCAAGAAGCGAGTGGCGGGGTCAAGGGCCAGGATTGAGCGGGGCATACTACTGGATAAAGCTGTGGAATACCTGGTGGAAAAAGCCGTTGTCCTGGATAAACCGGTTGAAAAACCGGAATTGGCAGTTGAAGAATAGTATATGGTATAGTTGAAAGACAGGGCTGGATGATAGACTCTTACTGTATTGTTACTATTGGAACGAGAGGTGAAAACGGTGTCTTATTTGATACCTATGGTTGTGGAGCAGACCAATCGGGGCGAAAGAGCTTATGACATTTATTCCCGGCTACTGAAAGACCGGGTTGTATTCCTGGGCAGCCCCGTGGATGACCAGGTGGCCAACCTCATCATTGCCCAGTTCCTGTTCCTGGAAGCCGAGGACCCTGACAAAGACATCCACTTCTACATCAATAGTCCAGGCGGCTCGATCACTGCTGGAATGGCCATATACGACACCATGCAGTATGTGAAACCAGACGTTTCCACGATTTGCGTAGGCATGGCCGCCAGCATGGGTGCTTTTCTCCTGGCGGCTGGGGCTAAGGGCAAAAGATTTGCACTGCCCAATAGCGAGATAATGATCCACCAACCATCTGGAGGAACTCAAGGCCAGGCTACTGACATTGAAATTCATGCACGGCGTATAATGGGTTTGAAGAAGCGTTTAAATGAGATACTGGCGGAAAGGACCGGGCAAAAACTGGAAAAAGTGGCGAGAGATGTGGAACGGGACTACTTTATGACCGCTGAGGAAGCTAAGACCTACGGGATTATTGATGAGATCTTTTATGAATCCAAACGTGGGGTGAAGCGGTAGCCGTTGTTGAGGGAGGTGAGGTCATGCAGAGATACAGCAGTGACGAAAGAGGGCAATTGAAGTGTTCTTTTTGTGGCAAGACCCAGGATCAAGTCAGAAAGCTGGTAGCAGGCCCCGGAGTGTATATCTGCGATGAATGTATTGAACTGTGTAACGAGATTATCGAGGAAGAACTGGCTGAAGATTTCGGGTTTGAGATGGGAGATATACCCAAGCCCCAGGAAATAAAGGAGATACTGGATCAGTATGTAATTGGACAGGAAAAGGCCAAGAAGATTCTGGCTGTCGCCGTGTACAACCATTACAAGCGCATTAACCTGGGTACAAGGCTGGACGATGTCGAACTGCAAAAGAGTAATATTCTAATGCTGGGGCCGACAGGAAGTGGCAAGACTTTACTCGCCCAGACACTGGCCAAGATATTGAATGTCCCGTTTGCCATAGCGGATGCGACCTCACTGACGGAGGCGGGTTACGTTGGCGAAGATGTGGAAAACATTCTGCTGAAACTTATCCAGGCTGCTGATTATGACATCGAGAAAGCTGAAAAAGGTATTGTCTACATTGATGAGATTGACAAGATTGCCCGTAAGATGGATAATCCCTCGATAACCCGTGATGTTTCCGGGGAAGGGGTGCAACAGGCTCTACTCAAGATACTGGAGGGAACTATTGCCAGTGTTCCTCCTCAAGGGGGAAGAAAGCACCCGCACCAGGAGTTCATTCAAATTGATACCAGCAATATACTGTTTATCTGCGGGGGTGCTTTCGAGGGTATTGACAAGATAATCCAGCAACGCATTGGCCAGAAAGCCATAGGGTTTGGGGCCGATATCAAGAGCCGCAAAGAGAAGAAGATCGGTGAGATTCTGGAACAGATTTTACCCCAAGACCTCCTGAAATTTGGTTTGATACCCGAATTCGTAGGCCGGGTGCCAATCATTGTGACCCTGGAGGCTTTGGATGAGCAGGCGCTGATCCGAATTCTGACCGAACCAAAGAATGCCCTGGTGCGCCAATATCAAAAGCTGTTTGATATGGACGGGGTGGCCCTGGAATTTACCGAGGATGCCCTGAAAGGCATAGCGGAAGAAGCTATGCGGCGCAATACGGGAGCCCGGGGTTTGAGGGCTATTCTGGAGGATATAATGCTGGAAGTAATGTACGATGTCCCTTCACGGGCCGATGTCACCAAGTGTGTGGTGACCAGGGACGTGGCCCTTAAAAAGGAAAAACCCCTGCTAGTTACCGTGGAACCGAAAAGAAGGGTTAATTGAGAAAGGCAGCATCAGCTGCCTTATTTTACTGCCGCCCTGTTTTCATCAAAGTAGCTGCTTTGGAGATAATAACTACAGACACTTTAACACCTTAAAGGGTAGGGTGAGCAGAGATTGGCAGGACTTGGAGGACTTTTGTATCTAATTCAAGTATTTTTTGCCATCATAATTGGGCTATATTTCTGGCACTTGCTGCGCAAGGAACGTGGAACCAGAACGGTGGTCCTTCGGGAGTCGGAGAAAGAAAGGGATAAACTGCGCCAGCTGCGCGCCATATCCCTTACTGAGCCATTGTCCAGTAAAACCCGGCCTACCAGGTTTGAAGATATCATTGGTCAGGAGGAGGGGGTGGAAGCCTTAAAGGCTGCTCTCTGCGGGCCCAATCCCCAGCATGTGATAATATATGGCCCGCCTGGAGTAGGAAAAACGGCTGCTGCCCGGTTGGTCCTGGAGCAGGCCAAGAAAAACCCGCTTTCTCCATTCACTCCGCAAGCACAGTTCGTAGAAATAGATGCCACCATTACTCGTTTTGATGAACGTAGCATTGCTGACCCCCTGATCGGTTCGGTGCATGACCCCATATACCAGGGCGCAGGAGCACTTGGCATAGCCGGCATTCCCCAGCCGAAACCCGGAGCCGTCACCAAAGCCCACGGCGGCATTCTTTTCATTGATGAGATTGGGGAACTGCACAACATACAGATGAACAAGCTGTTGAAGGTGCTGGAAGACAGAAAGGTATACCTGGAAAGTGCCTATTATAGCCAGGAAGACAAGAACATACCCTCTTATATTCACGATATTTTCCAGAATGGCCTGCCCGCCGATTTTCGCCTGGTCGGGGCTACCACCAGAACGCCAGAAGAGATTCCACTTGCCCTGCGTTCCCGCTGTATGGAGGTGTTCTTCCGGCCGTTGGAAAAGGAAGAGATCGCGCTTATTGCCCGGAAAGCAGTAGAGAAGATCAACTTTGTTATCGAAGAGGAGGCGCTGGTGGAGATAACCCGGTTTGCCGTTAACGGCCGTGAAGCGGTCAATATCGTGCAATTGGCAGGCGGCATGGCTGTAACTGCGGGCTCCGACCTTATTACCCTGGAAATGGTAGAAAAAGTCCTGAACAATGGCAGGTACAGCCCTCGTTACGAGTTTAAGCCGAAGGATGTACCCCAGGTAGGGGTGGTTAACGGCCTGGCGGTGTACGGGGCCAACCAGGGCGGGGTGATTGAGGTGGAGGTGTGTGCTGTTAGGGTGAAGAAAGGGCAGGGGCGGTGGTAAGTCACTGGGGTGGAGGAGGAGCAATTCGGGGGACAGAATCGTTCCTATAAACGCAAAGGCATGGCCAAAGGAGCGATAGAGAACGTTATGACCGCCCTGCGGTGGATTCACGGGTTGGATATGGCCGACTATGACATCCACCTCAACTTTCCGGGCGGGGTTCCAGTGGATGGCCCGTCAGCGGGGGTAGCAGTAGCTGTTGCCTTATACTCCGCGATTCAAAACATGCCAGTAAACGAACTGGTAGCTATGACGGGTGAGGTTTCAGTCCTGGGCAAGGTTAAACCGGTAGGAGGGATTATGACCAAGGTTGAAGCTGCCCGGCGGGCAGGGATTAGAAAAGTAATTATTCCTCGTGATAACTGGTTGAAGATATTTAATAGCTTTAATGGCATAACCGTCGTTCCGGTAGACGATTTACACGACGTGTTCGCACACTCGATTATCGGTTATGAACGAGATCTGGACAGCCAGATCCAAGCGCACGGTGTCGGTGTTATTTAAAGTAGATTATCGATTATGGAGGATATGGGCAGGACGCTTCTGGCTGGCGGGCGTAAAGACGTTGGGCGGCTGGCGCGAGAAGTAGCAATATATCCATAATTTTGCGCATGACCCCATACAAGGCTTCTGATAGAATTAATTAGGTCCATAAGGGAGACTAGCAGTCTCCCTTATTTAATGCGAGATATTGCGGTCCTGGCTTGGTTGCGGCTATCTGTTACATATAGTAGAATAAATTTGCGGTATAGCCGTAGGAGGTGTAATCAGGGTGCCCAAGGAAAATCAATACTCGTATCGCCAAATTCCATTGTTGCCCCTGAGGGGTGTCCTGGTATTTCCCTATATGGTAATTCATCTGGACGTGGGTCGGGAAAAATCTATAAGTGCTATCGAAGAAGCTATGGTTGATGACAAAAAAATCTTCCTTGCCACGCAGAAAGAGGCCCAAACTGATGATCCGGGAGAAGAGGACATTTATCGAATCGGCACTGTAGCGGAGGTAAAACAGATCCTTAAGATGCCGGGAGGGACCATGCGGGTCCTGGTAGAGGGTTTAAGCCGGGGAGAGATACAGGAGTATGTCTCCTATGAACCATACCTGAAGGTCGGCATCAAGGAGTTTACAGAAATTTCTGGCCATAAATCCCCGGAAATCGAAGCTTTGATGAGGACTCTTATTTACCAGTTCGAGCAATATGTCAAGATGAGCAAGAAAATACCCCCGGAAACCGTGGTCGCGGTGGTAGCGGTTGAAGAACCCGGCCGGTTGGCCGACATTATAGCGTCCCATCTCGCTCTGCGCATCCAGGAGAAACAGTCCATACTGGAAGCCTTGAACGTAAGCAAGCGATTGGAGATCATCTGTGAGATCCTGGCCAAGGAAATGGAAGTACTTGAATTGGAGAGAAAGATTAACATCCGGGTCAGGAAACAAATGGAGAAAACCCAAAAAGAGTATTACCTGCGGGAACAGATGAAGGCTATTCAAAAAGAGCTGGGGGACAAAGATGACCGAGCGGCTGAAGGTGAAGAGCTGCGCGAGAAGATCGCCGAAGCCAAACTGCCGCCTGAAGTGGAAGAAAAGGCGTTAAAGGAAGTGGAGCGTCTGGAGAAAATGCCGCCAATGGTGGCCGAAGCCGTGGTGGTGCGCAATTACCTGGACTGGCTGCTGGCTTTGCCCTGGTCACAAGAAACCAGGGACCGGCTGGACCTGGCAATGGCCGAAAAAATACTTGACGAAGACCATTACGGGCTGGCCAAGCCCAAGGAGAGAATCCTGGAGTACTTGGCGATAAGGAAACTGGCCAAGAAGATGAAGGGCCCCATCCTGTGCTTCATTGGTCCACCAGGGGTGGGAAAAACCTCGCTGGGCAAATCCATTGCCCGGGCTTTGGGACGCAAGTTTGTCAGGATCTCCCTGGGAGGAGTCCGGGATGAAGCGGAAATACGGGGGCATCGCCGGACTTATGTGGGCTCTATGCCGGGAAGAATTGTGCAGGGAATGAAACAGGCGGGCTCAAAGAACCCGGTGTTTCTACTGGATGAGGTTGACAAGATGAGTTCCGATTTCAGAGGTGATCCGTCGGCGGCGTTGTTAGAAGTCCTGGACCCTGAACAGAATTATATGTTCAGCGACCATTACCTGGAGGCGCCTTTTGACCTGTCCAAGACGATGTTCATTACGACGGCGAACTCACCGCACAATATACCGCGCCCGCTGCTGGACCGGATGGAGGTCATTTATATTCCCGGGTATACCGAGGAAGAGAAAACCAGGATTGCTTTGGATTACCTGGTACCCAAGCAGGTTAAAGAACACGGCCTGAAGCCGTCCAACATCAAGTTTTCGGAGGGTGCCGTTCGCAAGATTATTCGCCAGTACACGCGGGAGGCGGGGGTGCGGAACCTGGAGCGGGAGATAGCCAGCATTTGTCGCAAAACCGCCCGCGAAGTGGTAGCCAACAAGAAGAAGTGCGTGAGGGTAACCAGTAATAGCGTGCCTTCCTTCCTGGGCGCTGAGAGATACCGTTACGGGACGGCGGAAAAGGAAAACCAGGTGGGAGTGGCTACCGGGATGGCCTGGACCGAAACCGGAGGGGATACCCTGTCCATTGAAATCGCCTTGCTCAAGGGAAGAGGTAAGCTGTTCCTGACGGGGCAACTGGGGGATGTAATGAAGGAATCGGCGCAAGCGGCGCTGTCGTATGTGCGCAGTAAAGCTGAAGAACTGGGAATAACCGAACCTGATTTCTATGAGAAATACGACCTGCACCTGCATGTTCCCGAGGGTGCGATTCCTAAAGACGGCCCATCGGCGGGTATCGCCCTGGCCACGGCGCTGGCCTCGGCTTTTGCCAAGCTTCCTGTACGCAGTGATGTTGCCATGACAGGGGAGATTACCCTGCGCGGCCGGGTCTTACCGGTAGGGGGCATTAAGGAAAAAGTTCTGGCGGCACACCGGGCGGGTATTACCACAGTTGTTCTGCCCGCCGACAACCGCAAGGATCTCGAAGAGGTCCCCGCCAATGTTAAGAAAAAGCTGGAGTTCGTATTCGTTGATCACATGGATCAGGTATTGGAAAAAGCTCTAATCAAAAGTAGTTAAAATGAACATTAAACAGGCTGAATTCAGGGGCAGTTTTGGTGATGTAGCTTCTTTACCGGATACTCAGCTTCCGGAAGTGGCGCTGGTAGGCCGGTCCAATGTCGGCAAGTCGTCCCTTATCAACAAACTGGCTAACCGTAGAAAACTTGCGATAACCAGTTCAACTCCGGGCAAGACTAGAACCATTAATTTCTATCTGCTCAATAATGAATGGTTTCTGGTTGACCTGCCCGGGTATGGATATGCCAGGGTATCCCGGGATGAACAGCGGCGCTGGCGGTACATGCTGGAAGGATACCTGCTGGGCCGCTCACAGCTCAAGGGTGTAATCCATGTGGTGGATATCAGGCACGAGCCGGGTGAAAACGACAAGCTGATGGCTGGCTGGCTTTCCCACTACGGGATACCCAGTATAGTGGTTGCCACCAAGGCAGATAAGGTTTCCCGGGGCCGAAGGCCGCAGCACCTTGCCCGGGTGCGAGAGGGGCTGAACCTGCACGAGCCCGTCATCTGTTTTTCCGCGGTGACGGGGGAAGGTCTGAAAGAATTATGCGCGGCAATTGCCAAAATGAAGCAGGAACCATAAGGTCCCTGCTTTTTTTATTCCAGGACTTGCTTTATATGCCGGTAGACCTGTTCCGGAGTTAAACCGGTAGCATCAATAACCGGGGCCCGGGTAAGGGTGTTTTGTATGTTAAGGAAGTTGTTGCTTTGCCCGCTTACTACTACCGCGTCAAATCCTTCTAGTGGGCCGGAGGCCACGGAGTGCAGGAGTCTTACCTCAAAGCCCTTGTCTTCGAGGTATGGCGCGAAAGAGGACAGGTTGTCCTCCAGGGCGATTTTTCCGGCCAAGTCATCTCCTCCTTTGCTAGAAGGGCCCGGCCCCGGCAGGTGCCGGGGTATATGGAGTACCGGGCCATTTTCTTCCTCAAATTTGGTTCATAGCTTGCTGGCACATGTTAATGCAGTTCTGGATTTGCTGGGCAGACTGTTGCAGGTTGGACTTGGCATTGGGATTAGTTACCATATTGGCAGCCTGCTGCATTTCCGACATCGAAGTCTGACAACGCTGGATACACTGCTGTATGAGTTGTTTCGGGTCCATCTTTCTCACCTCCTCATTGCCTTACCATAACTAGGTTTTGTCAATGTCCCACTAATTATTCCCGCGGCCGGCTTCAGCGCTTCGAACAAGAAAAAAGCCCCGCTACGGGGGTGCGGGGCTTACAACCTGACGCGACAGTGCTTGCCAAGTTTCGCCAGATCCTGTTGCAGTGGTTTGGCGACTCTTTCCAGCGCTTCCTCTCGAGAGGCGAACCTGCCCAGGTGAACCAGCCAGTTGCGCCGGAAACCTTTCATGGCCGGTTCAATGAACAACTGGTAGTCGAACTTGCCCTCGTTTTTCTTCTCGTCCGGTGCATAGTCAGTGAGGGTCCACATTTCCGATATGGGGTAATCAAAGGGCAGGGTGCAGTAGCCATGCAGTGTGCCCCAATTCTGACCCCAGGAGTTCAAGGCCAGCCAGCGGTTGTTAGGGGTCCACCCTACCACCGTCAGGGCGTGAAAGCCGTACATCCTTTCAGCCAGGGTATTGGGTTTGGGGAGTTCACCTCCCTGGTAGAAGCTGTCGTATACCGGGATGACAACCAGTACTGGCCCCAGCTCCATAAGGGCCGCTTTCATTTCTTCCACCGTGTAAATCGCTGCATAGGCCAAAATCCTTTGAGGATACGCGTCCTGGTGCATTTCGTCCGTCAGCATGCTGGCCGCCACCGGGTAGGGGTAGATTCCTGGAAAGAGTTCTTCGCGACAAACCCCCCGCTTGAGGAGGATGTCAAGGGCGTCCCGAGGAACCATGCCTTCACCCTGGTAGTGTTTTTCCTCACGGGCCGCGTAAACATAAGCAGCAGAAAAGTGGGTGAGCTTGCCCCGTTCCTTTTGTTCCTGCATCTCCTTGATAGCCTTGAGAGCAAAGGCCACGCAGGCTCCCACATCTCCTTGATCATACGGTGCGGGGACCAAGGGGGCTACGGTAAACTCCCGGGGAAACGCGGCTTTGACCCTTACGAAACGGGTAACGTGGAAGTCCCGGTAATCCTTGGGGCTCGGGATTACCCCCAGTTTGCGGGTTCGGTAGTTGTCCAAGATTATCCCCTCCTTGCTGAAAAAACTCGAACGACAACAGGCGTCCCGAATATTTGACGACAGCCGAGCTCCAGTCTGCCGGAGCGCGGAGCTGAGGTAATATATAATACGGCTTTCTGAAATAGTTGACCCGGGAAATTCATTAAATACAGGTTAAGGTAGAGGAGGAAATCTGTCGTAGTTGTCGAAGCATAGTAATCAAATTGAGCCTTAACGTGGCTTGTTGTGGAGAGGACTAGTAAACAACATGCTTGAATACCTGACCGTCGCCTTGTTGGTGTTTCTCCCGACTGCAACTGGCTTTTCTCGGGTACTGCAGAAAAGAGGGTTGGACCGGAAGACAATTCTGATTTCCCTGGGCCTATCCCTGGTCTTAATTGTCCTTTTTCCATTGCTCGTGGCCAGGTTTGCCCTTCCGGTAGTGATAGGAATTTACCTGTTGCTCATCATGGCCGGGATACTGGCGATAAGTAGTGACAGAGGGACGGTTCTCTTGTCACGTTTTTCGCAAGCGAAGGTCTCAGGAAGCGAGGAGGTTGAGGCATCCGATCCGGTTGTGGCAGTAAATGAACCCGCCGTCACGAAACCAGCCGGTAAAGGAACCGCTGGTTTGACCGGTGAAAGTGTACCTGTTGCCCCGGTATATGAAACGGAGCCAGCGACAGCGGTTGTCGAGATAGTGGAAGAAATGGCATCGCCGGAGAGTATGGTGCCTGAGGGGACAACCTGTCCCGGAAAACCGGGCTATGAACCATGGGAAGATGAAGCGACGGAAGCTGG
>JAAYAC010000177.1 GCA_012719535.1 Syntrophomonadaceae bacterium | reverse complement strand
GGGAAACATCGAGGCTTACCGGCAGGCCCATGCCGATATCCTGGCCGGGCGGGTCTGGTACGAAGCCAGGGGGCAGGTACTCGAAGGCAGTATGGGTACGCGCGTGCTGCTGGGAGAGAAAGTGAAAATGGGCAAAGGGGTTACTTTCAATGGGTGTGTCATCATCGGGCCCCACTGCCGGGTGAGGGATAATGTGGTAATTGAAAACAGCGTTATCTGGGAGGACACCATACTCGGGGAGCACTGCGTCATCAGGGATGCGGTAATCGGGGCGGGTTGTGAAATAGGCGAGCTGGCGCTCATCAACTCGGGTGCGGTCATCGCTAGCGGTTGTACCATACCAGCCGGGGCCAACATCGACGCCGGTGCCAGGGTCGTCCAACCCCGTACACAACCCGGCGCTTGAACTGCAAGTCCAAAAATGCTGTAAAAAATCCCTCTCTAATCGTCCCGTCGAGGGGAGCCGGATAAAGAGCACGCCCGGTTAGTGGTTAAAAAATCCCTCTCTAGTCGCCCCGTCCACTATGCAACCGGGTGGCTGAACTCGGGGGTAATCGCGGGCGGGAAATAAGGCAATAGGTGTCTCAAACCGCCGGGGGTTGCAAAACTAGTGGTGTGGCTGGTGCACGGCGTGGCCCCAGTGCATTCAAGACGGCTTTCTGGACTGGGCCTATCCCTGGGTTCCTCTTCATCGTCATCGTCGGTAAACTCGCGAGCGGCAATTTTATCCGCAGCTTTGGACCTGTGGAGGCCATAGCTTCAGCATAATCTGGTAATATTACCAATAGGGCTTAGTCATAACCGTGACTGGGCAGGATTGAAAGCAAGATGGGGCAAATGTTCAAGGCAGGGCAGCCATATCGGCGCGCCGGTACCGGGAGGAGGGTGATAACGCTGGCCAATCTTGGATGCAGGTCTGTTTACTAAAGAGTAATTGGCAGTGTCAATCATGATTCACCGGTTATCAGCGTGATTTTACAGCAGGAGATCTGGTAGAAACAGCGAAATAGGGATAATCACGGCCGGGGTTCAACGTCCACCCGGCAATGGTAGCAGTCGTGTGCACTAAACGTGCACCAAAATTTCAAGAATTTCAAGCCTGACCCCCCAGGGAGGTATACTTTTGTATTACAAAGTTATGACTGTGTTTGGGACCCGGCCGGAGGCTATTAAAATGGCGCCGGTGATTAAGGAACTGCGCAGGATAAAGCAGCTGGAGACGAGGGTGGCGGTTACGGCCCAGCATCGGGAGATGCTGGACCAGGTGCTGGAGCTGTTTGATATTGTACCCGACTATGACCTGAACATCATGCAGGAGAACCAGGACCTGTTCGGGGTGACTTGCCGGGTTCTGGAGGGGATGCGGGATATCTACGAGCGAGAAAAGCCGGACCTGGTACTGGTGCATGGCGATACGACCACCACTTTCGCCGCTTCGCTGGCGGCCTTTTACAGCCGTATCCCGGTGGGGCATGTGGAAGCGGGCCTGCGGACCCGCAACAAATATTCACCCTACCCGGAGGAGATGAACCGGACGCTGACCGCTCGTCTTACTGACCTGCATTTTGCTCCCACCGAGACCGCCCGGCAGAATTTGCTTACGGAGGGCGTGCCGCAGTTCCGTATCTGGGTAACCGGCAATACGGTTATAGATGCCCTATACCAGACCATCAAGCCGGATTTCCAGTTTACCGGCGAGCTGGCAGGGATAGACTTTTCGCGACGCATTCTCCTGGTTACCACCCACCGGCGGGAGAACTGGGGAGACCGGATGCGAGAGATCTACCGGGCTTTCTGCGATATACTGGACGAGTTCCCGGATGTGGCCATTGTGTTCCCGGTACATAAGAACCCGGTGGTGAGAAACGTGGCCGAGGAGGTCCTGGGTAACCGGGAGCGGGTGTACCTTATTGAACCGCTGGACTACGAGCCTTTCGCCCACCTGATGAACAAGTCCTACCTGGTGTTGACCGATTCAGGCGGTCTCCAGGAGGAAGCTCCGTCACTGGGCAAACCGGTCCTGGTCCTTCGGGACACCACCGAGCGGCCCGAGGCGGTGGAAGCCGGTACCGTCAAGCTGGTGGGTACCAACCGTGCGCGCATCTATGAGGAGACCCGGCGCTTGTTGACCAATTTCCTGGCTTACCAGCAAATGGCCCGGGCGGTGAATCCTTACGGTGATGGCAAAGCTGCTCCTCGCATTGCCAGAGTGGTCAGGGAGTTCATGTACAACCGTTTCTCGGGATTATGAACCTCTAAACGTGACAAAAGAACCGTCCCCTTTCACGTTTTCAGACGAATTCCTGGATGATGGCGCGGACAGCGGTGCGGCCGACCTCGGGGTTGGAGCCGCCGCTCAAGATGAAGAGGATGGGCTTGCCGGCGGCAAACTCCTTCACCTTGCGGGCCAAAAAGCTGTAGGAAAGCTCGCTGAGGTGAAAGGCCCCGTAGTCCAGGAAGTGGGAGTCGTGGCCGAAGATGACGATAAGAAACTCGTATTCCCACTGCCGACCCATCACCTCGTTGATCTTATCCATAAAGAGGCTGTCATCAGCGGCGCCGATGCCGTAATCATAGTTGTTAGACTCCGCATCTTCTTTATCACCCTGGCCCGAGTGGAAGTTGATGTGAATGACCTGCGGGTCACTGCCCAGCAGGCTGCGGGTACCGTCCCCGAAATGGGGATCAACATCGATAATCATGATGCGTTCTACGCCCAGCTCCCGTAAGCGCACCACCGCCATGGCCGCATCATTGAAAAAGCAGAAACCCCAGTAGTGGTCCCGGCTGGCATGATGACCGGCTGCCCCCACGAAGCAGAAGGCCAAATCGAGTTCCCCCGCTTGCAGCTTTTCCGCGGCTTCTACCACCCCGGCCGCCGACAGCAACGATACTTCATAGTAACCTTCGCGCGTTACGTCCTCAATCAGGGATGGGGCATGCACTTTATTGAGCAAGTGAAGCGCCCGTTCACCGACGGAGGGCGTAAAGACCATTACCCTGCCCGCCTTAACCAGATCCTGCAAGCTGTTGAAGGCGGGGGCGACCCGGTCCTTGAGAACAGGGTAGCCATAGACGCTGAAATCCTCGTGGTAAAATACTCCCACCCTCATCTGTCCTACCCCCTCGTGTATTTGTGATTTTTCAATAATATTCCCTGCGAAGAGGATATTTTCCTTCAGTGGCGAAATCATAGGTGGTTAACCGTGGGAATAAATTGGGGCCTCTCTGGGAGAATAATAAGAGACCACCTGTGCCTCGCGCAAGACTTCTATGTCTTGTCACGGCCGGACTCTAAGCCAGGGAGGACAGTCCATGGAACAGTACTTCGAGAGTTTTCTGAAGACGGCGGTTGCCTTTTTCGGTATCTTGGTGTATACGAGGGTGTTGGGGAAACAACAGATCAGCCAGATGACTTTCTACGATTACGTAACCGGCATTACCTTTGGTTCGATTGCAGCGAGCATTGCGATCGACAGAGAAGCGAATACCGGGCTCTGGATGTGGGTGCTGACCGTCTTTGTGTTCTTCTGTTTCATAACCGGGATTGTGACCGTGAAAAGCCGGCCGCTGCGCAAGTTGATTGAGGGGGAGCCTGCCATCCTGATCCATAACGGCAAAATTCTGGAACATAACATGGCGAAGTTGCGTTATGATATGGAAAACCTGCTCATGCAGCTAAGGGAAAAAAATGTGTTCAACATCGCGGATGTGGAGTTTGCGGTGGCCGAAACCGACGGGACTCTTTCGGTCCTGCCGAAGTCCCAGAAAAGGCCGGTAACCCCCGAGGATCTGAATATTCCCACCAAATACGAGGGGGTTTCTACGGAGATAATTGTAGATGGCCTGGTGGTATACCAGAATTTGCAGCAAAACAACCTGGATGAGCAGTGGCTGATAAACCAGCTGAAGGCCCGGGGGTATAACAGTCCCAAAGACATTAAGTACGCCAGCCTGGACGTGGATGGTAATCTGTATATAGATGAAAAGCGCGATGAGCTTTCACATATAACAGATATTTCCGATTAGTTATAAGAAAAGGAAAATCGACTGTTTTGTAGAAGTAAATTACAGGTGACTCTACGGACGGAGGTTTAATATGTCAAGCATAAAGTTCGGCACCGACGGATGGCGGGCCATCATCGCCGAGGACTTCACTTTTGCCAATGTCAAAATAGTCACCCAGGGAATAGCGGCATATATAAACAGTGAAAACCTGGGGAAAAGAGGAATTGTCATCGGTTATGACAACCGTTTCATGTCAGAGCGTTTTGCCCATACCTGTGCCCGGGTACTGGCAGGCAATGGCATCAAGGTTATCATGTTGCGCAAGGCGTGTCCCACCCCGGTCACCGCTTTTGCGGTACGGGCCAAAAATGCAGGAGGGGCACTTATGCTGACTGCCAGCCACAACCCGCCGGAATATAACGGTCTCAAGTTTATTCCCGAATATGCGGGACCCGCTCTGCCAGATGTGACTGAGAGCATCGAGGCCGAAGTGAACCGGGTACTGGAAAACAGGAAGGTATACGAGTTGGCCCTCGAGGAAGCCGAGAAACTGGAACTTGTCGAGGAATATGATGTTGACCGGGAGTACCAGAACCATCTCCTGCGGCTGATTAACCCGGAACCGTTCAAGAAAAGAAAGCTTAAAGTGGTGGTGGATCCGATGTTCGGAGCCGGCATCGGCTACCTGGAAAAGTACCTGGAAGCCCTGGGGTGTGAAATAAGAGTGATTCACGGGTACCGCGATGTGCTTTTCGGCGGTTCCCTTCCGGAACCGACCGACCGGGGGTTGGATGCTCTAAAGCGGGCGGTGAAGAACTACGATGCCGATCTGGGACTGGCCCTGGACGGTGATGCCGACCGGTTTGGAGTGGTGGATGAAAAGGGCGAGTTCGTCGTTCCCAACCGGCTGCTCTACCTGCTGCTCGATTATATTCTTAAAACCCGCAGTTTCCGGGGGCCGGTGGCGCGTACCGTTGCCACCACCCACGTACTGGACAAGGTGGCCAAGAAGAACGGGCTGGGGGTTATCGAGACACCGGTTGGTTTCAAATACATAGGCGAGTGCCTGCGCGAACGCGGCTGCATCCTGGGCGGGGAGGAAAGCGGCGCGCTGAGCATCTTCGGACATATCCCCGAAAAGGACGGTATCCTGGCTTGCCTGTTGGTTGCCGAGATGGTAGCCTGGTCGGAGATGAGTTTGACCGATATTTACGGTCGTTTCGTTGAAGAGTACGGTAGGGTGGAGAGCGAGAGGCTGGACGTCCACTACCGGGAACAGGACAAGGCAAGGCTTAATACCCGGCTGAATGAGTACTGCCCGAAGGCCATCGGGGGAGTTAAAGTAGAAAAGGCCGTAACCACTGAAGGGAGAAAATTCCTGATGGAGGACGGCAGCTGGGTGCTCATCAGAAGTTCGGGTACCGAACCCCTGTTTCGGATATATGTCGAAGCACAAGACCGGGTGAGGATGGCCGATATTCAGCGAGAAGTACAGAACGCTTTGGGATTATTGTCATAGATTATTTCGGCCTTCAAGGGCCGTTTTTCATTTGCATGAATTTGCTAAGATAACAATGGATTCGATTGTTTTTCACAGGGTTCGATTCCGGGGAGAAGGCTTGGGAAATGAAGCAAGGGGATATGACCAGGGACGTACTGGACACCAACCTTGAACAGCTGGAAACGATTTTGCACCAGCTCCTGTCGACCATAGAGAAGGGCCGGGAAGAGATCTACGGCATTGCCGATATTGCCCGTGCCGAGTGGACACGCATCAATACTGATCTCATGGAATTAAAAAACGAAACTACCTCGACCATCGCCGAGGTGGAGCTGTGCGAGCGCGATGAGAGGCTGGCCCGCACCAGGCTGGCGGAGGTCAGCCGGGATTTTTCGTTGTACACCGAGGAAGATATTAAAGCGGCCTATGAGACGGCGCAGGCCCTGCAAGTGAGGTTGTCCGCCCTGCGGGAAAAAGAGCGCCAGCTGAGAAAACGGCGGGATGAGCTGGAAAGACACCTCCGGCATGTGGAGCGGGTGGTCCGGGAAGCTGAAGCCCTCATCGACCGGGTTGGCATGATTCTGAAAATGTTGCAAGGGAATGTGGGGGTGATTACCGGCCACCTGGAGGAGAGCTACAAAAAACAGCAGCTGGGCATCTGGATTATCCAGGCCCAGGAAGAGGAGCGTCGGCGCATATCCCGCGAACTCCACGACGGCCCCGCCCAGAACCTGGCCAATATCGTAATGCGGCTGGAACTGATGGAGCGCCTGTGGGACCAGGATATCGAGCGGGTAAGAAGGGAACTGTCCGACCTGAAACAAATTGTGCGGCAAAACTTGACCGACATCAGGCGGGTTATTTTTGATCTGCGGCCCATGGCTCTGGATGATCTGGGGTTGGTCCCGGCCATCAAGAGGTACCTGGCGGACTATGGCGAAAAATATGGACTGGCCATCGATTTTCTCTTTTTCGGGGAGGAAAGGCGGTTGGACCTGGCCAGGGAGGTGGCCATCTTCCGGCTGGTTCAGGAAGCGGTAACCAATGTGCGCAAGCATGCCATGACCGGCAGGGCACAGATTAAACTGGAAATGGCCCCGGAAAAGGTCACGGTAGTAGTCAAGGATAATGGTCGCGGATTTGATGTAAACAGAGTGAGGGAACAGAAGGGGGAAAGACTTGGTTTGCTGGGAATGGAGGAGCGAGTCGGTTTGCTGGGGGGAAAACTCCACGTACAGTCAGCCATAGGGCAGGGTACGCGGGTTATAATCGAGGTGCCGGTACGGCAGGAGGGGGACGAGGATGAACAAAGTAAGGGTTTTGATCGCCGATGATCATGCCCTGGTTAGGGAAGGGTTAAGGAAGCTGTTAGAAATGGACGAGCGTATCGAAATAATCGGGGAGGTAGGTGACGGGCAAGGGGCGATAAACCTGGCCCGCAAGCTCCAGCCGGACGTTATCCTGATGGACATTCAGATGCCCGGTACGGATGGTATCGTGGCCACCAGGGTTATCAAGAAAGAATTCCCTCACATTAACATTATCGCCCTGACTGTGTACGAGGACGAGCAGGTGGTGGAGGCGGTAAGAGCCGGGGTTTCGGCGTACGTGCTTAAGGATGTAGACACCGTGGAACTTACCAGCACCATCTTCAAGGTCAGGGAAGGGAATGTGATCATCCACCCGCGGGTGGCCGGAAAGGTGACGAGAGAACTCTCCCGCGAAGAAAGAAAGAAGAACTATGCCAAGCTGACCAAGCGGGAAAAGGATGTGCTAGACCTGCTGGTTAAAGGTTACTCGAACAAAGAAATGGCTGATGTCATGTGTATCAGCGAGAAGACTGTTAAAAACCATTTTACCAGCATCTTCCGCAAACTGGAAGTCAAGGACCGTACCCAGGCAGCCATTTTTGCCATCAAGAACGGGGTAGTAAATGATGAATAGCCGGTATCAGTAACGTTAATCAAACACCCCCCCGCTGGCATAGTATATACTGAATTGACAACAGCCGGGGGAGGGGGTTGGGTATGGTGACCCTGCTCAAAGTTGTGAGCCTGGCTATCTGGTTGGTTATGATGCTGTGCCTGACCGGGCTGGGGCCAAGCTGCTTGCGATTCATAATCCGGTGGCGGCGGACAATGGCCGGGCGGAAAAGCATTTCCAGGGTTCGACAGCACATAGTGTGCAAACCGGTCGCCGGGCTGAGGGTGACCTGCTAGGAAAAACGCAGCCACAGATTCACACTGATGAACGCGGATGAACACTGACCGTTCATTAATAATTAGGGAAGTAATTAGGGACCGGGGCGAAGGTAGCATGAGGCCGGGGGCCAGAAGCGGAGACAGGTCTGATAGCGGAGCTAAGACATGAGCCCTTCATCGGCAAGAGGAGCATGACGGCTGGTGAGTCATCTATCGGCGTACAGCGGTTATTATTGTCATTTATTACCGCAGTTGGAGTGACTATCGTCCTAGTGGCAAATGCGTCCAATTAACTTTATAATTTAAGAGGATTGTTGGATTTTGTTTTAGATTGGCATAAGCCTACTATAGTATTACCTTAGTATTACCTTAGTAGGTTTGGCAGATTGCTGTGGGGAGGTGAAGATTGCATGTCGAAACTGATCAAGCGCCTGGTGGCGGAAGAAGAAGGTCAGGGCATGGCGGAATACGGGTTGATCCTGGCTCTCATCGCCATAGTGGTAATTGCGGGTTTAACATTCCTGGGGCCGAAGATTAGGAACATATTTACGAGTGCGGGTAATAGCCTGAACAGCTAAGCATCATCCCCGCAGTTGAGACCGGGATAACTATAGACTTGCAAGGCAAGGGTAACTGGCAGAAGCATAACCCTCCTTCATAAAAAGACCCTACTCCGCGAGTAGGGTTCTGTTTTCAGAAAGGGGGGCCAGGCTTGGATCTTCGGAAGACAATAGCATACCAGGCCCTCAGCTCTACTTTCTCACACATAACAACGGCAATGCTCGGTTGCCGACGTGTGGTCGCTCTTTGGTTGGACCAATACAGGCTGAGTGCCAGGAATGAGAATACGCGAACATTGCCGATAAAACTGGGAATTCTTAATGCTTGCTTCTAAATTCCTCAAAGGTGTGCGTCACCTCGGCGGCGAACACCTGCGGTTCCGGGAGTATTTTCATGGCCAAAGATAGATCCAAGCCTGACTCCGGAGGTGGTAGAGTGGATATCCTTCTACTGCTCCTGCTTACAGGGGCGGTGGTTTACGATATTAGGACCCGGCGTATCCCTAACTGGCTGGTGCTGAGCGGTATGGCCGCGGGGACAGGTTTTCACCTGTACCAGGCGGGGCTACCGGGCCTGTTGTTCAGCCTAAAGGGCCTGGGACTGGGGATCATACTCCTCATAGTACCATTTGCCCTGGGAGGGATGGGAGCCGGTGATGTGAAACTCCTGGGGATGATTGGGGCCTTCAAGGGAACTGCCTTTGTTTTCAGTGCCTTTGTCTGGATGGCCCTGGTTGGTGGGGTTATTGCCGCGGTGCTCCTGGCCAAGGACGGCAGGTTCAAGGAGAGCATGGTGCGGATTGGACGCGGCGCGGTCCTGGCTTTGGTTGGAAGACGCAAGCAGGTTTTTCTGGGTAGTCTTGACAGGGCACCGTTCGAGATGTATTTTCCATATGGCCTGGCTATAGCCATGGGAGCGGTGGCTGCGTATTTTAAGGGTTGGTGGTAGGTAGGTGATAGCTGAGCTGAACCGTTTCATCAAGTCCGGCCGTGGACAGGCGATGCTGGAGTTTGCCCTGGTTTTGCCCATTCTGTTGTTTCTGGTAATGGGCATCATAGAATTTGGGCGCATCTTTTCCGCATATCTCACGATTACCGAGTTGGCCCGCGAGGGAGCCCGCTACGGGGTAGTGGGGAACACCGATGCCAGCATCAAGACCCTCATCAAGAACCGAGCCACTGCCATAACCCTTACTGATGGTGACATAACCATTACCCCTCAGGACCCGGCCAATCCCCGGAAAAGAGGCAATTCTCTCCAGGTAAGCATAGACTACTCGGTGGACATCGTGGTCCCGCTTATAGCCGAACTCATTCCCGATCCCTTTCCTCTGACTGCGTCGTGCACCATGCGTTGCGAGTAGGGTGAGGTGTTTTAACATGATACGGACAGTTGCCAACTTTTGGCGCGAAGAAAGAGGGGCCGTCCTGGTGCTGGTGGCGGCCGCCATGGTGGTACTGCTGGGGTTTACCGCCCTGGTTACCGACTTTGGCCTCATGTACCTCAACAAGAGCCGCCTGGCGAATGCCATCGACGCCGGGGTACTGGCCGGGGTTCAGGAACTGCCGAACGATCCATCTGCTGCCGAGGCCGTTGCCCAGCAATACGCACAGGCCAATGGTGCCAAGGAAGGTGAAGTGAGTTTCTCAGTGTCGGCAGACAGGCGCCAGATTACGGGGACCGGAACCCGTGCCGTGAACCTGTTCTTTGCTCAAGCGCTAGGAATCTACCAGGGTAATGTCGCCGCGCGCGCGGCAGCGCGGCTAGGCCCGCTGAGTTCCGTGGATAGGGGGGTGGTTCCTTTCTCCGTCGAGAAACCTGTGGAGGGAACTTGGTTTACATACGGAGAACAGGTTACCTTGAAGGTCGGTCACGGGGAACGGGGATGGTTTCAGTGCCTGAGGTTGCCGGGAAACAGCGGTGCTAACGATCTGCGACGCGATATAAAATACGGTTACCAGGGGACGCTGAAAGTCGGTGACATAGTATCTCAAGAACCCGGCAACATGTCCGGCCCGGTCAACGACGGGGTGGAGTATCGCATGAACCAGTGCCCCCATACTCCCCGCTGTACTTATCAACCAGGTGTGACCAACCCAAAAGATGGTTATCACCCGGATTGTCCCCGGGTGGTTATCGTTCCGGTGGTCGAGGTCTACAGCGAACACGACAAGACGGTTAAAATAGTAGGTTTTGCCTCGTTTCTCCTCGAGGGGTCGGGGGGCAATGGCAGCAACAACTACGTCACCGGGCGCTTTGTTACTGCGGAGGGCCTGGGGGGTATTGATGACAGCCTGAGCGATTATGGAGCATATGGAGTTAAACTTAGTGAGTAATTAAGGGGGACGGGTTGTGAAAGAGGCTAGGAAATTCTGGATTATGGCGGCACTCTTTGGTATTATCGCGGCGCTGGTGGCCTACAAGTTTATCGAAGAGGTCAGGGCCAAGTATGAGCCGGATGACCTGCGGACAGTGGTAAAAGCAGTTACTGACATCCCGCGGGACTCGGTAATTGCGCCCGAGCAGGTTGTGGTGGAAAAGGTTCCCGCCAAGTTCTCGCACCCGAAAGCGGCGCGCAGCAAGAGCGAAGTGGTCGGCAAGCTGGCTACCGGCAACATTGCTGCCGGGCAGGAGATACTGGCCGACAAGGTACTCACCGACCAGGCCAAAGCCCGTCGCCTGGCGTACTCGATCCGCGAGGGCATGCGGGCGATAACCATTCCGGTTGATGTTATCAAGGGCGTGGCCGGCTTCGTCAAGCCCGGAGATCGGGTGGATATAATCGCCACGGTGGATGCGCCGGTGAACGGTACTATTTTCTTCTTGCAGAATATTGAGGTTTTAGCGGTAGATCAGCGGACGAGTGATATGCAGACTACTCCGGAGGGTACTACCGCCCCTGGACCGGCGGCGATGCCGGCCAGCACCTTGACTTTGCTGGTTACCCCGGAGCAAGCTCAGGGGCTGTCCCTGGTTGCGGAGAAATGCAGCATACGGCTGGTCCTGCGGTCGCCGGCGGATGATAAGCCTGTGGTATTGCCGCCTTACCAGATGAGCAGTGTTGCGAGGGTTTCGGGAAAGCAGCAGTAGGATACCCGTCAGACAATCGGGCCGGGAGGTTAAAGGGATGAAGGAGATCAAATTAGTTATAGCCGATGATATTGAACAGACCAGGGAGAACATCCGAATGATGCTGGAGCTTGACAAGAGCATAACCGTGGTGGGGGAAGCACGCGACGGCCAGGAAGCTGTGGACCTGGTGCGGGACACCGAGCCGGATGTCATTCTGATGGATATAAACATGCCGGAAATGGACGGGATAAAGGCTACCGAAATTATATCGGTCAAGTACCCGCAGGTGGCGGTTATCATAGTTTCCGTACAGGGGGAAGCCGAGTACCTCCGGCGTGCCATGCTGGCCGGAGCCAAGGAGTACCTGGTTAAGCCCTTTACTGCTGACGAGCTGGCCTCCACCGTTAAGCGAGTGGTAGAACTGAACCGCCAGCGGTGGGAGACTTACGGCCAGCCACAAGGCAAACAACCCGAAGTAAAAAGCCACCAGCCGCAGATCATCGCTCTTTTCAGTACCAAAGGAGGGGTGGGCAAGTCCTCCCTTTGCACCAACCTGGCCGTGGCCCTGGCTAAACAAACCGGGGAAAAGGTGGGCTTAGTAGACCTTGACTTACAGTTTGGCGACGTGGCAGTGATGATGAACATCTATCCCAAGCGCACTCTGGCCGAACTGATGCAGGAGCAGGGGGAGCTCGACGCCGAGTTGTTGGAAAACTACCTGTACGAGCGCAACGGGGTCAAGGTGCTGGCCGCTCCCAACAAGCCCGAACTTGCCGAATTGGTTACTGCAGAGGGGATAGAGAAAGTCCTCAAGGTGTTCACAAAGAACCATGACTACATACTTGTGGACACTCCTCCCGTTTTCAGCGATACTACCCTGGTCGCGCTGGATATGGCCGACCGTATTCTCCTGGTGGCGTCGCTGGAGCTGCCCACGGTGAAGAACATCAAGCGTGGGGTGGATGTTCTCAAGAGCTTGGGGCTGTTGCCCAAGGCCAGGCTAATCCTGAACCGGGCCACCGGTTCCTGGGGGATTGAGCCGGAGGATGTAGAGAAAGTGCTGGAAATGAAGATTGAGGCCCAGTTGCCCAGTGAAGGCAAGCTGGTCATCCAATCCGTCAATCGCGGGCAGCCGTTCGTGCTGGTGGACCCATACGCTGCCATTTCGCGCGGTGTTTATTCCATAGTGTCCCTCATCGATCCGCGAGTGCAGGTAACGGAACCTGTCGAGAAGCCCAAGACCCGCAGAGGTTTCTGGGGCCGGTAAGCACCGGTGCGCATGTGTGAAATAGCTTGGGGGAGGTTCAAGAGTGTCCCTTTTGAAGAGGCTGGAAGCCGAGAAACAATCGGAAATCAAGGTGGTAGAAGAAAAAAAGGAGAAGCAGAAGGATACCTACCAGGACCTGGTCCACTTGATCCACCGTGAAGTTATCAAAGAGATGGACGCGGAATTCCTGAAGTCCGTCAATATGGATGGCAGCCAGAATGAAGAGACTATCCGCCAGGAGATCCGCAGGATAGCGGAAGCCATTATGGATAAGGAAGCTGGTGTAATCCTGCGCGGCGAACGTGATAGAATAATCGCCAGGGTTATTGACGAAGTACTGGGATTCGGTCCTATTAATCCACTGCTGGAGGATGACGAGGTCTCCGAGGTTATGGTGAACGGGCCGAATCAGGTTTATGTGGAAAAAAAGGGCAAGCTGCAGTTAACCGAAGTGACCTTCCGGGACGATGAACACGTGCTGCATGTCATCGAGAAGATCATCTCCCCCCTGGGAAGAAGGGTGGACGAGAGCATGCCCATGGTGGACGCCCGGCTGCCGGACGGCTCCCGGGTCAATGCTATCATTCCCCCTCTGGCTCTTAACGGGCCGACGATAACCATCCGGAAGTTTTCCTCCAATCCCCTGCAGATTGAGGACCTCATCCGGTTTGGTACGCTGACACCGGCCATGGCCAAATTCCTGGAGGCCTGTGTCAAGGGGCGCCTCAACATCGTGGTTTCGGGAGGAACGGGTGCCGGCAAGACCAGTACCCTGAACGTCTTATCTTCCTTTATTCCCGGCGATGAGCGTATCATCACCATCGAGGACGCAGCCGAGCTCAAGCTGAACCAGGAGCACGTGGTTTCGCTGGAAACCCGGCCCCCCAACATTGAGGGCAAGGGAGCCATCACCATCCGGGACCTGGTGCGCAATGCCCTGCGTATGCGCCCGGAGCGCATTGTGGTCGGGGAATGCCGGGGCGGGGAAGCGCTGGACATGTTGCAGGCCATGAACACGGGTCATGACGGCTCGTTGACCACCGGCCACGCCAACAGTCCCCGGGACATGATCGCTCGCCTGGAAACCATGGTGCTGATGGCGGGAATGGACCTGCCGGTCAGGGCCATCCGGGAACAGATCGCATCGGCTATCGACATTATCGTGCAGCAGAGCCGCCTGAAAGACGGTAGCCGCAAGATAACCCACATCACGGAAGTGGTGGGGATGGAAGGTGATGTAGTGGTTTTGCAGGACATCTTTGTATACGAGCAGACGGGGATGGACAACAAGGGTAAAGTTATCGGTCGCCACCGGGCCACCGGCATCCGCCCCAAGTGTATGGAACAGCTGGTTGCCAGCGGCATGGTCCTGCCCCCCGACATCTTCGAGTCGTAATTGTCAGCGTGATGCATAAGCTGTCAGCGTAGTTAGCGTCTGTTTTTTTCACGAGAGTAATCTGGTTTGGAGGAGCGATAATGCTCGCGACTATCTATATCATGGCTTTCCTGGCCGCTTTTTGCCTGGCCATGGCCATTTTAAAAACCTTGGACAAGAAAGGCGAGGTGCAGGAGCGGCTGGAGATGGTCGCCCGCGCCGGGCACGGGGCCGAACGTAAGGAGCGGCAGAGGCTATCCCTGGCCGACCTGTTCCGGAAGGTCTCAACCATCTTTGCCGCCAGCTCTTTCACGGAAAAGATGCAGATCCAGCTCCTGCAGGCGGGTATCCCCCTAAAAGGGGAGGAATTTATCACCCTGTGGCTGGGCATTGCCCTGGCCAGCCCGCTGGTGGCGTACCTGCTCACCTTCAATATTCCGCTTACCTTCCTGCTGTTCCTGCTGGGAGTGGGGGGGCCGCGCTTCTACCTGCTGCATAAGAAGAACGAGAAACTGAAAAAACTCAACGAGCAGCTCGGCGATGCTCTGGTAATCATGGCCAACGCGCTGCGGGCCGGCTTTGGGTTTCAACAGGCGATGGACACGGTGAGAAAAGAGCTACCTCCTCCGATCGCCAACGAGTTCGAGTGGACTCTGCGAGAGATCAACCTGGGCTCCACCACGGAGGAGGCCCTGCTGCATATGACGGAAAGGGTTAAGAGCGACGACCTGGACATGATCGTCACCGCCATACTCATCCAGCGGCAGGTGGGAGGGAACCTGGCCCAGATACTGGATAATATTTCCCGTACCATCCGGGAAAGGACGCGCATCAAGGGCCAGATCAAGACCCTAACCGCTCAGGGACGCTTGTCCGGCATCATCATTGGTCTTCTTCCGGTAGGCCTGATATTTTTGTTGCTGATTATCAACCCGGGATACATGAACACCATGCTGGAAAGCCCGTTAGGCTTCTACCTGCTGGGGGCCGGAGCCATCTCCGAGCTTATTGGGTTGCTGATTATCAACAAGATCGTTAACATCGATTTTTAGAGCGGGGTGGGGATGTGCTAATTCTATTCTATGTGTCGGCGTTTACAGCCGTTTTCTTTGCTACCCTGGCGGTGGGGTACACTATCTACCGTGACCGCTTGAGCGTGCTCGAACGGCTGGAGCAGTACACGCAAAACACCCGGGAGACGGTATACCAGGAACTGGAACAGCCCCTGAGCGAGCGTATTTTCAAGCCGCTGGTGAAAATGCTAACTGAAAACCTCAAGCGGGTGATGCCCAAGGAAAAGACCTTGTCCTACGAGCAGAAACTGGTGCTGGCGGGAAGACCCCACGGCTGGAACGCGGAAACCTTTGTGGTCTTCAAGTACACGGTATTGGGGGTCCTCATTCTTGGGGGGTTGTTCACCCGTTCGTTCCTTATGCTGTTGATGCTGGGTACGCTGGGTCTGGTCCTGCCCGACATGTACCTGAGTCTATGCCGCAAGACACGCATGGAGCAGATCATCAAGTCTCTACCTGATACCCTGGACATGTTGAGCGTCAGCGTGGAGGCCGGGCTGGGTTTTGATGCGGCGCTACAAAAAGTGGTGGAAAAAAGCGAGGGGCCGCTGGCGGAAGAATTCTCCAATACCCTGACCGAGATCAAGATGGGCAAACCCCGCCGGGAAGCCCTGAAAGACATGGCCACCCGGATTGACGTGGACGACGTGACTACCTTCATAGGTGCCATCGTGCAGGCCGATTCCCTGGGGGTCAGTATCAGCAACGTCCTGCGCATTCAAGCCGACCAGCTGCGCGAGAAGCGAAAACAAAGAGCTGAAGAGAAGGCACAAAAGGCGCCGATCAAGATGCTTATACCCATTCTTCTTTTCATTTTCCCCGCCCTCTTCCTGGTCCTTATGGGGCCGGCCGTGATTTCACTGGCAAAATCATTCAAATAGGAGGCCGTGGACTTGCGGATCACCAATCTTACCCGCGGTAAACTGCTGGCTGCGCACGCGCGGCTGGCAACCACCTTCCACAGCCGCCTGCGGGGCTGGATGGGAAAGCCCCGTGCTGAGCGCGGGGAGGCCCTGGTTATCTACCCCTGCCGGTCGGTACATACCTGCTTCATGTCATTTCCCATCGATATTCTGTTTGTTTCCACCAGCGGCCGCATAGTATATATACTGGAAAGGCTGTCACCATGGCGCTGGAGCCGGGTGGTGAGAGAAGCCTGCCTGGTCATCGAATTGCCCCCAGGAACGGTGGCGGAATGCGGCGGGCAGGTTGGCGACGCGGTGGAGATTGAAGGGTGGGACATTCCCCAGAAGTAGCGAGGAATGATATCCCCTGGGCGGGAAAATCGTTGACAGTCCGCGGTTCCAAGTGCGACAATAAAAATAGGAAGGGGGGATTAGTGTGCCTTGCCGGCAGTATGTGGTTTACATGGTATGGAACGAGCATAAATACAGGCTCGGTATATCTGCTAATCCCCAGGTTGACCTTTCGTTCCTAAACCATACGGAAGGCTACACTGATATTGCTTACATATCTTCTCCTCTTCCACTGGCGGTGGCCGAATACGTCCTGTCATCGGTCGCCAAGCCTGCTGAGCGCGTGGGCAAGGAATACAACGCCGGGTTCGGTGTTCCCTTTATTTTCCATCCCCGCCGGACCATCAGGAGTATGGTCCACGCCAGGTTCAAGCAGGTGAAGAAAGAGCTTCAACAGCTTAATGAGGAGTGTTTTCTGGAAGAACCCTTGTACTTTTCAACCAGCGTGATAAACATCGACTACTTCTCGCTACACCGTTATGAAGACACCCTGGAAGGGATTGTGCAGGGAAGGATTTACTACCGCCGCGAAATCGAAAGGCGTTTGACGGACTGCAATGTTGCTCTCGACAACCTGGATATCCTGCTGCACCTCCTTACCCTGAGGGGGAACATCCTGCGCGTTCCCGCGGTCAAGATAACTTCCCCGGGAGAGATGGTCTGCAACCGGTGCGGCCACAACGACCGGATAAAGAAGGCCTACTGCCATGTCGGGAACCGGGAGTGTTACTTCTGCGAAGGCTGCCTGATGCTGGGCGAGTCCAAGCCGTGTGAAGCGCTGTACGCGGCTCCGGCCCGCAGCCGGGTTGAAGAAAACTACGTCCGTAATATACGGCTTAATCTGGATGTAACCTTCAGCCTCTCCCAATACGAGGCATTTGAAGCCCTGGCCAGGTTCGTGCGCAAGGACAGTGTCTCCGAGGCTCTGGTCTGGGCCGCCAGCGGCGCCTCCCGGAACGAGGTGTCTTACGGGGCCATCCGGGAAGTGCTAAAACGAGGTGGCCGGGTACTGTTCGGTGTGCCGCGCAAGGAAATAATGGATGAAATGCTCTACCGGCTTAACCAGGCCTTTCCGGGCGTAAGCGTGGCGGGGGCCTATGGCAAGATCGCCCGCCTGCAGAAGAACCCGGACATTGTCCTGGCTTCAACCTACCACGCCCTGAAGTATTACAAGAGCTTTGACCTGGTAATCCTGGATGAGGCCGAGTCTTTCCCCTACCGGGCCAGCGAGATGCTGGTCAATGCCCTGCGCCGGGCCAAGAAAAGCGAGGGCAAGTTCATCTACGTGACATCGACCCCGGCTCCCGCCCTGTACGCACGTGCGCAGCGGGGCGAAGTGAAGGTGATACTTATACCCCTGCGTTACCATGGTGTACCCCTGCCCGTGCCCCGGGTGGTGGTGGAGAAGGATATCCAGGGAGAACGGAAGATACCGGCCAGCCTATTCAGCCTGGTAAGAGAGACCCTGGAAGAGGATCAGGCCCAGTTGCTGGTGGTGGTCCCGGACCCGGCCACTGCGGATAGGGGCGGCGGCTACCTGCGGGAAAGATTCCAGCAGATCTCATACAGCAAACCCGACCAGATACTGATGGCTACCGGATATCATGACCCCGAACGCGATAAGAAAGTAAACGCCTGGGTAAGGGGTGATTTCCGGATATTGGTCACCACTAACCTTACCCGCCGGGGCGACAAGGCGCCCCATACCAATGTGATTGTTCTTTATGCCGACAACGAGGCCTTCGACGAAGGCGGCCTCATTCAATTGGCCGGCCGGGTAGGTTGGTCCGACAGCTATCCCACCGGCAAGGTTTGGTTCGTAACCTCACGCGTCAACCGGGCTATAGAGGGTGCAGTGAGAAAAATCAAGCTGCTCAACGAGGAGGCGGAAAAGAAGGGTTTGCTGGAAACCAGCAAGCAGAAGAGAAATGACTTGAACTCATGAGGTGATTAGATGGTTGAACTGATACTTGATATACTGCTTCCTCACAATGCCTGCGCTCTCTGCCGGAAACCGGGCGTCTACTGGAGCAGAAAGCCCTGGTGTGAGGAGTGCGACACCCGCATGCAGGAGTCCCGGGAACCGCTGGAGACCTGTCGCCGGTGTGGCAAATATCTGTGTAGCGGGGGAGTACTGTGTACAGAATGCGAGGAAAAGGACCCTCCCTTTTTTATTGCTCGCGCGGTGGGACCGTATGAGAACGGCTTCAAGATCGCCGTTAAGATACTCAAGTTTCTGTGCCGCCGCTATATCGGGGTTCGCATGGGCGTAATGATGGGGAAGGTGGTGGCAAACGAACCGCAGTTCTGGCCTCTGGACCTGGTGGTGCCCGTCCCCATATCCGAGGCAAATTTGAAACAGCGGGGGTTTAACCAGGGTGAAGTACTGGCCCGCCAGGTGGCCAGGACCATCAAGGTTAAAATGGATGCCCATGTGCTGGTTAGAGTAAAGGAAACCCCGTCCCAGCGCGAACTTTCCAAACAGGAGCGGGAAGCGAATCTCAAGAATGCCTTTCAGGTGCAGCACGGGCAGAAGATACGAGGCAAAAATATATTACTGGTCGACGATGTGTATACCACGGGTTCCACCGTAAAGGAATGTGTCCAGGTACTCCTGGATGCCGGGGCCAATCGGGTAGCAGTAATAACCTGGGCCACCGGCAAAGGGTATTGAATCAGACGCGGACAAACGCAGACTGTTTATGATAAACTCCATTTCCGGAGGGGAGAGTATGGCGGAGTTGCGCAATTGTCCGGAATGCGGGCAGCTGTTTGCCTACCAGGGAAAAGACCTTTGCCCCAAGTGTACTGAAGTGGAAGAACAAGAGTTCACCATAGTAAGGCAATATGTGCGCAAGCACCCCGGCGCAACCATACTCCAGGTGGCGGAAGAGACGGGTGTGGACGAGGAGAAAATCCTGCGTTTCCTCAAAGAAGGCCGCCTGGTATCCAAGGGGCTTGCAGCCGGGGCCAGCATCACCTGTGAGAGATGCGGGGCTCGTATCGAGCAAGGCCGCTACTGCCGGAGCTGTGTTCAGGAATTGGACAACGCCCTGCGCCAGACCATCGCTACCATGAAAAAGGACGACCGGGAGGGCCGGGAAGCACCCGCCGGGCGCGGCAAGGAGCGCATGTACGTCAAGGATATTAGGGACAAGGACAAAGACAATCCTTCCCGGCTGCGATAACGGCAAAGACCGGCGAAAACGGAAGCTAGCGCACTGTAGAGCAAAATAATTCGCCTCAGGCAGGAGAGCTCCCGTTCAACTCTCCGGGGTTTTGAGCGAATAAACTAATAGTATACCGTGTACGGTAGCGAAAGTGGGTGAGACCATGATCATCTCTGCCAACCAGGTGCAGAACGTGTTAAAGATTTACGGCAAACAGGTTAAGAGTGATAATATTCAGCCCAGGCAAGACGTTATGGCGCCTTTCAACAAGAGCGACGAGGTGGCCATATCCGGGGAAAGCAAAATAAAGCAGAAGGCTGTGCAGGTGGCTAAAGAGGCCCCGGAAGTCAGGGAAGACAAGGTAAAGCTGCTAAAGGAAGCCATTACAACCGGTACTTATTCGGTTTCTGACGCCCAGGTTGCCGAACAGCTTATCTACCGCTTGCTGGTGGATAAACTGGTCTAACCCGGGAGTAAGCGCCTGGGGCGAGAGGGTAGCCAGCGATGTGAGAATATGAACATGAACCGGCCCGGCAGGGGGGACTGAAAAGTCCCCCCTTATTTGAAAGCGGTAGTTGGACACGAGCACCGCGGGAAAGATGGTGGACAGCATGAAGGTAAAGCTCGAAGAGTTCCTGAGGATACTGACCGAACAGAACAGGTTGGTGCAAGGACTGGTGGAGCTCGCCGGGGAGAAGAGGCGCCTGGTTATCCTGGGCCAGGTTCGCGCTCTGGACGAGCTGCTCAAGAAGGAAGGCAGGCTGGTGCTTGCCCTGGAGCGGCTGGAAGATGAAAGGTACCGGTTGCAGGGCGAGCTGGCCGGGCAAATGGGGATGGATGTGGCAGATCTGGCGGCCAGTACCCTGCTGGCGGTGGTACGGGAAAGGGGTTTTCCCGGGGAAGATGTATTGCAGGAACAACTGGAAACGCTGCAGGCCGGTCTAAATTCCCTCAAGGTTTTGAACCGGGAAAACGAAGATCTGATCAACCAGTCACTGAGTTTCATCCGTTGCCTGGAGGATGCCATAACCCGGGGCGGCTCTTTCACCTATTCGGACAAGGGCGCCCTGGTTGGAAACCGGCGCAAAATCAGCCTGCTGGACCAGAAGGTCTGACGCTAATGAAACCACTGATGCTCGCTGAAGTGAACCATTATTCATTTGGAAATACTGTCGGGTTTTTGGGTAGGTCTCATGCCTGACGTACTTAAGCGCTAACCACAAAAACATAAATGGTCTTCTACTAATAGTCATATATAATGGCCGCATTTATCAGCGCTCATCTGCGTAATCTGCGGTTTCGTAAAAGAAAGAGGTCTTAATATGCGTTCGATGTTCTTGGGACTTGAGATAGGGAGACGGGCGGTTATGGCCCACCAGACCGCCCTGGATGTAACCGGGCACAACGTGGCCAACGCCAATACGCCTGGCTACACGCGCCAGGAAGCGGTGATGGTCACTACTCCGTCCTACCATGCCCCGGCCATGCGCCAGGATCTCTCCGCCGGCCAGATCGGGACCGGGGTGACCATTAACGAAATTCGCCGCCTGCGCGATGATTTCGTCGACTTTCAGATAAGAGACGAAAACCGGACCCAGGGCTACTGGCAGTCTCTAGAGATGGCCCTGGACAAGATCGAGGTAATCCTTAACGAGCCAACGGACCAGGGGCTGCGCGGGGTGCTGGACAACTTCTGGAAGTCCTGGCAAGCCCTGAGCGAGTCCCCGGAAAACGAATCGGTGCGAGCCGTGGTCTTGCAGCGCGGCATGGCGGTAGCCGATACTTTTCACCACATATACCGGCAGCTGCAGGAGCTTAAAGAAGACCTCAATGCCCAGGTCAAGGCCAAGGTGGATGAGATCAATTCACTGGCCGCCCAGCTGGCCGATCTGAACCAGCAGATCCAGGCCATAACCATTGCCGGCAAGGAACCGAACGACCTGAAGGACAGGCGTGACCTCCTGCTGGACCAGCTCTCGAAAATTGTCGATGCCACTATCACCCAGGAGCGCAACGGCATGGTGACCGTGTTGATCGGGGGTACGCCCCTGGTCCAGGGTATAGACAATGCCAGCCTGGAGGTAAAGCCTGATACTGGTGGTATATTTAACGTGGTCTGGCAGGGAAGTAACCACCAGCTTTCCCTTAGATCAGGGGAACTTATGGGACTGCTGGATGCCCGCGGTCCATCGGCCGGCTCCAGCCTGGGAGAGGCCCGGGCCATTGTTCCGCGGCTGATGGATGAACTCAACCTCATGGCCAAAACGGTAGTAATGACCACCAACGCGGTCCACCGGGGCGGCTACAGCCTGAACAACATCAACGGCGCCTATCCGGACGGCCTCAACTTTTTCGACCAGCCGGGCAGCAATGACAATGACCCCAGTATTGAATGGGCACGATACATAAAGGTGAGCGATGCCATCGCCGGTGATGTGAAGAATATTGCTGCCGCCGGTCATCGTACCCTGGACGCGGCAGGCCAGCGCATAAACTTTGGAGACGGCGCCAACGCGCTAAAACTGGCCCAGTTGAAACATACTCTGAACCGGGATGAATACTATGCCCAAGTGTCGGACCTGAACACCGTACTGGGAGGAGCAGAGCCGTTTCCTTTGAATGTCGCTATTGATTTTACCGTAGAGTATCCCACCGGGACAACGACTACTATAAACATTCCTGCTCCCGGTGCCGGCAATGAATATCAAGACCTGGATGAATATATTGGTGCCATTCAGCAAAGTTTGACCAACGCTGGTCTTCCCGTTTCCGTTAGAGCAGAAGGCACCACCCTGGTTTTCTATTCCGGTGACCCGGACTTTGCCGGTGTTAACTTTGCGGCGACCGGGGCGGTGGGAACCCAACCGCGCACCATGATCAAGCAAGCCACGGTTGACGACTACTGGCGGGCTCAGGTGTCCTCCATCGGGGTGGTTGCCCAGGAGGCTACTCGAATGGTAGATAACCAGGAGATACTCTTATCCCAGCTCGAAAGCAAGCGCCAGTCAACCGCCGGGGTTTCCCTGGACGAGGAGATGGCTAACATGATAAGGTTCCAACATGCCTACAATGCGGCGGCTCGCTACATCACCACCATCGACGAGGCCATCGAGG